>NZ_OZ038523.1:3107061-3448201 GCF_964036595.1 Tenacibaculum sp. 190524A05c | reverse complement strand
TTTTAATTCCTTTTACAGTTTCTGCAAAATCTAATAAACGTTCAGTAGCGTCATCTCTTCTATCTAAAAGTACATCTTCAACATGCTCTAATAAATCTTTAGGAATTTCGTCGTAAACTTCTAACATTGTCGGGTTCACAATTCCCATATTCATTCCATGTTGAATGGCGTGATATAAGAAAGCCGAGTGCATTGCTTCTCGAACAACATTATTTCCTCTGAAAGAAAACGATACATTACTTACACCTCCAGAAACACTGGCATATGGAAGATTTGTTCGAATCCATTTGGTAGCTTTAAAGAAATCAATTGCATTTTTTCTATGCTCTTCCATTCCTGTTGCCACAGGGAAAATATTAGGATCGAAAATGATATCCTCAGGAGGAAACTTCACAACATCTACTAAAATTCGATAAGAGCGTTCGCAAATTTCTATTCTACGTTCATAATTGTCAGCCTGTCCAACCTCATCAAATGCCATTACAATAGTTGCAGCTCCATACCTTTTAATCAACTTAGCTTGGCGAATAAAAGCTTCTTCCCCTTCTTTCAGAGAAATAGAATTTACCACACACTTTCCTTGCGCCACTTGCAATCCAGCTTCGATAATTTCCCATTTAGAACTATCGATCATAATTGGAATTCGAGCAATATCTGGTTCAGATGCAATTAAATTTAAGAATGTAACCATCGCATGAACACCATCTAACATTCCTTCATCCATATTTACATCTAAAATCTGTGCTCCACCTTCTACTTGATCACGTGCTACCGCAAGCGCTTCTCCATATTTTTCTTCTTTAATTAAACGAAGAAATCTACGCGATCCTGTTACGTTTGTTCTTTCTCCAACATTTATAAAATTACTTTCAGGTGTTATGATTAATGGTTCTAATCCTGATAATTTTAAATATCTCTTCATACGTACTTATCCTTTTAAACTCCTATTAAATTATAGATCCGCTACCTTTAATTGTCTCGGTTGATATTTTTCGGCTACTTCTACAATACCTTTAATATGCTGAGGAGTAGTTCCACAACATCCACCAATTATGTTTAGAATCCCATCCTTTAGATAATCTTCTATTAATGTTTTCATTTCTTCTGGTGACTGATCATACTCCCCAAAAGCATTTGGCAATCCTGCATTTGGATATGCAGACGTATAAAAACTAGTATTGTTTGACAATCTTTTTAAGTACGGTTGTAACTGTTCAGCCCCTAATGCACAATTAAAACCAACACTTAATAATGGAATGTGTGACATTGAAATTAAAAAAGCCTCAACGGTTTGACCAGATAATGTTCTTCCACTAGCATCTGTTATTGTTCCAGAAACCATGATAGGAATGTCTATATTTCTTTCTTCTTTAACTTCATCTATAGCAAAAAGTGCTGCTTTCGCATTTAAAGTATCAAATATGGTTTCGACTAATAATAAATCCACTCCACCAGCAACTAAACCTTCGACTTGCTCTTTATATGCTTTTCTTAAGTCTTCAAAAGTTACAGCTCTGTATTCAGGTTTATTTACATCTGGGGATAAACTAGCAGTTCTATTTGTTGGTCCTATTGCACCTGCCACAAATCTTGGTTTATGCGGTTCTTTAGTAGTAAACTCATTTGCAACCTCTTTGGCAATTTTCGCAGATTCATAATTTAACTCATATGCTAAATGCTCTAGAGAATAATCTTCCATAGCTATAGAAGTTCCTGAAAAGGTGTTGGTTTCTATAATATCAGCTCCAACTTCTAAATATTTACGATGGACTTCTTTTATTGCTTCGGGCTGAGTTATAGATAACAAATCATTATTTCCTTTTAATGGTGAAGAATGATCTTTAAAACGTTCTCCACGAAAATCTTCTTCTGAGAAGTTATATTCTTGAAGCATTGTTCCCATTGCGCCATCAAGCACAAGGATTCTTTTTTGTATTTCTGAATAGATGTTTGACATTCCTGATAAAATATTATGCTGTGTTATCAGGAAAAGAAGAAGTAATATTCTTTTGAGTTATCTCTCTGTTATACTGAAACAAGTTCAGTGTGAACAGTAGAATTTAGCACCTTCTTTGTGCGATACTGAAACAAATTCAGCATGAACAAAGGGTTGCTAAGGTTTCGCAGGGTCTATTCCCTCCACCTTTCTTAATAACGACAATAATGTTTATGAACTAATATGGTTACAAATGTAACTAACTTATTTTAAATAATAAGCTTAACGTTTATACTTATTATTATTTTTATGAATAATACTAGATTCCCGCTTTACTAAAACTCCCCACACTTCTGGACAGCATAAATCACGGGAATCAAAGTTCTGTATTATGATTATTGAAAAATATCTGATGATAAATATCTGTCTCCGCGATCACAAATTATAGAAACAATAATACCTTCATCGATAGTTTCTGCTAGTTTTAAAGCTGAAGCTGTTGCCCCTCCACTACTCATTCCGGAAAAAATACCCTCTTCACGAGCTAAACGAACTGTCATTGCTTTAGCTTCTTCTTGAGTAACTTCTAAAACTTGATCAATTTTCTCTCTTTTAAAAATTGCTGGCAAATATTCTTCTGGCCATTTTCTAATCCCAGGAATACGAGCACCCTCCTTAGGTTGAACACCTACAATTTGAATATCTTTATTTTGTTCCTTTAAATAATCTGAAACTCCAGTAATAGTTCCTGTTGTTCCCATTGCAGAAACAAAATGAGTTACTTTACCATTAGTATCTCTCCAAATTTCTGGCCCGGTTGTACTGTAATGTGCTTTTGGATTATCGAAATTATCAAACTGATTTAGTCTGAAATAACCTTTCTTGTATTTTAATTCCAGTGCATGATCAATTGCACCTTCCATTCCAACTTCACTTGGAGTTAAAATAACTTCTGCTCCGTAAGCACGCATTGTTTTTACTCTTTCGATTGTTGCGTGTTCTGGCATTACTAAAACCATATTCACTCCTAAAACCTTAGCCATTAAAGCCAAAGCAATACCAGTATTTCCACTAGTTGCTTCAACTAAGGTATCTCCTTTTTTTATGTTTTTCTTTTTCAATGCTTCAGAAATCATAAAATAGGCAGCTCTATCTTTTACACTACCTCCAGGATTATGTCCTTCAAGTTTCAGAAACAATCGAACATTTTCTTTATTTATAATATTTGTAGCTTCTACTAAAGGTGTATTCCCTACAAAATTTGTTATATTCTTTGAATTCATATACTTTCTTTTAAGTATAAATACTGTTTTGCGATTTATAAATTACGGTTGAGTTTGGCTCTATAGATTGGGTGATGCACACATTCGCACCAATTACACTATTTTTCCCAACTGTTATATTCCCTAATATGGTTGCGTTAGCATATATAGTAACATTACTCCCAATTGTTGGATGTCTTTTTACTTCTGCTAATTCTTTTTTAACTTGAATACCACCTAATGTTACTCCTTGATAAATACTCACATTATTTTCAATGATTGTTGTTTCTCCAATAACAACGCCGGTAGCATGATCAATAAAAAAAGAATCTCCAATACTTGCACCTGGATGAATATCAACTCCTGTAAGACTATGCGCATATTCACTCATCATTCTTGGTAAAATAGGTACATCAATCTTATACAATTCATGACTTAATCTGTAAATAGCAATGGCATGAAACCCAGGGTAAGCCAGATATACTTCTCCTAAACTTTTACAGGCAGGATCGGTTGCTTCAAAAGCCTTCGCATCTAAATCTAATTTTTGTCGGATATCACAAAAAGAAGTTTGGTAATACATCCATATTTCTTCTGCTTTTGGTAACGACAAACCTTCCAAAATACTAATAAACTGTTGTTTTAAATGTTTGGCCTTATCTTGACAAACATCTTCAAACAACGAGTAAAATAGTTGCTTTGTAAAAAGTTCTACATCATCTTTCAATGATAAATTGTAGTTACTAAACTGCATTTTTCTTTTTTTAACTTGATATTAATCTATTGTATAAGATACTGAATTAATTCCATTTATATATTGAAACAAGTTCCTTAGGATACTGAAACGAGTTCATTTAAATACTGAAATAAATTCAGCTTTAACTCTCTGGGGCTAATTCAACTTCTAACCCTTCTAATGCTGGTGTAATTTGAATTTGACAACCCAATCTACTATTATCCTGTACATCAAATGCTTCTGCTAACATGGCATCTTCGTCATCTGTCATTTCAGGTAGTTCATGGCTAGAATTCACATAACATTGACAAGATGCACACATGGCCATTCCTCCACAAATTCCAATTGTTCCTTCTGGAGCAAGTTCATAAGAACGTACTACTTCCATTAGATTCATTGCCATATCTGTCGGAGCAACTACCTCATGAATTACACCGTCGCGGTCTTTAATTTTTATATTAACATCTTGCTCCATTACTCAATAGCTTTAACCACTGCTTTTGGCGCTTCTTTTTTAGTTCCATCAAATCCTTGAACTCCTCCTACAGTTGTATATTTCATTACATACTTCTTGTCTGGAAAAATTCTTTTATATGCACTTTGACACATTAAAGTTGCTTCATGGAATCCACATAAAATTAACTTTAATTTCCCTGGATATGTATTTACATCTCCAATGGCATAAATTCCAGGAATATTTGTTTGATAGTCTAGTGAATTATCCACTTTAATAGCATTCTTCTCTATTTCTAATCCCCAGTTTCCTATTGGACCTAGTTTCGGTGCCAAACCGAATAATGGAATAAAATGATCTGTATCTAAAATAAACGGTTCCTTATCTTTTTGCTCAACCACAACTCCAGTTACATGATCATCTCCAAGAATTCCTTTAACCTCAGCCGGAGTAATCAAATTAATCTTGCCTAAGTTTTTAAGCTCTTGAACTTTTTCCACTGAATCTAAGGCTCCTCTAAATTCATTTCGTCTATGAATTAAAGTAATTGACTTTGCTACATCAGCCAAGAAAATAGACCAATCTAAAGCTGAATCTCCACCTCCTGCAATTACAACATCTTTATCGCGATACAGTTCAGGCTCTTTAATCATATATTCAACCCCTTTATCTTCGAATTGAGCTAAATTATCTATTTGAGGTTTTCTTGGTTCAAAACTTCCTAATCCTCCTGCGATTGCAACAACTGGAGCTTTATGTTTTGTTCCTTTATTTGTAGTTACAATAAAACTACCATCATCTTGTTTCTCGATCGTTTCAGCACGTTCTCCTAAGGTAAATCCAGGTTGAAACTGTTTTCCTTGTTCTAATAATTTATGCGTTAAATCTCCAGCTAAAATCTCTGGATATGCCGGAATATCATAAATTGGTTTTTTAGGATAAATCTCCGAACATTGTCCACCTGGTTGTGGTAATGCGTCTATTAAATGACAACGCAATTTTAATAATCCTGCTTCAAAAACTGTAAATAAACCTGTTGGACCTGCTCCAATAATCAGTATATCTGTCTCTATCATTACTCTTGCTTTTCTACTAAGCTCTTTGTGAACTCGTTTAGTTGTTCTACTTTTTGTTCAAAGTTTCCTTTTATTGTTTTTCTATAATCGTTTAGGTTTTTAACCAAATCGTCAATTTTATCTGGAATTACTTCTTCAAAAAACTGACGTAATCTTTTCGCTGTTGTTGGTGATTTTCCATTTGTGGAAATTGCAATTTTTACATTTCCTTTAGTTACAATTCCACCCATATAAAAATCACAAAATGGAGGATTGTCAGCTACGTTCACTAATTTCTGTTGCTCTCGACAATCCATATATACCTGAACATTTACTTCAGGCTTATCTGTTGTAGCAATCACCATATGTTTACCATTCAAATAAGATGTTTTATAAGAATCTTCGATTAAGGTAACAGCTCCTGTTTTCGCCAATTCAATAGTTCCTTCTCTAAACATTGGAGATACTATCGTTACTTTGGCATCTGGACTAGATTTTAAAAGAAAGGTTAGCTTTTCTTCCGCTACATTTCCACCTCCCACAATTAAAACTTCTAATTGTTTTACTTTTAAAAAAATAGGATATAAATTATTTCTTTCTTCACTCATCTTATTCAGATTTTACTAAAACCTCTTGTTGTATTTCTAGTATTTTATTTCTGTGTTTTACAACGTCACCAAGGATTATTATAGCTGGATTGCTTAACTGCTTTTCTTCGACAATAGCTTCAATAGTATCCACAGTTCCTATTCCAATTTTCTCTCTTGTTGTTGTTCCATCTTGAATTATTGCTACTGGTAATTCATTTTTACCTTCTGCTTGAAAAAGTTGTACAATTTGAGATAACTTTCCCATTCCCATTAAAATTACCACCGTAGCACTTGATTTTGCAGCCAAAGCCACATCATCAGACAATTTGTGATGTTTTGTAGTTCCCGTAATTACCCAAAAACTTTCAGAACTCCCTCTTTTAGTTAAAGGAATATTTTGATATGCAGGAACTGCAAGTGATGATGAAATACCAGGAACCATAGCCACTTGTAAACCATTTTCAGCAGCATACTCCATTTCTTCTGCTCCTCTACCAAATACAAATGGATCTCCTCCTTTTAATCTTACCACATGACCATGGGATTTACCTCTTGCAACAATTAACTCATTTATTTGTTCTTGCTGATAACGATAACATCCTCTTCTTTTTCCTACGAAAATCAATTCGGCATTTGGATTTACATGATCTAATAAATCAGGATTTACTAATGCATCATATAAAACTACATTAGCCTCATTTAATGTTTTTATCGCTTTAATTGTGATCAAATCTGCATCTCCAGGACCAGCTCCAACTATGGTTAATTTAGGTGTAATCATGACGGTAAAATTTTAATTTTCCACTACTAATTTTCTAAATGTATCTATTTTTTGATAAAAACCTTTTGTCTGATTTAAATAATTGTAAGCAAACTCTTTAGAAGGCTTATTTTTATTAATTTGATAAATTAGAGCAGGGAAATTTTCGGATAATTCAATCCTATTTGTAGCTACAAATGTCTCTTGAAAATTATTAATAATTCCATCATGAGTATTCGTTTTAACTCCTTCAGAAGTTAATAATGCTTTCGCTGTATTTACAAAAGCTGAATATGCATAATAAATACTATCTGACCATTGTCCATTTTCAAAAGCTTCGGTAGCATTATCTAATTTTTCCTCACTTTCAAATAATAATGTTGCTACTAAATCAATTACTACACCTGCGCATTCTCCAACACCAATTGCTTTTACATAATTTTTATCATGTCCCCAATCGATAAAGTCGTCTTCAACTAAATTTGTGGTATCTGAAAGGTGCTTTAATAAGTCATAGAAATAAGTCTTTCCTTGTCTATCATAATAGTTCAAAAATGATTCTTCAACGTTCTTATTTGTGTCAAAATCATTCAATAACAGACGTAATGATTCTGGACCTCTTTTACTCGGAACTTTAATCAACTTATCTGAAAAACGACCTTCACCATTTCCTAGAACTCCACCACCCAATAAAACTTGTAATGCTGGTGCAACTAAATTTCCAGATTTAATTGACATTCCTTGGAAACCAATATGAGCCATATTGTGTTGTCCACAAGCATTCATACATCCGCTAATTTTAATGGTAACATCTTTATTGCTGATGTATTGAGGATATTCTGCTTTCAATACTCTTTCCAATTCTACTGCGATTCCTGTACTACTTGAAATTCCTAAATTACAAGTATCTGTTCCAGGACATGCAGTGATATCTGCAATGCTATCATAACCTGCTTCTGCAAATCCTAACTTTTGTAATTCTGTATAGAAAAAAGGTAAAAACTCCTCTCTAACATGGCGAATCAAGATATTTTGACGCAATGTAAACCTCAATTCATTTGCTGCATATTGTTTTATCAGATCTGCCAACTTTCTAGCCTTATCAGTATAAAAATCACCTAAGTGTACTTTAATACCCACTGCAAATAATCCTTCTTGTTTTTGTTTAATTACGTTTGTAGATTTCCATAATTCAAAATCCTGTTGATTATCTATTTGAACAGTTGGAACTTCTGTTGATTCAAAAGTAATTTCACTTTCAAAATCTGATGTATCAATTGGATAAGATTGATATGCTAATGCTCTTTTCTCATTTTCAACTAAAGTTAAAAATCCGTCTAAGCCTAAATCTTTAACCAAGAATTTCAAACGTGCCTTTGCTCTTTTTGAACGTTCACCAAAACGATCAAAAACTCTTAATACACCTTCAATAGTTGGTATTAACAAATCTGTTTCTAAGAATTCATACATTACATCTGCATGTCTTGGCTGAGAACCTAATCCTCCTGCTAACAACACCTTAAACCCTTTAACTTCTGTATCTCCAATCTTTTTAGTTTTTGCAATAAAACCTAAATCGTGCATAAAACTTAAAGCCGTATCATCATCAGTAGAAGAGAATGACATCTTAAACTTTCTACCCATTTCTTGACAAATAGGATTTCTCAAGAAAAACTGAAATGTAGCATGTGCATAGGGAGTAATATCAAAAGGTTCATTAGGATCTATTCCTGCAGTTTCAGATGCTGTAACATTTCTAACTGCATTACCACAAGCTTCACGTAATGTAATATCATCCTTTTCTAATTGCGCCCATAATTCAGGAGTTCTATCTAAACTCACATAATGGATTTGAATATCTTGACGTGTGGTAATATGTAATCTACCCCTAGAATATTCATCAGAAACATCAGCAATTCTATGCAATTGTTCACTCGTAACTTTACCATATGGTATTTTAATACGAACCATTTGCACACCTAGCTGTCTTTGTCCGTAAACACCGCGTGCTAAACGAAGACTTCTAAATCGTTCTTCATCAACTTGACCTTCTTTAAACAGGCGGATTTTTCTTTCCAATTCTAGAATATCTTTTTCTACAAGTGGATTCTCTATTTCGCTTCTAAAACTTTGCATGATTTTATGGTTTACTTATGCAAAAACTGTTGCTTTTTTAATAATTCTTCTTCGGTTTCAACATGATCTTCATCTGGAACACAGCAATCAACAGGACAAACCGCTGCGCACTGTGGTTCTTCATGAAATCCTTTACACTCTGTACATTTATCTGGTACTATGAAATAATATTCATCAGAAATTGGCTCTTGTTCATCATCCGCATTTAGCTTCACTCCATTTAAAAGCTCAATATCTCCTTCTAAGGACGTTCCTTGACTATATTTCCAGTCTTCGGCTCCTTCGTAAATCGCTGTATTTGGGCATTCAGGTTCACATGCCCCACAATTGATGCACTCGTCTGTAATAATAATTGCCATGATTTTTTTAGTTTATAAAACCTACTCCGGATGTATTATTGGTTTTTGGATCAATTAGAATAAAAGCTCCATTCGATTTATTCTCTTTATAACTATCAACAAGTAATGGTTTACTTAACTTTAGTTGAACTTTACCTATTTCATTTAAGGACAATTTTGAAGGGTTTTCATCCTTTCCTGAAAAATCGGTATGTATTATATTTTCTAGACTCGTAATCTTTACTTGAGCATCATTTACACCATGTTTTATATAGTATTTATCTGAAGCTTGTAAAGGTGATTTATCCATCCAACAAATAGTCGCTTCTAACTGTTTTGTGATTTGAGGTTCTTCTCCTGCCTTCACAATCATGTCTCCTCTGCTCACATTAACATCATCTTCAAGAGTAAGTGTAAATGAACTTCCTCCTTTTACTTCATTAAATTCTTGATCGAAAAAATTGATACTTTTTATGGTAGATTCAATGGCTGATGGTAGCACAGTTACTTTATCTCCAACAGCTAAATTCCCTCCGTATAATTTTCCTGCATATCCTCTATAATCATGAAACTCATCTGTTTTTGGTCTAATTACAGATTGTACAGGAAAACGAGCTTGAGCATCATCTTCTTTCTCTTCAAGGTTTAGTCCTTCCAAATATTCTAGTAAACTTTTACCCGAGTACCAATCTATATTCGAAGAAGGATTCACAACATTATCACCATTTAAAGCAGAAATTGGAATGAATGTTATTTTTTGATTTTTATAATCACTCTTTTCAGCTAGATATTCAATTTCTCCTTTAATTTGATTGAACTTTTCTTCTGAATAATCAACCAAATCCATTTTATTTACTGCGACTACAACTTCCTTAACTTGCAATAAATTATTGATAAAGAAATGACGATACGTTTGCTCTACAACTCCGTTTCTAGCATCTACTAAAATGATAGAAGCTTTAGAATTCGAAGCACCCGTCACCATGTTTCTTGTATACTCAATATGACCAGGAGTATCTGCAATGATAAAACTAGTTTTTGCCGTTGAAAAATATATATGAGCTACATCAATAGTAATTCCTTGTTCTCTTTCAGCAACCAAACCATCTGTAGCTAGAGAAAAGTCTAAATAGTCAAATCCGCGTTGTCTACTTTTTTCTTCAATTGCTTGTAGCTTATCTTCTGTTAATGAATTTGTGTCGTACAAAATTCTTCCAATCAATGTACTTTTCCCATCATCTACACTACCCGCTGTTGCTATTTTAAGTACGTTCATTTTGTATTGTATTTAGAGAGCCGAGACTGCAAGTTCGTTAATAAATAATCCCCAAAATATTTTCCCCTACAGTCTGTTTGCTCCTTTAATTATTGTTTTGATTAAAAATATCCTTGCTGTTTTCTTTTTTCCATTGCTGCCTCAGATCGCTTGTCGTCAATTCTTGCACCTCGTTCTGAAATTCTTGAGGCTCTGATTTCTTCAACAACTCTATCGATGTTACTCGCATCTGATATCACAGCAGCCGTACAGCTCATATCTCCAACTGTTCTAAAACGAACAGTACGCTCTTCAATTAGTTCATCTTCATCTCTATACACAACCTCATCATTCGCAGACCAGATTAATCCATCACGTACAAATGTTTCACGTTTATGAGCGAAGTAAATTGATGGAATTTCAATTGCTTCTTTCTGAATGTATGTCCACACATCTAACTCTGTCCAGTTTGAAATTGGAAATACACGAACATTTTGACCTAAATCGATTCTTCCATTCAACATGTCGAATAATTCTGGACGTTGATTTTTCTCATCCCATTGTCCGAAATCGTCTCTTACAGAAAAAATTCTTTCTTTCGCTCTTGCCTTTTCTTCATCTCTTCTTGCTCCTCCAATACAAGCATCGAATCCGAACTCTTCAATAGCATCCAATAAAGTTTCTGTTTGCAAAATATTTCTACTTGAATATTTTCCAGTTTCTTCCTTTACCTTACCAGCATCGATATTATCCTGTACATTTCTAACAATTAATTCCACACCTAATTCTTTAACCAATCTATCCCTGAATTCAATTGTCTCAGGGAAATTATGTCCTGTATCTATGTGTAATAATGGAAAAGGTATTTTTGCTGGGTAAAATGCTTTTTGTGCCAATCGAACTAGCGTGATACTGTCTTTTCCTCCTGAAAATAACAACACTGGTTTTTCAAACTGCGCTACTACTTCACGAAGAATATATATTGCTTCACTTTCTAATGCTCCTACACTTAATATATTTGTACTCATTACGCTATTTTTTAAATATGTAAACCACATTCTCTATTGTTTTCAACCTTTGTAGGATCGAAATATTTAAACTCATTTGGTAAGTTATACTTTTCAAGATATGCATCCAATTCTTCATCTGAGAAATTGTAAAACGGACTAACTTTGATAATACCGTCTTTACTTACAGATACAATATCTATACTATCTCTAAACGCTGTTTGACCTTTTCTCAAATTTGTAAACCAAACATCTGGTTGGTGTTCATTCATTGCTCTTTTAAAAGGCTCTAATTTTACTTGTTCCGTAAAAATTGCATGATTCGGATCATCAATAGTTGGTAATCCCAACACGACATCTCTATGAGCACTCGTTTGCTTTGGAACGTATAAATGAACATTCAACTGTAAATTATGAATCAGTTCCTCAGCATGCTTATATGTTTGAGGCGTGTTGTAACCTGTATCACACCAAACCACAGGAATATCTTTGTTTTGAGAAACTACGAGATGTAAAATCGCACTTTCATAAGGTCTAAAATTTGTAGTGATAACCGGATTTTTAGCAACACTCAAACTCCATTTTATGATTTCCTCTGGAGACTTTCCTTCCAGTTGTTTATTGATTTCTACTATATCTATTTTTTCTAAACTCATCTTTTACCCCATTTAATGGTATTCCAAACTCTTTCGTGAAAAAAGTATAATATCATTTTTGTTATTAATTCAATCGCTCCTATTGATAAGGCCGTATCTATTTTTCCTGTAATGATCCAAGAAATTAATACCGTATCTAAAGTTCCTACAGCACGCCAGCTTATGGACTTTACGATACTTCTGATAGGTTTCTCGGAATCCTTATCTTCTTTATAATTCGTTTTACTTTCTAGTACTTGCTCTACAATCATTTTATTAAAATACATTTACCCTATCGGGTTAGTAGGTTTTAATATTCAACAAATATACATTCCTAAATTTAATATCAAAATTAAAGTTCAAAAATTAACACTATGATAATATTTGTAAAATCTATACTAAGTCTGCAAGTGTTGTATTTCTTAGGATATCAAGGGTGTTATCACGAACTTGAATCATTAATTTATGAACAGAACATTTGTCTTCATCTGGACAATCAGCACACTTTTCATAAAAATTTAGACTCACACAAGGAACCATTGCAATGGGACCTTCAAGTGTTCTAATCACTTTTGTCATTTTAATTTCGGAAGCTTCTTGTAATAAATAATATCCGCCTCCTTTTCCTTTTTTGGCTCCTAAAACGCCTGCTTTTCTTAAGGTAAGTAAGATACTTTCTAAAAATTTATGTGATATATTTTCACTTTCAGATATTGTAGCTATCTGAACCTTAACTCCTTTTTCTTGCCTAGCAATAAAAGTGAGTGCTTTTATACCATATTTTGTCTTTTTAGAAAGCATATTACAAATATATACTTTCTTCTTTTAATTAATTATTCAAAGCTTGGTTTAAATCTTCAATTACATCATCTACAAATTCCAACCCTACCGAACATCGAACTAAACCATCTGTAATTCCTACTTCTAATCGATCTTCTGTACTCAATTTACTATGAGTTGTAGATGAAGGATGTGTAACAATTGTTCTACTATCTCCTAAATTGGCGGATAACGAACATAACTTAATTCGGTCTAAAAACCTTCTCCCTGCTTCTACTCCGCCTTTAATTTCGAATGCCACAATATTACCTCCTAAACGCATTTGTTTTTTCGCAACCTCATATTGCGGATGAGATTTCAAAAACGGGTATTTTACAAAATTCACTTCTGGATGATTCTCTAAAAACTGAGCAACTTTTAATGCATTTTCACAATGTTTATCTGCTCTAACTGCTAAAGTTTCTAAACTTTTAGAAAGTACCCAAGCGTTAAATGGAGACATTGCAGGTCCAGTATTTCTAGAAAACAAATAGATTTCTCTAACCAAATCAGCTTTTCCCACTGTAACTCCACCTAAAACACGACCTTGACCATCAATTAACTTAGTTGCCGAATGAATTACCAAATCAGCACCAAACTTAATAGGATTTTGAAGGTATGGTGTAGCAAAACAATTATCGACAACCAATAACAAATTGTGCTTTTTTGCAATAGATGATAATAACTCTAAATCTAAAACATCAACAGCAGGATTTGTTGGTGATTCTGCATATAATATTCTTGTATTCGGTTGAATTAATGATTCTACTTTATCTACTTCATTTACCTTGAAATAACTCGTTTCAATATTCCATTTTGGTAAATATTTTGTGAACAAACTATGAGTAGATCCAAACACAGAACGAGAAGAAACAATATGATCTCCTGAATTTAACAACGCTGCAAAAGTTGAGAACACCGCAGACATTCCTGTTGCAAAAGCATAACCAGCCTCTGCTCCTTCCATAGCAACAATTTTATCTACAAACTCAGTCATATTTGGGTTTGAAAAGCGGCTATATAGATTACGTTGTTTTTCTTCCGCAAAGGAAGCTCTCATATCTTCGGCATCATCAAAAATAAAACTCGATGTTAAATATAATGGCGTTGAATGCTCAGAAAACTGAGATCTTTCTGTTTGAATTCTTACCGCTTGTGTTTCGAAATTCTGGCTCATATTTCCTCCTTATTTAAAACTACTTTATACTTAATCTTGGCAGTTTGTTCTATAATTTTTGCTACTGAACAATACTTCTCTAATGCTAGATTTGTTGCTTTTTTTACTTTGTTACTACTTATTTCACCATCGAAACTGTAAGTAATTGTAATTTCTTTAAAGATTGATGGGATTTGGTCTTCTTCTCTAGAAGCATCAATTGAAACATTATACTCAAAATCAAAAACCTTTTGTTTGTTTAAAATCTTTACCACATCAATACTACTACAACTTGCTAAACTCACTAACATCAATTCCATCGGACGAATCGCATTTACTTGAGTATGATCTACAGTTTGTCCGACTAGTAATGAATAACCAGTTTGGTTTTTAGCTTCAAAAACTAAATGTTTGTTATAATTAGATAATTCAATATTCATTTTATTATTTTTTGGTTAATCTTAAAATATCTCCGAAAACACCTCTTGCTGTAACTTCTGCTCCTGCTCCTGCACCTTGAATAACAATCGGTTGGTCTCCATAAGATTCTGTGTATATTTCAAATATGGCATCTGATCCTTTTAAACTTCCTAAAGGAGTATTTTCTGCTACAGAAACTAGTTTTACATCTAAATTTCCTTTAGTTTGTTGAAGGTCTCCATGTAAATCTCCTATATATCGTAATACATGATTTTCTTCCTGACCATCTTTAATTTTATTGAAATGATCATTTAGTTTATCGCAATTATCAATAAACTCAGATGCACTTGAATCTCTGAACTCTTCTGGAATTAAATTCTCAATATGGATGTCTTCAAATT
The DNA here is from genome assembly GCF_964036595.1 of Tenacibaculum sp. 190524A05c. Lineage (NCBI taxonomy): Bacteria > Pseudomonadati > Bacteroidota > Flavobacteriia > Flavobacteriales > Flavobacteriaceae > Tenacibaculum > Tenacibaculum platacis. The sequence goes on along the minus strand of NZ_OZ038523.1, from coordinate 3,433,241 downwards.
CGTTTTCTAAATCGAGTTCTCTCGCTAAAATCAAAAGTTTCCTTGCAACATCATTACCACATAAATCTTCTCTAGGATCCGGTTCTGTATATCCATTCTCTATTGCTTCTTTCAGTACAGTTGCAAATGGAACGTTTTCTTCTGAATATTTATTGAAAATAAAACTTAGAGAACCAGAGAACACACCTCTAATTCGGGTAATATTTTCTCCAGAATCATGTAATAATTTAATTGTATCGATTAAAGGTAATCCCGCCCCAACGTTAGTTTCATAGAGATATGTTTTCTTGTTATTCTCTAAAACTTGCCTTAGTTTTTTATAAAAAGAATGAGAAACGGTATTCGCTATTTTGTTCGATGAAACTAAATCGAACCCATTTTCAACTAATGGAATATAGTTCTCTATAAAATCTTGATTCGCAGTATTATCAACAGCAATTAAATTTTCTAAATGATGAGCTTTTGCAAAATCAATAACCTCATCAACAGAACTTTCAATCGTACTTTCATTTAATTCCGTTTGCCAATTATCATCTATTCCGTGTTGAGAAAGTAATACTTTTTTAGAATTTGCAACTGCGAAAATATTCAGTTGAATTTTTCTTCTATCTAAAATTGCAGGCGTACTTTTTATGATTTGTTCAATTAACGTTCCTCCTACTAATCCTTTACCAAAAACAGCAATATTAATTTTTTTAGCTACTCCGAATATTTGTCCGTGTATTACATTTACAGCTTTATGAAGTTCTTCTTTCTTTACAACTAAACTTACATTTTTGCCAGTAATGGTATTGTTGAATAATAACGGAACTATTTGATTCTGAATAAGCGCATTGTATGGTAAATGAAACTCACTTAAATCCTGACCAATTATTGAAATTACTGCTACATCATTTACAATACTAATATGATTTACATCTTTAGTTTGCAAGTCATACTCAAACTCATGCTTCAATGCTTTAACAGCCAATTCCGCTTTTTCTTTGTCAACTACCAATCCAATTCCTCTTTCAGAGGATCCTTGAGAAATAATACTCACGCTAATATCATGACTTCCTAAAGATTTAAATATCCTTGCATCAACACCAACTTTTCCTAACAAACCTCTTCCTTCAAAATTTAATAAGGCTACATTATCTAAAACAGAAATTGATTTGATTCCTTTTGCTGATGACTTTGCAGTTATTAAAGTTCCTTCATCTTTTTGATTGAATGTATTTAAGATTCTTAAATTGATATTCTTCTCAATTAAAGGAATGATAGTTTTTGCATGTAAAATATTCGCACCAAAATTTGCTAATTCATTCGCTTCAGAAAATGATAATTCTTCTATCTTCTTTGCATCTGAAACCAAATCAGGATTCGCAGTGAATATTCCATCTACATGTGTATAGTTTTGTAATTCATCTGCGTCTAAATAATTTGCTAATAATGATGCTGTATAATTACTTCCATTTCGACCTAAAGTTGTTGTTTCATTCTTTAAGTTAGAACCTATAAACCCAGAAACTACGTTTACTGTTGTACCATTATGCTTTTTATAATAGTTGACAATATTTTCTTTAGAAACTCCTTCTATAGGTTGTGCATTTCCAAAACTCTCGTCTGTTTTTAATAATAGACGAGCATCGGTAGCATTAGCATTTATACCTCTCTGTTGTAATAACTCGGTTACCGTTTTTATGGCAATTAATTCACCTTGAGCTAATACTTCATCTTTTACTTTTGTACTAAAATCTTCCAACAAGCTAACCCCTTCTAGCAACTTCTCTAGTTTATTAAACTCTGCACTAAAATCTAATAACGGAGTAATTTGTCTTTGACTTAATTTAAACGCCTCTAATTGTTCTTGATATACTTCACTTGAAGAAGCTTTCTGTAATATTGATTCTAATTCATTAGTAGCGTTTCCTCTTGCAGAAACCACTACTGTAATTCTATCACCACTATCAATCTTACTTTCAATAATATCTATGACTTTTGATATTCCTTCGTTTGATAATGACTTCCCTCCAAACTTTAAAACCTTCATTTTTTTAGTCTTTTCGTTCTCGTTAAATATTGGTGTAAATATGTTTTCTAACTGATCGTATTCGATTAAAAACGCATCATGCCCGTGTACCGAATTAATCTCATTATACGTTACATTAGCATTGTTCTGGGCTAATTCTTTAAACGTTTCTCTATTCTCTTCTGCGGTAAAAAACAAGTCAGAATCTACTCCTATGATGTGAATTTCAGCATTGATATTTAAAAGCTTATCCTCATCATTATTTCCATTCGTAACATCAATCGTTTTCAATAATTGATTCATCAATTTATAAGAAGCTAACTGATATCTTTCTTGTAATTTTTTTCCGTGATGCAACAACCAACTTTCTACATTAAACAAAGTTGATTCCTCATTTTTACTTCGATGAAAACGTTGCTTAAATGACTCAGGAGTTCTGTAACACAACATTGCATGCATTCTAGCATCATGTACTGGATTATTTGAATTTGTTAGAAATAATTCTTGAATTTGACAATTCGCAATTAACCAATCTGTAGATTTCCAATCTGTCGCAATCGGAATTAAATGCTTGGTAATATTTGGATGCAAAACTGCCATTTCCCAAGCAATTCCACCTCCAAGTGACCCTCCAACTAAAGCGAACAATTGCTCAACTCCTAACTCTTTTAATCCTAAAAGGAAAATTTTTGCAATATCTCTAGCAACAAAACTTTTATAATCGTCGATTAAAAAATCATCGTAACCATTTCCTGGAATATTAAAACAAAGAATAGAATATGAATTGATATCAATAACTTTATCGACTCCAATAATATCTTTCCACCATCCAGAATCTCCAGCAACATTGCTATTTCCTGTTAGCGCATGATTTACTAGAATTACCGGTGCAGTACCCAATTCTCTTCCAAATAATTGATAACTTAATCGTATATCAGAGAACTGAGTACCACTCTCAGTAACATAACTAAGAATATTTATATGAGATAAATTGTTTTTCACCGTATTACGCTAAAACTGATTTTGGAATTTTGGCAAATGCTTCTTGTAGATCTAGTTTTAAATCTTCAAGATTTTCAATACCAACTGATAATCGAATTAAATCTTTAGTAACTCCAGAAGCTTCTTGTTCTTCATCTGTTAATTGCTGATGAGTTGTACTCGCTGGATGAATGATTAAAGATTTTGTGTCTCCGATATTGGCAAGTAATGAGAATAGTTCCGTATTGTCAGCAACTGTTTTCGCGCTTTCATATCCTCCTTTTACACCAAAGGTTACAATTCCACTTTGACCTTTCGGTAAATATTTATCTGCTAATTTTTTATATGGACTGCTTTCTAATCCAGGATAATTTACCCAAGCAACTTCTTCTTGCTGCTCTAACCATTTTGCTAAAGCTAACGCGTTTTCACTATGTTGCTTGATTCGAACACCTAGCGTTTCTAAACCTTGAATAATTTGGAATGCATTTGTTGGACTTAACGCTCCTCCAAAATCTCTTAATCCTTCAAGAATTAATTTAAAAGTGAATGATAATTGCCCAAGTGTTTCGTAATATTTTAATCCGTGATATCCTGCAGATGGTTCTGTAAACTCGGGAAACTTTCCATTATCCCAATCAAAATTTCCACCGTCGATAATTACTCCTCCTAAAGAGTTACCTTGTCCGCCAATATATTTTGTAAGTGAATGAATTACAATATTCGCTCCGTGTTTTAATGGATTCAATAATGATGGCGTTGCCACGGTATTGTCAACAATAAACGGAACTTTTGCCGCCTTAGAAACCTCAGCAATTCCTTCTAAATCTAATACATCAAGCTTTGGATTTCCTAACGATTCAACAAAGAAAGCTCTCGTATTTTCCTGAACAGCTTCCTTAAAGTTCTCTGGATTTGATGCATCTACAAATGTGGTTGTAATTCCTAATCTTGGTAAGGTAACTTTTAATAAATTATACGTTCCTCCGTACAAGCTACTAGATGCGACAATATGATCTCCGGCCTTTAATAATGTTAATAATCCTGTTGAAATTGCAGCAGTTCCCGAAGCAAATACTACAGCTCCAACACCACCTTCTAAGGCAGCTAAGCGATCTTGTAATATCTGGTTTGTTGGATTGTTCAGACGGGTGTAAATAAATCCTAATTCTTTTAATGAAAATAGATTTGCTGCATGGTCTGAGTTGTTGAACACATAAGAGCTAGATTGATAAATTGGAACTGCTCTTGTTCCTAAGGTTTGTTGAACATCGTGTCCTGCATGTAATGCTAAAGTTTCAAATTTTTGCGTACTCATTTTTCTTCTTTTTGAAATAATTAATAATTAAACCAAAAGTCAAAACACATCTTTTACGATGATGCTTATAGAAAAATGTTATTAAGAATTTATAGAAATTTATATTTCGTAAGAAATACGAAAAACTTCTGTTGTTATCTATCCCAAAATTTTTAGGGTAGAATTTAGCACCTTCTTTGAAATACTGAAAAGAGTTCAGTCTAACCAAGGGTTGCTAAGGTTTCATAGGGTCTATTCCCTCCACCTTTCTTGATAACATTAAATCGATAAGTGTTTGAACTTTACGTCTGCAAATATTTGTTTATAAAAATTTAATATCCAAATTTTTAACCTTTTTTTTGAAAAAAATTATTTCAACATGAATTTCATACTTACTGGTAAATGGTCTGAAGACTGCGCAAATTCTGACAAAACCCTACCATCGACATAGGAAATAAAATTCTTTGTATAGAAGATGTAATCTAACCTTTTATATGGTTTTTTTGAATCAAAAGTATTTGCAAAACCATTCTCTGAAAATGCAGCATTTCCAATATTCTCTAAATTTAATACTTGCGCTATTGCAGGATCTTCAAAGTTTGGATCACTATTAAAATCTCCTAATAAAATAGTTGGGTTTGATTGTCCGTACTCAAGAAACTTTTGCACTACTACTTTAAGCTGTTTCACTCGAGTTTCCTTATCAAATGCTTCTAAATGTACATTCATCACTACTACCTCTTTTCCCTTAATCTCTAGCTTTACAATTTGTAAAAGTCGATCTAAATAAAAGGCATTTTTATAAAAAGGAGTATTTTCTACTCTTTCCAATACAACTCGTTCATGGTTCTTAATAGGGAACTTACTTAAAATAGATTGACCAGAAACTACTTTTCCAAAATGAGCTGAAGGTGGAAAATACGGAAAAGGCACATATTTTTTATCCCAATTTACAGTTCTAGCCACGTGATTATAACCTAATTTAGAAAGTTCTTCTTCTTGATTAATAAGGTAAGAACGCTTAGCACCATAATCGATTTCTTGAAAAGCAATAACATCTGGATTCAGCTGCTGAAACTCTTTTTTTACATGAGATAAATTACGATCAAACAATTCTTTTGGTCTTGCTTTAGTCGTGTTATTTGTCATACCGCTCAAATAACCAATATTGTAGGTAACAATTGAAAAAATTGAATCATTATCAAAATCTTGTTCATAATTGTTTGTAAACAGTTTTTGGTAATCTTCTTTATCCATAGTTGCATTTGATCCCCAGAAGTAAAAAACTACAACTAAACTCATGAGTAATACAACTAGTTTCAACAATAGTGATGCTACTTTTTTCATCTGACAAAATAGGTTTCAATGGTTTCTTCTTTCGCTAAAATACAGATTAAGAACTTTTTTCATTTAAAAATTAAACCTTTTCTCAATTCAACTGTCTTAGAGGTGTAGTAAATATTTAAAAAAACAAAACATGAAAAAAATAGTAGTAGCATTGATCGCATTGAGTTTATCATTTACAGTATCAGCTCAAAAACGAAAAAAAGGAAGTGATTTTACAGTTGAACAAAAAACTGAATTAGCCTTAAAGAAAATGACTTTAGACTTAGATCTTTCTGACAGACAAGCAAATAAAATCAGGCCTTTATTAGCAGAAAAAATTTCAGATAGATCTGAACATCGAAAAAACAAAAAGGAAAAAAAAGAAGATCGTAAGAGATTGAGTTCGGATGAACGATTTAAAAGAGAAATGGCTCGTCTTGATAAAATGATTGCATTTAAAGCAAACATGAAAGATATTTTAAATGATGATCAATATGAGCGATTCGAAAAAATTGCAGCTCATAAGAAACACAAAATGAAAAGAAGAGGAAAGCATAGAAGAATGAAGCATGATAGATCCGAAATGGATTTTGACAGAGGATAGTGGAGAATGAATATTTATTCATTTAATTGGTTTTTATCAAAACCCGGTTCAATTGCGAATCGGGTTTTATTTTTATTACGCTAATACCCTGTTTACCATCACTTAAAACCTTTTTTTACATCCATATTGTATAAAAGTTGAAATTTATTAAACAATTTAAAACTTTACTACTATGGAACAAGTAATTGAAACTAGCTTAGAACAAGCTAACAAGCTAATGCATGACGTTAGTACTACAGAATCGCATACAGCTCAATTAGAGTCTGATGTAAAAACGATTTATCAAGATCTTCAAACAATTGATAATGATTTAGCCATTTCTCAAAAAATAAATACAGATTTAAAAAACTTAGATTCTGCATTAAATGAGGCGGTTGAATTATTAGAAGTTGTATCAATTATTCCGGAAATTGGGGCAGAAGCTTCGGAATTAAAAAATATAATTTCTGTATTTAAAAAACCTGTTGATGAAGCTCTGGTAGTTTCTAACAAGGTAGAATCTGTTGTGGCGCCTGTTCGTAACGCAATTGGAAAAGTTGAACCTAAGGTTAAACAAATTGATAATGCACTTTTAAAACTTATGAATGCAGAAAATCAATTTGCTTCTACTTTAGGAGGAGCATTACAATGCATTAATAGTTTACCAAACTCAACAATTAAAACAAGTTTAGAACACGAGTTAGATAGTGCTTCTGAACCTGTTGATACAGCTGTTTTAAAATTTGATGCACAGCAAGTAGCGATATTAAATGCAATTGATAAAGCTAAAGAAGAAGCAGAAGATGTAAAACATTTGGTTATGGGATTAGGAAGTCTTCAAAATCAAATTAATGCTGTAATGAATGTTCTTAATCCATTAATAGCTTCTTTAAATACTGTAAAAAATGTTTTAAGTCATACCATTAGAGTTCCTTATGGAGGTTATCCAAAAACATGTTATAAAAAAGTTTTAGGAGTTAAAGTACCTTACCCATGTGGATGGCATACTGTATATTTCTCTTTTTCTGTTGAACAAATTATAAAAGGAGGATTACACGTTATTGGGCCAGTAATGAGTTTATTAAACAAAGCTATGAACGCGGTATTACAACCAGTTTTAAGAGCTTTACATTTACGTATTAATTTACCTCAAATTCCTGGTTTAAGTATCTTAAATGATTTATCAAATGACTTAACTTCATTCGAAGCTAACATTATTAATCCTTTAGATAATATATTAAACAACCTGAACTTATTTGAGAATATGTATACTGATTTAGAACAGTTTATTGATGAAATTGGAAAAATTAATAAAGCTTGTGGAATAGCATCAAAATAAATAAAAAAAGGTCTGAGAAATCAGACCTTTTTATTTAAACCAACTGGCGTATTTTACGTAATTATTTGCTATTCTGTCTACTTCACCTGAAGTGAGTTCAGGAGAAATATCTTTTACTTTCTTTGCAGGAACTCCAGCATATATACTACCACTTTCAACTCTTGTGTTTTTAGTAACAACTGCTCCTGCTGCAATAATCGTATTACTTTCAACAACACAATCGTCCATAATAATACTTCCCATTCCTACAAGAACATTATCGTGAATCGTGCACCCGTGAACTATTGCATTATGACCGATAGAGACGTTATTTCCAATAGTTGTTGGAGATTTTTCATAAGTAGCATGAATTACCGCTCCGTCTTGAACATTTACTTTATCACCCATTTTTATAAAATGAACATCACCACGAACAACTGCATTAAACCAAACACTACATTCTTTACCCATGGTTACTTCACCTACAATTGTAGCATTTTCAGCAACAAAACAATCTTCAGGAATTTGAGGTTCTTTACCTCTAACTGGTTTTATAATTGGCATTAGATTTTATTTAAAATAGGCCAATAAATTACCTTTTTTAGATGCGGATACCAAAATTTCTTTTCCATTATTCAATTCTACACTTCCACCTTTTCCTTTTTTGTACTTCGTAATTGCATTTATATTTACTAAAAATGATTTATGAATTCTAGCAAAAGGATATTCCTTTAGAACTTCTTCAAAATGTTTTAACGTTTTACTTACAACTTTCTTAGCGTTTGCTAAGTGGATTTCTGTATAGTTATCATCTGCTTTACAGAAAACAATTTCTTCAACATTAATAACTTCAAAACCATCTTGTAATGGAATTGTAATTTTACCACTTATTTTAGAAGTTTTAGGTTGTAAAACAGTATTCTGAAGTTGATCTTCTTTTTCTTTTATTTCTGTAACCAAACTAACTGACTTGATTAATTCATCGATAGAAATTGGTTTTAATAAATAATAAGTTGCTTGATTATTCAATGCCTCAATTGCATAATGATCGTATGCAGTTACAAAAATTGTTTCGAAGGTTCTGTTTTCAACTTTCTCTAATAAATCGAAACCGTTTCCAAAAGGCATTTCTACATCCAAAAACACTAAATCTAATTCATGTTTTTGAATTAAATCGTAAGCTTCCTGAATATTACTAGCTTCTCCTAAAAGCTCAATATTTGGGCAATATTTCCCAATATAATTACTTAATATTTCTCTGCTTATTTGTTCATCTTCGACAATAATAGTTCTCAATTTCATAGTTTATTTTTTTAGGGTTACTTCTACTTTTGTTCCTGATCCGTCTTCTAATACATCGGAAATTTGTACAGCCACTTTATCTTGATACATATCATTTAGAATAGCTATTCTATTTTTAATCGTACTCATTCCTTTAGACTTCTGTTTCAGCTGGTTTTTAGTTTTCATTTCCATGGATTTCTTTCTTCCAATTCCGTTATCTTGAATCACAATTTTTATACTATCAGCTGTTTCGTTTTGAATAGAAATCGATAAGTTTCCTTTCTCTTTTTTATATCTTAAACCGTGCCAAATTGCATTTTCAATATAAGGTTGTAACAACATAGGTGGAATCTTATAATCATCTAGATCAATAGACTCATCAACATCTATTTTATATTCGAATTTATCTTGAAAACGATTGTGTTCTAATTTAACATAAAGCTCAAGTAATTCAATTTCTTTAGTAAAAGGAATAAAATCCTCATCTGAGTTTTCCAATACCGAACGCATTAATACGGAAAATTCAGATAAATATCTATTTGCATTTCTCTCATCATTTACTGCAATAAAACTATTTACAGAATTTAATGCATTGAATATAAAATGCGGGTTCATTTGAGACCTCATTGATTTTAGCGCTAAAAGGTTATTCGCCAATTTTTGCTTCTGATTCGCTCTATGCGAGTAGTAACTCAACAAACTCATTAAAACCAAACCTAACAATAAAGAATAAATAATGATTTGTTGGCGAATATTTCTCTCAACAGTTAATTCCTTATCCTTATAAGCAACACTTAATTTACTTTCAGAAAGCTCTTTATCCTTCTCAAGAATCGCGATTCTACTTTGATTCTCAGCAATCTTTTTACTCAACCTCTGTATTTGATAAATTTCTTGTTCTTTCTTTAAATACAGCGTATCCACAACCTCAACAAAATCTCGGTAGGTTCTTAATGCTTTTACATAAGACCCAACGGTTGCATACACCTCAGAAAGTTTTCGAGTAGCATGTTTCTTAACTTCAAAATCCTCTTTCTTGTCAGCTTCTTTTATACTCTTTTCAAGATAATTGATTGCCTCATCGTAGTTCTCTTTTAAAACATAAGCGTTTCCAATTTTATAATTCATCTTTTGAGATGTTAATGAGTCTTTTGGCTCTTCAATCTCGTCCTCTTCTGTTTTAATCGATTCTCTCTTTCTCTTAACATTATTCCTTGCGTTTTTATCTACATTTTCGAGTATCTCTTTTCTTAACTTAATTTCATTATCATACTGCTCTGTTTCATTGTAAAAATCGGCTACCTCTTGCTGAACTTTTAAGGACGGTTCTTCGTCAAGTTCGGAAGCTTGTTCAAGTGTTTTATTAATTGCAGTATTTGCTTTGCTTAAATTTCCTTCTTTTGCATAAATATTAGCAATTTTAGCATTTAAATCAGGAATTTCTTCTTTTATAGATTTCTCTTCTGCAATTTCTAATCCTTTTTCATAATTATTTTTAGCTTTTTCAAACTCTTTCTTTGATAGAAAAACATCTGCTAATCCCTGAAAAACTTGAACTCTTTCATAACTACTTAAGCTTTTTGTTTTTAAATCATTATATGTTTCTTCACTATCATCGTACTCTTTTGCTAAATACTGAGCTTTAGCTAGCTGTAACAATGTTTCTACTTTTTCATTAATACGTAATGAAATTCGATAATTACTAATGGCTATGTCATATTGTTTCCAATGTAAATAGATATCAGCCAACACCTTATATGTATTTGCATGTCTTTGCTTTGACTGTTCGGATTCTAATAGGTTTTCAATAAAACTTAAACTTTTGTCAATATCTTTATATTGATAGAATTTTGCAGAGTCAATGAACTGCGTGTAATTTAACTCTCTTTTTTTTGCACTAGCAAAAAAGCTCTTTTTTGTTTTTAATATTTTCTTAATAACGACCTTAATGTCTTTATCTGAATCGATAACATGATAAACTGTATCAAAATCAGGGTGACGTACTACCAATTCGTCATGAACTCTTCCTTTCACTCTGTAAATACCTTGACTGTCAGATTTAGTAGTTATAAATGAATTTACACTTACCTCAGCATCTTCAATAAACCTTTTATTTGTTTCATCATAAACCTTTACTTTTAATTCCATAACCTTAGTGTTAGACCAATAAGGTTCTGCTTTCGGTTCCGATTGAGCTTTAGAAACCAGAAATGATAAAAAAAGGAAAATGAATATATATTTCTTGTACTGCAACTTTCTTCTTTATTATAATGTTAGGTAAAATTATCACCAAAAAACCAATAAAAAAAATCGTAATTCATTCTCTGATATTCAAAAAACTGGGAAAATGACCACTTTACTCATTATTATGTGAGTTTGCCTAAATGATTATCCAGGATAACTCATCCTAGTTTTTTTTTGAAAAAAGTTGATGTTAGATTTGAACATCAATTTGAAGTAAACATATCAACGATATAAAGATTTCTTAGCTATGTTAAATTAGAAATCAAAATTGAAGAAGGGAAAGTTAATCGTCAAAAAAAAGAGCAGTAAAAACTGCTCTTTTTTTTATTTTAATATCAATTCTTGACCGATACTTATTGTATTATTTCGAAGCTTATTTAGGCTTTTTAATTTTGATACCGAAGTATTGAATTTTCTAGCGATAGAATATAATGTATCTCCTTTTACTACCTTGTAATAGAAGTTTGTTTTCTTATTGTTATTCTTCTCTTCTTTATAACTTTTAGCAACCGTTTTGGTCTTTGTTGATCTATCATATTTATCCAAGTTATACTTCTTAATCAAAGCAATTAATTTGACTGGATATTTTCTATCCGTTGCATATCCCGCTCTTTTTAATCCATATGCCCAACCTTTATAGTCAGTAGGGTTTAATCTAAATAACCCTGCATATCTTTTTCTTGAGACTAAAAATTGCGAATGATCTTCATATGAAGTTTCAGGATGTTGATACTTTCTAAAACATTCACCAATTTCATCATCATCATGAGTAACACTTTTACCTTTCCAGCCTTTATGGCATTTAATTCCAAAATGATTATTTGATCTAATTGCTAATGGACTTCTACCACTACCAGATTCCAAAATTCCTTGAGCCAAAGTTATACTTGCCGGAATTTTGTATTTATGCATTTCTCTTACTGCAATTGGCGCAAACTTTTCGATATATTCTTGAGTTGTAGCTGTTATTGTTGATACAGTTTTCTTGGTAGTCTTTTTTGGTTTTACTTCAGGAATATCAACCTTTTTATCCTTTCTTGGTGCTGTTACTACAATTGGTTTTTGTGTAGGTTGAGTTACCACTTGCTTTTTTGAACCACAGCTTGATAAAAGCATTACTAATACACTAAAAATTACTACTCTCAACTTCATTTACAAGCTAATTATGTCTAATTGTTTTTTCCTTAATTTTTGATTGAAGCCATCAATACCTTGAATCCCTCCAGTATGAATAGCTAAAATTTTGGCACCTTTTGAAAACTTATTTCTTTTAATTAAATCTAAAATACCAAACAACATTTTCCCAGTATAAATAGGATCTAATAAGACTTTTGTTTCTGCTTTGAATTCATTCATAAAACGGATTAATTCGGAATTAAATTTCCCGTATCCACCAAAATGATATTCATTTATCAAACTCCAAGTATTCTGATTTCTTATTAATTGCTTTATCTCTTCCTGTAAAAAATCACCTTTTAAAGCTGGAAAGCCTAATATTTCTTGATGATTTTGGATTGAATTAATAAGTCCAGAAATTGTTCCTCCAGTACCTACAGCCACGCAAATATAATCGAATTTTTCATCTTCAATAGTTAAGATTTCTTCACAACCTTTAATTGCCAGTTGGTTAGTTCCTCCTTCTGGAACTAAATAAAAATCTCCAAACTTCTGTTTTAAACTATCTAGAAACTCACTTGTGTTTTTATTTCGATAGGCCTCTCTAGAAATAAATTCAAATTTCATTCCATAAGCTTTAGCCTGAGCTAATGTAGAATTAGTAGCAAGTGTTTTCTCTAAATTTTTAGCTAATTCTTCCCCTCTAATGATTCCGATAGTTTCAATTCCATTGAGTTTTCCTGCTGCAGCAACAGCTAAAATATGGTTAGAATATGCTCCTCCAAAAGTTAGTATTGTTTTCTTTTGTAGTTTTTGAGCTTCCTTAATGTTGTATTTTAACTTTCTAAATTTATTCCCAGAGATTTGATCATGAATTTTGTCTTCTCTTTTAATCCATAACTCAACATCACACTCCTCCAATATAGGAAGTCTTATTTGCTGGTTTTCTACATTTAAATTAAACTCTGGTAAATTACTCAACATACACGCTAATCTACTTCTAACTTATAACCAACACCATGGACATTTGTTAATCGTATTGAAGTATCTTCTTTTATTTTTTTTCGAATTTTCGAAATATACGTATCTAAACTTCTTCCCACAAAAACTCCATTATCTTCCCAAACTTTTTTTGTTAGCTCTTCCCGTTTTATTATTTCATTTGGCCTTGAAATAAATATCGATAGTATCTCACATTCTTTTTTAGACAAAGGTATTTCAACGGCCTGTTTTACCAATTTATTTTGATCAGGATAAAATAAAAACGCTCCTAGCTTTTGTGTTCCTGAATCTTTGCTATTTGGATTTTCGGTTTTCTTGTTCAGATACCATACTACAATTACTATTAACAAAGTAAACAACAATGAAACGAAAATATAAATTGGGGTTAACCCTTTTCCTTTCTCTGAAGTAAAATGTACGGTAATCACATAACAACTATTGGGTAAATTTCTTCCACTACAAGGAATTATTGACTTTTCTTCATTAAGAATCATTTCAAAACTGTAAGCTATTTCTTCACTCGCACAGTTTTTAACTTCTACTCTATATTTTGCCGGTAAATCTGCCTTTTTAAAATTGCTATTTATAATGGTTACCAATTCACTTGGTTCTATCTGCAAATTATTTTGGAATGACATTTTATACTGATCTTCCTGTAATTGCTGCACAGGTAAAACAAGTGATGTAGAATCTTTTTGAGAAAGCAATAATTGATGCCCGACATTTCTAAGTGACACCTTTACTTTTTCTGAAAAATCAGATTTTTTTTGCTCACAGGAAAGTAATAAGAGGGTGCAAAAAAGTACACCAAAAAGTAATTTGTTCATAGGTATTACAAATAACTCACTTTTTGTAGACTTTTTACAGCCTTTGACACTTGTTTTACACTTTTTTGACACTTTCTACAAGACTTTGAACTAGTTTTACCAAACAAAATAAGCACTATTTATTAAATTAACACAAAGAATATGAATAAGTTACTTTTACTCCTTCTTGCCATTTTACTATTTTCTTGTAAAACAAAAGAAAGCAAACCTGCATTTAGTGAAAAAGTGGTTTCCTACAACTATGAAGTTTCGGATCAACCTAAAAACAGAAAAAATCCGTATTCTGTTTTATTCAGTTTAGAAAAAAATTCTTCCGATACCTACACAATTGTTACTGATGTATTTTTAAGTCAAGGTGCTCATTTCATTTCTCCGAGTTCAAAAGAAGATTTTAAGGGTAAGTTCAGAATTATAATTCCTGAAAATGACAATATAACTGTAGATAAAAACTTGATTGAAACTCCTAAATCTCATGAAGAATTTGACCCTCATCCATTTGTTGCTGGTTTTGTAAATTGGGTAAGAGTAAATACCACCTACAAACAAAAAATGACGCTAAAAACTAATAAAGATTTTACTGTTTCTGGAACTGTAGAATTTGTAGTAGAACCAAATTGCACCTTGGAAAAAGTTCCTTTTACTATTAAACAAGAAAAGGGATGGTTGGTAATGTATGATGATGGATGTTAATATAGAATCAACGTCATCGCGAAATATTTCATCCCGAAAATTCGGGATGATTTTTATTCTTAAAAACTTGCTATTTTTTCTTCAACTTCTTCCCATTCCAACATTAAATCATCAATTTTAGCCTTCTTGGCTTTATACTCTTGGAAAAAGTTTGGTCGAGAAGAAACTTCATCATAATTCTGTGCTAATTCTAAATCTGTAGCTTCAATTTCTTTTTCTAGATCAGCAATTAAGTTTTCAATTTTTGAAGATCTATTTTTCAACTTTCTTAATTCTCGTTCTTGCTCCTTAGATAATTTATAAGCTTCCTTTTTACTTGTATCTTTTTCTTCTTTGACAACTGTACGTTTTTCAGCTTCTCTTAAATTATCAATTTTATGTTGTTCCAAGAAATAATCAATATCTCCAAGGTATTCTTTGATTACTTTATCTTTAAAACCATAAACTTTATTCGCTAAACCTTGTAAAAACTCACGGTCGTGAGAAACCAAAATTAATGTTCCGTTGAAGTTTTGTAATGCTCTTTTCAAAACATTCTTAGACGCAATATCTAAGTGGTTTGTGGGCTCATCCATGATTAGCACATTAAAAGGAGTCATTAATAACTTACATAAAGCTAGTCTGTTTCGTTCTCCTCCTGATAACACTTTTGCTTTCTTTTCAACAGTATCTCCACTAAATAAAAAAGCACCTAGCATATCTCGAACACGAACTCTATTTGTATCGTTTGCAGCTTCTTCAACTATTTCTAAAACCGTCTTTTCTGGTGGTAAGTATTCGGATTGATTTTGAGCAAAATATCCAACTTCTACATTGTGACCTAATTTAAGATTTCCTTCATAAGGAATCTCTCCTACCATCATTTTAGCTAAGGTAGATTTTCCTTGTCCGTTTTGTCCTACAAAAGCAACTTTTGCGTTACGTTCTATCATTAAGTTCACATCTCGTAACACTTCTTTATCTCCATAACTTTTAGCTACATTTTCGGCTTCAGCAATAATTTTACCTGGTTCTTTTGAAATTTCAAAACGAACATTCATAACAGCATTTTCATCTTGATCAACCTCTATACGTTCAACTTTATCCAGTTTTTTAATAAGAGATTGTGCCATCGAAGCTTTACTTGCCTTTGCCCTAAATTTTTCTATTAGTTGCTCGGTTCGTTTAATTTCTTTTTCCTGATTTTTCTGAGCTTGTAGTTGTTTTTCTTTTATGTCCGCTCTTTGCTCTAAATATTGAGAATATGGTTTTTTATAATCATAAATCTGACCTAAAGAAATCTCTATTGTTCGATTTGTAACATTATCTAAAAACATCTTATCGTGCGATACTAAAACAATTGCCCCAGGATAAGATTTCAAGAAATTCTCTAACCAAATAATCGATTCAATATCTAAGTGGTTAGTAGGCTCATCCAGCAATAAAATATCATTGCTTTGAAGTAATAATTTAGCTAACTCGATTCGCATTCTCCATCCTCCAGAAAACGTATCTGTTAGTTTATCAAAATCTTCTCTTTTAAAACCTAATCCTTGTAATATTTTCTCGGTATTTCCTTGATAATTATATCCTCCTAATAACTCGTATCTTTCTGTTAATTCATTTAAATCGACTATCAGTTGGTTATAGCTTTCACTTTCATAGTCAGTTCTTTCAGCAAGTTGTTGATTAATTCCTTCTAACTTCCCCTCAATTTCTTTTATCTCTTCAAATGCTTGATAGGCTTCTTCTAGAATAGTCCTTCCTTGAACGAAATCTATATCCTGACGTAAAAAACCAATTTTAATGTCTTTGTCAAATGCTAAAGTTCCTCCACTACTTTCAATATCTTTCGATAAAACTTTTAATAACGTAGATTTTCCAGCTCCATTTTTTCCTATCAGTCCTACTCGATCTCCTTTAGTTAATTTAAAAGTTATTCCAGAGAACAAATCTGTCCCCATAAAAGATACCGTTAGGTTGTGTACATTTAACATAATTAATTGTTAATTATAATTGGTGAATAGGCATATTTTATAAGAATGTCTGCCGATTCCTTTTTATTTTTTCGAAATTTGTACAAACTTACAAAACTGATCACCTTTAGCGGTGAAAAATACGATAATATATGTTGGGTAAAGGAAACAAATTGTACAGCATTCTTAACAACAAATGCCCCAGATGCCACGAAGGAGATTTTTTCAAACACAAAGCTTCTTTCAACGTAAAAAAAGTAACAGAACTTCATGAAAACTGTTCTCACTGCAAATTAAAATACATGATGGAACCTTCTTTTTTCTTTGGTGCCATGTACGTAAATTATGCTTTAGCTGTGGCTCTTTTTGTTACTGTTTTTATTATTTCTAAAGTGTTTTTAAACTTTGATATTCTAACTAGTTTTATAGCTGTAATTGTAGTTTCATTGCTACTTACACCGTTTACATTAAGACTTTCAAGAATTATCTGGATTAACCTATTTGTTAGTTACAAGAAGAAGGAAGAGATTAAGCAAGAATCTTAAACTTTAGTTTTCGAATCTTTTAATATCAATCTCCTTATCTAATTCTTCACCATTTTCAAGGTGATTAAAGAGATTTTTAGCTATCGTTGGTGCTATCATAACTCCGCGTGTTCCCAAACCGTTTAAAACGCATAAATTCGGAAATTTGGAATGTTTACCAACTAACGGCCTTCTATCTTTCACTGTAGGGCGGATACCCGCTGTTTGTTCTACAATTATGAAAGGAACAGATATTGTCTTTTTTAATTTATCTACCAATTCTTTTTTACCCTCTTCTGTAGTATTTAAAGTTTTATCTGTCCAGTTAAAAGTTGCTCCAACTTTGTAATGGTCATTTCCTAATGGTAAAACAAATACTGATGACTTTAATAGAAAGTCAATATTTAACTCAGGAGCATGAATGGTTATAATCTCACCTTTGGTTCCATTTAATGGTAAAGTATTGAAAAAAGGATTTAATTTAAGTCCAAAACCCTCACTAAAAACCACTCTATTAGATTCCACATCCTTGTATATAATTTTATCCCTAGAAACCTCTAAATCTTCATAAGAGAAACTTTCCTCTCTTAATTTATCATTCTCTAATAAATGAAAACGATACTTCTCAATAAGTAGCTTGGTATCAATTCTCCCAGTACCTGTTAATTCTCCAAAACCATAATCTCCTATTACACCTTCAATCTTTCCTTTTGAAATATCAGGTTTCATGTAATGAGACAACATTGGCTTATCTAATGCTGTAAACCAATTATTCTCATCTCCTACTGAATTGAAAACCTTCTTAGTTATGAATTTTGTATCGAAGTTGCATTGTAATTTATCTGATAATTTCTCATAAAATGGCATTGCCAGTTCCAATTGTTCATGACCATTCCAAACTGGAGTAAAACGTTTTAGAATAACTGGATTATATGTTCCACCAGCAACACTAGAGGAATTCTGTGAGTCATCTTCAAAAATTAAATAGGACTTTCCGTTTTCTTCTAACTGCTCAACAAAGGCCAGACCTGCAAGTCCTAAACCAACAACGATATAATCAACTTTCATTTTTCAAAAATAGTTATTATGCATAAAAAAAGCGCTCAAAATTGAGCGCTTTTAATTTCTTATAATATTAGAATTAGTAGTTCCACATGTCCATTTCACGGTCACGTATTCCTTCTTTAATTCTATCTGCTTCTAATAATTGGAATAATGAATTCCCTCTAATATAATCAGCAATCTTTCTATCACCATATAAGTTTTCTTCTTTAACAACTGTTGCATTAAAACGACGAGCGTTTAATAAGTTGTCATAAGAAATTGGGTGAGCAGAATTCTTAGGATTGAAAACTTTAGATTCATGTAATACTTCTCTCGCATCCGGGAAGAAAACCCAGAACAATTCGTAAACACTGTCTTTATCATCAATCTCTTCAACTCCCATTACCTGTACATCAGGTCCCATAGGCGAAATTGCTAACATTCTATACTTTAATTCACCTTGTCGCTTATCGAAGTACCATATTCCCTTGATTAGATAACCTTTAATATGCTCCGACTTCACAAAATATTCATCAGTATATCCTCCTTGTTCTTCACCACCATCAATTTCTCTAGTACTCTTGGTCATCTCTTCGATTTCCTTCATACCAATTTTAGTAGTAAAATAAGAATCCTGATATACTTCCGTAATTTTCCCTGTTTTAATTCCTTTTAACAGTGTATCGAACAATGAACGTCTTGTATTAGAAGTATTCACTGTATCAATTGGATAATAGTATGGTAAGTTGATCTTTTGGTTTAGATCTACATACTCCCAAACCACCTTAGACCATAGGACATCTCTGTCACTAATGTATCCATAAGGTAAAGGTTTGTCTGCAGCAGCATCTAACTCAATCTCTTGTTGAGACTTTACTCCAATCTCCTCTACTTTATTAGCATTTAATAGATTGACTTGAGCTGTACCTACATATGTAGTAGCCACTGCCATAATAACCATATAAAAACGCTTCCAATTCATACTCTTTTGTTTTATATTATTAGTTTGAAACTTTAATAACTACTGGTAATACTTTCTTAAGTTTATATCCAGAAGTTGTAGCTTTAATATCGTAAATCGTAATTTGATCTCCTCTTCTAGCTTTATTAATTGCCTGCTTAGCTCTACCATTCATAGTAGTACCGGTAACAGGAATTGCAACTTGACCAGGAACTTTTATTTTAAAAGCCGATACATTTAATTTTAAATCAAATAAGAAGTCTGGTAAACCTGCACCAACTCTAATTTTACCTACACTTGTTTTAGGCATAGAAACTGTACCATACTGACCTCTAACCATTCCCACAGCTGGTGGGATCTCTTTAATTCTAAATTTCTTATTAGAACTAACTTTCTTTCCATCAGGTAATGTTCCTGTAACTCTAATTGTTACTTCGTTACCTTTACCTGGTCTCATCATATAGCTATCTCCTTTAACTCTTTTAAGTCCTGCAGCAGAAGCTGAAACTTTGTTAGAAGGAACTCCAGGCATAGAGATTGTCATTGGGTTAGATAAACCACGGTAAACCGCATTCATCTTATCCGCAGAAATTACTGCTTCGTTTGGTCTTGGAATTACAGAATATCCACCTTGGATTGGAATTTCTACTAAAGAATCATTCTCTTTAAAGAAGAAAGAACCTTTAATTTCTCTATCTCCAACTCCACCTGCTGGACCATCTAAAATAACCTGACCTGCTTTAATTTTATCTTCTGGCCAATCATTACCATTGATAACAACTTTTTCTGCTGTTAAATTTGGATCATTTTTACCTAGTACAATCTTACCAGATAATTTCTCTCCAGGATAGTAAGCGTTTTTATCAAAAACTACCATTGCATCGTAGTTTGTCATAGAAACTGCACTTTCTAACTCACCTCTTAATAAAGAAGATAAGGCATCAGATTCAGTCGCTTTAACATCAGCTTGAATTTGAGTTAACTTCGTTAAAGAAGCAACTAATGGGAAACCTTCATAGTGATAGTTTAACCAATTTAATTGTGCTCCATCCTTGTTTTTAACAGGATTTGTACTAAAACGTTCGTTTACAGTACCTGCTAATTCAGAATCTCCTAATACCTCTAAAGAAGCCTTTCTGAACTCATCCATTTTAGAAACAAATTCTTTTCCTTCAGGAGTAATAGTACCACTAACAAAGAAATACTCATCTAAAAACTTAGATTTATCCATTGTTTCATAGTCCTTCTTATCCTTAACGTCAGAAGTCATTTTTCCTTTTAAATCTTCGATATACGCATAAAAGTCGTCAGCTTTAGATTTAAGCTCATCAGTTTTTTCTTTAGCTTCTCCATATTGCTTAGCTTGTTCAGCTGCTTTAGTTGCTAAATTTGCGTATGCTTTTGCATTCTGCTCAGATGCTCTAGTATTTGCATCTGTTAACTTTTCATTCATCAAACCAAAAGCTGATAATACCTCCTTACTCATGTTCATCGCTAACATTGCAATGAAAATAAGATACATAAGGTTAATCATCTTTTGCCTTGGAGATTGTTTTCCGCCTGCCATAATTTACAATTAGTTTGTTTAGTTAATAATAAATTACTTTGTGCTCATTGCAGATAACATTCCACCATATACTCCGTTTAACGAAGATAAGTTTGTTGCTAAAGATTGCATTTGCTCTTGTAAACGTTGAGAATTTTCTACCATTGCTGTATTTAAATCAGCTTGCTTAGAAGCATTCTCTACTTGTGTTTGATATAAAGTGTTTAAAGAAGCCATTTGTGCCGCTGCTTTAGACATTTGTTCGTTATAAGTGTTAGTAGCAGAAATAGACTGAGATGCAGATGCTAATGGCTCTACAGCTCCTTGGAAATCTTTAATACTAGATCCTAATCTAGATACTAATTGTGCATCTAACTTAGCTTCTTTCAAGATATCATCTAACTTTTTAGATAATAAAGACTGAGCTTCTTCTGGTGAAGCTTCTTTTTTACCACCTCTACCTGTAGATGTTCCATCAGCTAATTCAGGATAAACTTTTGTCCAATCTAACTCGTCTTCAACTGGTTCGAAAGCAGATAATGCGAATACGATCGCTTCCACAGCCATACCTATCGTTAACATTACACCTCCTGTTAAAGGTCCAATCTTAAAGTGCATGATTTTAAATAATGCTCCTAGGATTACAACTGCTGCTCCTAAACCATAAGCCATGTTAAATAATCTCTTAGTTGATTTTGATTGTGCCATAATAATACTTGTTTTTTAATTAGGGATATTTATTTATTACTTATTAATTGTTCTTTATTGTTTTTTGGTTCCTAAATAATCTTGAACGGTTCTGAAACCAATATAACTTCTTGAAGTATCTGCGTATTCCCAGTCACGAGAACCTACCTCTAAAAAGTATGCCACGTCTTTCCATGATCCACCACGTACAATTTTACGACGGTTTTTGATGTTTTCTACATTTGGATTCATTGTTGACCCCATATAGTAAGACATTTGATTATAAGCAGTATGAGTCCATTCTGCAACATTTCCTGCCATATTGTATAATCCAAATCCGTTAGGGTTGTATGATAATGCTTCAACAGTATATAATGCACCATCCGCTGCATAGTCTCCACGTACTGGTTTAAAGTTTGCTAAGAAACAACCTCTATCACTTGTAGTACTTGGACCTCCCCATGGATACTTAGCATAATCTAAACCTCCACGAGCTGCATATTCCCATTCAGCCTCTGTAGGTAATCTGAATGATGGAACTAATCCTAAGTTTTTCTTTGAACGTTGATATGCATTTTTTGTTTTTGTTCTCCAGTGACAAAAAGCTCTTGCTTGGAACCAATCTACACCTACAACTGGATAATCTTCGAATGCTTTGTGTGCAAAGTATTCTTGGTGCATAGGATCGTTATAAGAGTAATTGAAATCCTTTATCCACACAGTAGTATCTGGATAAACATTTAACACCTTATCTTTAAGAAACGCTTTTCTGTTTTTTCCTGTTCTTGCAGCTTCTTCATTATCGAACCAGTAATATCTGTAATTCAACAACTCAGTATTAAAAGTAGGAATACCGTTTAAAGCCTCATCTTTATTTAAGTATAAAGAATCCATAACTTCAACATAATCAGCGTCTGGAAAATCTTCTTTATTCCAAATTATTTCTTCCTCCCAGTTTAGAGGTTTAATAGAATCTAATCCTTCTCCAACTTCATAGTAATTCTCTCTCATATACTTCTCATATGCAGATTCACCTACAGTATCTTTAGAAGCGAAAGCATATAACTGTATACCTGTTGGCTTTGCACCGTCTGCTAATTCATCACCAGAAGCAAATTCGGCCTGATAAGCCAATTTAGTTCTAACTATTGAGTCTTTAACCCACTTAACAAACTGTTTATACTCGCTATTTGTAATCTCAGTTTCGTCCATGTAAAATGGTTGAACAGTAACTGTTCGTGTAGGCGCATTCATAGCTCCTAAAGGATCTTCATCTTGTTTACCCATTGTAAACGAACCTCCTTTTATATATACCATACCATATGGCTTTTCTGCGAACCATTTTCTTTTAGACTTAACTCCTACTAATTCTCCTCTATCATTGCTAGATCCACAACTATAGAAAAAAACTAATATTAGGGCAAATAGTGCTACTTTCTTCATACTTTAAACTTATTAAAGAGTTCGTAACTTTCTTATTAATGAATTATTATTTTTTCAACATTTACGACCAAGGGATGCAAATATAACTTTTTTTATGTAAGTTTTTGCTGTGCCTTGTACCATCTTTCAGGAATTTTTTGCTCTAATGCTTGTGCATAATCTTGATATGCACATGGTATTAACGCATGTCTCTTGTATTTATTATCCGATATCAAATTTATCTCCATCCACCATCTGCCACTTTTGTCGCTTTTATAGAAATTAATAGGATCATCGTCTTCAAGGATCACACTGAACTTTTGATAGTTCTCCTTGCAAGAATACGGATAATCTTTTGCTCTAAAATTCACTCCTTCGATGAAATACCAAATTGTTTGGGCAATTAAACTAGATGTTTGGTTATTATTATCATATCGTCCGTTAAATTCATAGATTCCAAATGAAGTAACTTTATCACTTATCCCAGCATATCTGGCTATTGCACAAAGTTCTTCCCCATAAAACCCATTAGGGACTGCATTTTTATTTCCTGGGGCGTCACTTAGACGAACTGCACCAATATCGATACTAACGATATCTGCATCTCTTAAGATCGGCTCCACTAATTCTAATTTTTTAACCTCTCCAAGTCTAAAAGTATCAAAATATAGATTTTGAAGCAAATTAATTTCTTCTTGAGAGTTAAAATAAGTTTGATAACCTAAATTACTATAGTTAAAAAGATTATTAGGCTCTTCCATTATAATTTTACTTAAATAGGAATTCGCACTCAAATCTTCTTCTATATTTCCTAAATCAAAACGATTATCTATTACAGATAAATTAATAGTCTGATCTAACTTATCATATGCTCTGTAATTTGCATAAGTTATATCTTGACTTCCTCCAATTAAAACAACTGTAATATTTTTTTTCACTAAGGACGAAACAACATCAGCAACTGCGTAATATGTATCTTCTACCTTATTACCTGCTTCAATGTTTCCTAAATCTGCAATCTTTAAACTCCATTTACCTGGAAAAAGTTCGTAGAATTCTTTTCGGATTTCAGATAAATCCTCTCCACAACCATTATTATTAACTGAATTCCTACCCTCTTTAACACCTACTATAGCAACAGCAACTTCATCCAAACTCGGAACTCCGTTTTGGATGGTATGAATTTCAATATTTCTGCCGATGGAATTAGGTGATTGCAACACTGTATGTGCAAAGACCTTTTCATCTATAGGTGATAAAAAATCGCTATTCATTAATTTAGGGGATTAGTGAACTGGACCAATATATAAATTTATTTCTTTTTGGTGGTTTTTTTAGCAGTCTTTTTAGCTGTTTTTTTAGATTCAAATAATTTAACTGCTTCTTCTTTAGTGAATTTATCTATTTCGGTAGTTTTTGGTAATTCTACCTTAGATTTTCCTTTGATAACATTAAACCTACCCCATCTCGCTTTTTCGACACGAATACCTACATCTTCCCAGCTATGGATTAGCTTTTCTCTTTCTTTCTTTTTCTTATCTTCAATCAGTTCTTCGAGATCTGCCTGAGTAAGATTATCAAAATCGTATTTCTTATTTACATTGATAAAGATAGAATTCCATTTTATGAATGGTCCAAAACGACCAACACCTTTTTGAATTGGCATTCCTTCATACTCTCCAATAGGAGCATCGGCCTTTCTTTTTGCTTCGATTAATTCGATCGCCCTGTCCATATCAACAGACATTGGATTTTCATTTTTATCTAAAGAAACATACTTCCCATCAAATTTAATGTAAGGACCAAATCTACCATTAGCTACAACTACTTCTTTATCTTCGTAATCACCAAGTGTTTTAGGTAATTTAAATAAGTCCATCGCTTCTTCATAAGTAATAGAACTCATAGTTTGATCCCCTTGAAGGCTAGCAAACTTTGGCTTCTCTTCATCAGTAGCCTCTCCAATTTGAACCATCGCTCCAAATCTTCCTAATCGTACATATACATTTTTACCAGAATCCGGATCAACTCCAAGTAATCGTTGACCGCTTGCTCTTTCTGCATTCTCTGCAACATCTTTAACTGTGAAATGGAAATCTTTATAAAAATCTTTAATTACAGCAGTCCAGTTTTCCTTACCATCCGCAATATTATCAAAGTCAGATTCTACCTTAGCTGTAAATCCGTAATCTAAAATAGAACCAAAGTTTTCAACTAGGAAATCATTTACAATATTACCAATATCCGTTGGCATCATTTTACCTTTATCTGCTCCAACTTTTTCAGTTAGAACATTTTCGGTAACCTTACCATCTTTTAATTGCAATTGAATATAATTTCTCTCCACTCCTTCTGCTGTTCCTTTTTCAACATAACCTCTTCGCTGTACAGTTGAAATTGTTGGCGCATAAGTTGAAGGTCGTCCGATTCCTAATTCTTCTAAATGTTTTACTAAAGCAGCTTCAGAGTATCTTGCTGGCGGACGAGAATATCTCTGAGTAGAAGTTATGTATTGTTTTTCTACAGACTCTCCTACTTCCATTTTAGGTAACATTCCTGCTTGTTCTTCATCTTCATTATCTGTTCCTTCCAAATACACCTTCAAGAATCCTTCGAAAGTAATTACCTCTCCATTTGCAGAAAATACTTTTTCATTTTTATTGTTAGAAATCTTCACATTCGTTCTTTCTAACTTAGCTTCACTCATCTGAGAAGCAATAGTTCTCTTCCAAATTAAGCTATATAATCTATCTTGATCATAATCAACCGAAACTGTGTGTTGGGCCATATTCGTTGGACGAATTGCCTCGTGAGCTTCTTGCGCACCTTTGGCTTTAGTTGAAAAATTTCTAGGATTACTATATTCCTTACCATAAGAACTTTCAATTTCCTCTGCAGCCGAATTGATTGCCTCTGAAGATAAATTGACACTATCCGTTCTCATATAAGTTATAAGACCAGCTTCATATAAACGTTGTGCCATCAACATTGTTTTAGCAACTGGAAACCCTAATTTCCTAGAAGCTTCCTGTTGAAGTGTTGATGTTGTAAATGGTGCTGCTGGTGATTTTTTAGCCGGCTTTTTCTGTAAATCTGAAACAGAAAATTCGGCATTTAAGCATGAATTTAAAAACTCTTCAGCCTCTTCTTTAGACGTAAAGTTTTTTGGAAGTTTTGCTTTAAACTTTTTTCCATCTGCATTTATAAACTCCGCATCTACTCTGTAAGAAGCAACCGCATTAAACTTTTCTATTTCTCTTTCACGCTCTACGATTAAACGCACGGCAACAGATTGCACTCTACCTGCTGACAAACCTGCTTTTACTTTTCTCCATAGAACCGGAGAAAGCTCATAACCAACTATTCTATCTAAAACCCTTCTTGCTTGTTGAGCATCAACTAAGTTGTAATTTATAGTCCTTGGGTTTTCAATAGCTTTTAAAATGGCGTTTTTAGTAATCGAATTAAAAACAATACGTTTCGTATTATCTTTTGTTAGTTTAAGTTGTTCAGCTAAATGCCATGCGATAGCTTCTCCCTCACGATCCTCATCGGAAGCTAACCAAACCATCTCTGCTTTCTTTGCTAAATCCTTCAGTTTCTTTACAACTGACTTCTTATCGGTAGAGACAATATACTTTGGCTTAAAATCTCCTTCTACATTAACTCCTAACTCTTTCGATGGTAAATCTGCGATATGTCCAAAGCTTGATTCAACTTGAAAATCTTTTCCTAAAAACTTCTCAATTGTTTTAGCCTTAGCAGGTGACTCGACAATTACTAAATTTTTTGCCATATTTTTTTATTTGGTTATACACCTATTAAAGTAGTGCCTTTTAAAGTGCAAAAGTATATAGTTTTTTTTTATTAAGAATTGTTTTCAAAGAATTAACGCTAATTTAAATTGTCAATAAATAATTATTTAATGACAATTTGTCACATAATCATAAAATTGGTTGTATCTTTGCCGTCCACTTAGAACGAGTTAATAGACAATGGAACAGATAGAAAAAGTAATCGACGAGAAAAAACAAGGTAAGCCGTTATTAACAAATAATAAAGAGGGTAATAACAAGAAACTTTTTATTGAAAGTTACGGTTGCCAAATGAACATGAACGACAGTGAAATTGTTGCTGCTATATTAGCTGAAGAAGGTTTCAACACTACAGGAAAAATAGAAGAAGCAGACTTAGTTTTAGTGAACACATGTTCTATTCGTGAAAAAGCAGAAACCACTGTTCGTAACAGACTAAAAAAATACAACGCTGTAAAAAAGGTAAATCCAAAAATGAAAGTAGGTGTTTTGGGTTGTATGGCAGAACGTTTAAAGGCTAAGTTTTTAGAGGAAGAAAAAATTGTTGATCTAGTTGTTGGACCAGATGCCTACAGGGATCTACCTAACTTAGTTGAAGAAGTTGAAGCTGGAAGAGATGCTGTAAACGTAATTTTATCTAAGGAAGAAACTTATGCTGATGTTTCACCTGTAAGATTAAATTCTAACGGAGTTTCAGCCTTTGTTTCAATTACTAGAGGCTGTGACAATATGTGTACGTTTTGCGTTGTTCCTTTTACTAGAGGCAGAGAACGTAGTAGAGATCCAAAAAGTATTATTGAAGAAATTCGTTCAATGCACGAACAAAACTTCAAAGAGATTACACTTTTAGGTCAAAATGTGGATTCATATTTATGGTATGGAGGTGGATTGAAAAAAGATTTCAAAAAAGCTTCTGAAATGGCTCAAGCAACTGCTGTTGATTTTGCTCAGCTTTTAGATATGTGTGCTACAGAATTCCCAAAAATGAGATTTCGTTTTTCTACGTCTAATCCACAGGATATGACATTAGATGTTATTCACGTAATGGCCAAACACGAAAATATTTGTAAATACATTCACTTACCAATTCAAAGTGGAAGTAATCAAATGTTAAAAGCGATGAATCGTTTACATACTCGTGAAGAGTATTTAGAATTAGTTGAAAACATTTATAAGATTATTCCTGAAATGAATCTAAGTCAAGATATGATTGCTGGTTTCTGTGGAGAAACAGAAGAAGATCATAAAGACACTTTAGATTTAATGGAAAAAGTAAAATATAGCTTCGGATTTATGTTTGCTTATTCAGAACGTCCAGGAACCTTAGCTGCTAAAAAAATGGAAGATGATATTCCATTAGAAGTTAAAAAAAGACGACTACAAGAAATCATCAACCTTCAGCAAGAACATAGTTTATATAGAGCTAAAGAACATGTTGGAAAGATTCAGGAAGTTTTAATTGAAGGAACTTCTAAGAAGAGTGAAAACGAATGGAAAGGAAGAAATACACAAAACACAGTTGTTGTTTTTCCTAAAGAACACTATAAACTAGGAGATTTTGTAAATGTAAAAATCGAAGATTGTACATCAACAACATTAAAAGGAACTGCTGTAGGATATTCAGATAATAATTAATTTGTTTTGAAAGAAAAAGAATGGAAAACTTACAAGCTGTAAAACAACGATTCGGAATTATCGGGAACGACATTCAACTCAACAGAGCTATTGAAAAAGCTGTTCGAGTTGCGCCTACTGATATTTCCGTTTTAGTAACAGGAGAAAGTGGCGTAGGAAAAGAAAATATACCGAAAATAATTCATCAATTATCCCACAGAAAGCATGCAAAATATATTGCTGTAAACTGTGGTGCAATTCCAGAAGGCACAATTGATAGTGAACTGTTCGGTCATGAAAAAGGAGCATTTACTGGAGCAACACAAACTAGAAAAGGATATTTTGAAGTTGCCGATGGAGGAACAATATTTTTAGACGAAGTAGGAGAATTACCATTAACAACTCAAGTAAGATTGTTACGTGTACTAGAAAATGGTGAATTCATTAAAGTAGGATCTTCGCAAGTTCAAAAAACAAACGTTCGAATTGTTGCTGCAACTAATGTGAAAATGCAAGAAGCAATTAGTAAAGGGAAATTTAGAGAAGACTTATATTACAGGTTAAGTACTATCGAAATTTCTTTACCTCCTTTAAGAGAACGTGGAAATGATATTCATTTATTGTTTAGAAAATTTGCTTCTGATTTCGCTCAAAAAAACCGAATTCCTGTAATTCGATTGGACGAAAATGCAAGTAATGTTTTACTTAATTACCGTTTCCCTGGAAACATCAGACAATTAAAAAATATTGCTGAGCAAATTTCAATTATGGAAGAAAACAGAATTATTTCTCCTGAAATTTTAGCTCAATATTTACCGAATATTTCAAGAAATAATCTTCCTGTTCTCGTTGACAATAACTCTTCGAATTCAAATGACTTTTCAAATGAACGTGATATCATGTATAAAATATTATTTGATATGCGTAACGACATTAATGATCTAAAAAAATTAACGTTAGATTTAATGCAAAACGGCAACGTTCAAGAAGTTCAAGAAGAAAACCAAGGTATTATTCAAAGGATATACAACGATCAAGATACAACTACAAGTAGTGTTGAAGTAGTTCAAATTCCGGAATCTTCTTCTGAAAACAATTATGATTTTATTGAGACAATTGAAGAACATGAAAACTTATCTTTACAAGAAAAAGAGGTGGAAATGATTAGAAAATCTCTTGATAGAAATAAAGGTAAAAGAAAACTTGCAGCCAAGGAATTAGGCATATCAGAAAGGACACTTTATCGAAAAATAAAACAATACGATTTATAATAGATTTTGTAAACTTGTTTATCTAAATTTAAAAATGAAAAAACTTACATATATATTCTTTGCTTCAGTTTTTATGCTAGTTGCTATTGGATGTGGAGCTTACTCATTCACTGGTGGAAATACTGGAAATGCTAAAACAATTCAGGTTAATTTCTTCCCTAATCAAGCTGCATTAGTAGAACCTTCTTTAAGTCAAAGATTTACCCAAGATTTACAAGATTTGTTTACCAGACAAACAAATTTAACGCTAGTGAGAGCTGGTGGTGATTTACGTTTTGAAGGTGAAATAACAGGTTATAGAATTTCTCCCATTAGTGCTACTTCTAATCAAACTGCAGCTCAAAACCGTTTAACTATTTCGGTTAATGTGCGTTTTACAAATGCTTTAGAAGAGAAAGATGATTTTGAAAAACAATTTTCTTTCTATTACGATTATGGAGCATCTCAACAGTTAGCAGGAAGTGTTCTTGAGGCAGCGTACGACGAAATTTTACCAAGAATTACACAAGATATATTTAATGCTTCTGTCGCTAAATGGTAAAAGACAGCTACATATACATCTTAAACAATCCTTCATTCATTGAACAACAGGATGCAAACGAAATTAAGGCTGTAATTGAAAAATATCCTTATTTTCAATCTGCACGAGCACTTTTTTTAAAAGCGTTAAAAGAGCAAGAAAGTTTTAAGTACAATAATGAGTTAAAACTCACTGCTGCATATACCACAGATCGATCTATTTTATTCGATTTTATAACATCAGAACTATTCAAGAAAAAGAAAGAAGATATTATTGAGGAAAAATCAATTTCCGATGACGATTCTGAGAATAGTATTGAAACTATAAAAGAAGAATTAGCTATAGGTAAACCAATACCATTTACTAAAAATGAAACACATTCATTTAATCAATGGTTACAATTATCAAGTGGAACAATTCAAAAACTTGAACCTCAAAAAGAAAAATCTTTACAGGATAATATTATAGATAATTTCATAGCAAATAACCCTAAAATCTCTAGGATTAACAAGCATTCCACATCGAATGCAAAACCTATTGATACTGTTCAAGAACCTTTACCAATGACTGAAACATTGGCTAAAATTTATCTAGAGCAAAAGAAATATGATAATGCTGTAAAAGCCTATGAAATATTAAGTTTGAAATATCCAGAAAAAAGTACTTTCTTTGCAGACCAAATTAAGAAGATACGAATTTTACAAAAATCATAATAAAGACATGTATTTACCAATTTTAATTTTAATCATCATTGTTGCGATTGCATTAATTTTAATCGTTATGGTTCAAAACCCAAAAGGTGGAGGATTATCATCTTCTTTCGGAGGTGGCGGTGGTATGAACATCGGTGGTGTACAAAACACTAACAACTTTTTAGACAGAACAACTTGGACGTTAGCTATTGCAATGTTCGCTTTAATCTTATTATCTAACTTCGCTATCGAAAGAGGTAATTCGAATAACGCTCCAGATTTAAATAATACTTTAGATGGTGTTGAAACAACTGCACCAGCTACAACTACTACTCCTGATAACACAAAAGATTCAGTACAATAGTAGATAGAAAAATAAAAATAAGAAATGCCAACGATGACACGTTGGCATTTTTTTTTATCTCATTTTTTCGAAATAACTTTGCGCAGTAAAAATGGCAGTTTTATAGCCTTGGCATAATTTCTGACCTTTAGAAAACTGAAAAATTAAAAACAGATTAATCAAAATTTTTAAATAAAATGGGATTAAATATCAAACCTTTAGCAGATAGAGTTCTAGTAGAACCAGCTGCAGCTGAAACTACTACCGCTTCAGGAATTATTATACCTGATAACGCAAAAGAGAAGCCTCAAAAAGGAACTATCGTTGCCGTAGGAACTGGTAAAAAAGATGAGCCTTTAACGGTAAAAGTTGGAGATACAGTTTTATATGGTAAGTATTCTGGTACAGAACTTAAATTCGAAGGAAAAGATTATCTAATGATGAGAGAGTCAGACATCATGGCTATCATTTAATTTCAAACAAACTATTCTAAAAAGAATCAAAAATGGCAAAAGATATAAAATTTGATATAGAAGCTCGCGACGGACTAAAACGTGGTGTAGACGCATTAGCAAACGCAGTAAAAGTAACATTAGGTCCTAAAGGTCGTAACGTAATTATTTCTAAATCATTCGGAGCTCCTCATGTAACTAAAGATGGAGTTTCTGTAGCAAAGGAAGTTGAGTTAGAAGATGCTCTAGAAAACATGGGAGCACAAATGGTAAAAGAAGTTGCTTCTAAAACAAATGATTTAGCTGGAGACGGAACTACAACTGCTACAGTATTAGCTCAAGCAATTGTAAAAGAAGGGTTAAAGAATGTTGCTGCTGGAGCAAATCCTATGGATTTAAAAAGAGGAATTGATAAAGCTGTTACTGCTTTAACAGAAGACTTAGCAAAGCAATCTAAAGAAGTTGGAGATTCTTCAGAGAAAATTCAACAAGTAGCTTCAATTTCAGCAAATAACGATTCTGTTATTGGTGATCTAATTGCTACTGCTTTCGGTAAGGTTGGTAAAGAAGGAGTTATCACTGTAGAAGAGGCAAAGGGAACTGACACTTACGTAGACGTTGTTGAAGGAATGCAGTTTGATAGAGGATATTTATCTCCTTACTTTGTGACAAATGCAGATAAAATGATTGCTGAGTTAGAAAATCCATATATCTTATTATTTGATAAGAAGATTTCTAATTTACAAGAGATTTTACCAATCTTAGAGCCAGTTGCACAATCTGGTCGTCCATTATTAATTATCGCTGAAGATGTAGATGGACAAGCATTAGCTACTTTAGTGGTAAATAAGTTAAGAGGTGGATTAAAAATTGCTGCTGTTAAAGCTCCAGGATTTGGAGATAGAAGAAAAGCAATGTTAGAAGACATCGCAATATTAACTGGTGGAACTGTAATTTCTGAAGAAAGAGGATTCTCTTTAGAAAATGCTACTTTAGATTTATTAGGAACTGCTGAAACAGTTACTATTGATAAAGACAATACTACAGTGGTAAACGGAGCTGGAGATGAAACTCAAATTAAAGCTCGTGTAAACCAAATTAAAGCACAGATTGAAACTACTACTTCTGATTACGATCGTGAGAAGTTACAGGAGCGTTTAGCTAAATTAGCTGGAGGAGTTGCTGTATTATATGTAGGAGCTGCATCTGAAGTTGAAATGAAAGAAAAGAAGGACCGTGTTGATGATGCTTTACATGCTACTCGTGCAGCTGTAGAAGAAGGTATTGTTGCTGGTGGTGGAGTTGCTTTAGTTAGAGCTAAAAAAGTATTAGAAACGTTAACTACTGAAAACTTGGACGAAACTACTGGAATTCAAATTGTAAATCGTGCAATTGAATCTCCATTACGCACCATCGTAGAAAATGCTGGTGGTGAAGGTTCAGTAGTAATTAACAAAGTATTAGAAGGAGAAAGTAACTTCGGATACGATGCTAAAACTGAACAGTATGTTGATATGTTAGAAGCTGGAATTATTGATCCTAAGAAAGTAACTCGTGTTGCATTAGAAAATGCTGCATCTGTTGCTGGAATGATTTTAACAACTGAATGTGCTTTAGTTGATATTAAAGAAGATTCACCAGCTGGTGGAATGCCTCCAATGGGTGGTGGAATGCCAGGAATGATGTAATTTTTAATTACAAATAATATTTAAGATAAACCTTGGGAATTCCCAAGGTTTATTTTTTTTGTTTAATAAGCATCTAATCTTTGCATATAACCAACAAAATTTATCTGCTTACAAAAAGTGAGTAATAACTCTCTTTATAACTTAAAAACAATCTTTAAAGATTGTTTTTTATTTTTTTGCGTTTCTCATTCACTCATTGAAACGTATCATTCACTCATTCAAAATAATTCTAGCATAATTATTTGGTATCTTTAAGAGGATTAACCGATTAAAAATTTAATATGAAAAAACTTTACCTTTTAGTGATAGTCCTATTCGTTCTATTCAACTCATTTTCTCAAGAAAAACTAACCAATGAAAAATATACCAAATACTTTGAAAACACCAGAGAAGTTCCTTTTTTGCACTTAAATAAAACAAGTTTTCTTCAAGGTGAAGAAATTTGGTTTAAGGCCTATATCCAAGAACAAAACTCTCAAAAACCGCATCCTACAACTACAAACCTCTACGTATCGATTTTTAACGAGGATACTACTTTAAAATCTCAACAACTTGTAATGGTAAATGAAGGAACTGGTTATGGAAGTATTCTTTTAGATTCAACATTTACTGGAAAAAACTACTATTTAAAAGCTTCTACTAGATGGATGAAAAACTTTAATGAAGACAATGCGTACTATCAAAAAATTAGAATTGCTTCTTCCAAATCAAAAGATCAAAAGAAAATTATTTCTGAAAAGAAGTATTTCGAATTCAAACTCTTTCCCGAAGGAGGACATTTTGTTGCCAACACTTTAAATAATATCGGAATACTTATAAAAGACTATAAAAATGAAGGCGTTAAAATTAAAAAAGGAATTATAAAAGACAAAAACGGTAATACGGTGCGATATTTCAACACAAACAATTTTGGGATGAACAGTGTTCGGTTATTCTTGAAGGAAAAAGAAAGTTATTCGTTTCATGCGATATTATCCAATGACGTTGAAATAAAAACTTCAATTACAAACATTGAAACTAAAGGAATCTCCTTAATCATAAATAACAAAAAGGACAAAGAAGTAACAGTAAACGTCATTACGAATAAAAGTACTTTAGGTTCAATTGCAGGAAAAAAATATAGAATTCTTGTTCATAATACGCGAAGTTATCGAAACTTTCCATTTACTTTTAACGAAGATAATTACAACCATGCTCTTATTCTAAAACAAGACGAATTAACTCCGGGAATAAATATCATTACCATTTTTAACGATGAAAATACTCCCATAGCTGAACGCTTAATTTTTGTGAAATCCGAGAAACTGTTTCAAAACGTAAGTGTTAGCAATACTAAAATCATGAAAAATGATTCAGTTGCTGTAAAATTCACAAACCCAGATAAAGAAAGAGTGTTTTTAAGCGCTTCTTTTCTACCTAGTAATACAATAGCATATAAACCAAAAGATAATATCATTTCTTCATTTCTTTTAAAGCCTTATATAAAAGGACACATTCAAAGTCCTGAATTATTATTCGGTAAAGCATATAAAGGCCAAAAAAGAGATCTTGATTTATTACTTCTGATTCAAGGTTGGAGTAAATATAATTGGACTACTGTTTTTAACTCTCCTCCTAAAGTATTTCATGAATTTGAAAACGGTATCGATATTACAGCTAGAATTAATAAAAAACTAAGCTCAAAACAGTCGATTGTCATGTCCTCATCTGATAATAATCTTGTTAGAATTATTCCGCCTACAGAAATACCATGGGTTTTAAAAAACTCATTCGTAAAGAAGAACTCAACTTTCAAATTCGCTTTAAATATTAAAGACAACTATTACAAAATAGCACCTGCAATATCTTATAAGGGAGGAAAATTATCTGACTTTTTTGATACTTCAAAAGTAAATTCAACAAACAATTTTGAACTTGGCGTAAGTAATTTCCAACCCTTTAAAAGTGATTTTGAAAGTTTAGACGAAGTAGAGGTAATTGCAAACAAACGTAGGAGAAAAACTGAAAACCATGATAAGGTATATGGAGCAGCAACAATGTTATCTAGTGCAAAAATGAAAAATAGAATTATTGCTTCAGGTGACACTTTTATCGATTTTTTAAAAGAAAAGGGATATTGGAACCATTATACTAAACAACCTGCTCTCAGAAGTCTTGGCGATCAGGGAACTAAAATTATTAAACAAGAAGAGAACAATGGAAATCGATATGGTCGTCCTCTACTTCGAATATATTTAGATGGCGAAGACATTTCACAACAACTCTGGATAATGGAGCAGATATATTTAAATACAGTTAAAGAAATTTTCTTTGGAAGAATTCCTGGAACTTTAGGAGAAGAAATATACATATTTAGCCTTTCTCCTTCAGAATACATCAATAGCAAAGCCGAATTTACTCATGTGAAAATACCAGTTGGATTTGCCACAGAGAAAGAATATTACAACCCTCTTTATCCTTCGTTTGTAAATGAAACTTATCAAAAATTTGGTTGTATGTATTGGAAACCCAATATAGAACTTGATGCATATTTAAATGAAACAGTTCAGATTCCTGGAAATCTTCAAGAAAAAGTGAATGTTTACATAGAAGGGATTACAGAATCGGGAAAACTTATTTCTAAAAAAGTAACATTATCATTAAACTAAGAATATATGTAACTCAAAAAACAGCTTATGAAAGAAAAATTATTGATCATATTAGTTTTAAGTAGTTCTTTTATTTTTTCACAGAGCAAAATAGACAGTAACTATGTAAACTATTTCAAAAACACAAGAGAAGTCCCCTTTC
The DNA here is from genome assembly GCF_964036595.1 of Tenacibaculum sp. 190524A05c. NCBI lineage: Bacteria > Pseudomonadati > Bacteroidota > Flavobacteriia > Flavobacteriales > Flavobacteriaceae > Tenacibaculum > Tenacibaculum platacis. The sequence goes on along the minus strand of NZ_OZ038523.1, from coordinate 3,397,238 downwards.
TACATTTGAATAAAACCAGTTTCTTGTTAGGTGAAGAAATTTGGTTTAATGCTTATGTTCAAGAACAAAACTCTCTAAAACTACATACAACCACATCAAATCTGTATGTTTCAATTTTTAATAATAACGGTACGTTAAAAGATCAGCAATTAATCCATATTAAAAACGGACTTGGACATGGTAGTATATTACTGGATTCAACTTACACGGAACAACATTATCACATCAAAGCATCGACAAGATGGATGAAAAACTTTAATGAAGACAATGCTTTTTATCAAAAAATAAAGATCATATCTAAAAACAATAAGAAATATTCAGTTGTACAAAATGAAAAAAATGCTTTTGAATTCAAACTATTTCCTGAAGGCGGACATCTAATTGCAAATGCCATTAACTCTATTGGAATTCTAATAAAAGACAAGAATAACAAAGGGCTTAAAATAGAGAAAGGAATTATTAGAGATCAACAAGACAACATTATAAGACAATTCACTACAAATGAATTAGGCATGAACAGCGTTCGGCTTTTTGTAAAAGAAAATGAAATCTATCGTTTTTCAATCCTTCTATCCAACGGGAAAGAATTGAACGCTTACACACCTAAACCAGATTCGAAAGGAATCACATTAAATATTGTAAATAAAAATTCAGATAAAGTAGCACTTCATGTTATAAGCAATAAAAACACTGTTCACGAATTGCATGGGAAACGCTATCGTATTATGATTCATAACACAAGGAAATTTAGGAACTTTTACTTTTCTTTTGATCAAACAAAACAAAATTATTTCTTACCAATTCCAAAAGAAGAGCTTTTTCCTGGGATTAATATTGTGACCGTTTTTAATGAAGAAGACCAACCTATTACAGAAAGATTAACTTATTTACATTCTGAGGAATTGTTTCATGAACTCAAACCTATAGTAAAAAAGGTTTCTCCAGATTCACTAAAGATAACATTTACTAATCCTACCAAAGATATAATCTACTCAAGTGCTTCTTTTCTTCCTTCAACAACAAAAGCATACAATCCTCAAAATAATATTATGAGCTCTTTTATTCTAAAGCCTTACATAAAAGGTAAAATAGAAGATGTACACTCATTGTTTGATCATAAAAAGGATTCCAAACTAAGAAGACTAGATCTCTTACTTCTAACTCAAGGTTGGAGTAAATACAAATGGAACAATATTTTTAACAACCCATCGAAAACAATTTTTCCTTTCGAAAATGGAATCGATTTAACAGCTAAATTCAATTCTTCAATTTCAAGTAAACAATCGATACTTTTATTTTCAAAAGAAAATAATTTAGTACATACTATTGAATACAACGAAAATCCTTGGACTTTTAAAAATAGCTTTATAAAGAAAAAATCAACTATTGAATTTGGAGTGAACAAAAACGATAGAATCACTAGAATTGCTCCTGCTCTATCATTTTCAGGAGGTACTTTATTGGACAGGTTAAATAAAGAACAAGTATCAAACGAAGTTTTTATAAATGAATTTGAAACCTCAAATTTCAAACCTTTGAAAGGTGAATATGAAACTTTAAATGAAGTTGAAGTCAAAGGAATAAAAGATAAAAACGTTAAAGAAGATCCAGAAATTGGTGTATACAAAAAAATAGACATGGAAAATACCATAACTCACACTGGAATGGATTTGATTGAATTCATAATCTCAAAAACACCACCGTTTAAACCAATATCAAGAGTAGAATTGAATGGTAGAGATGTAACTCGCGAGCCTTGGTTCTTAAAGGGAGTATATTTAGATCAAGTTAAAAGTGTTTATTATGGAACCGATATGCGAGTAGTTCTAGGTCAACCTGCTTATGCTTTTTTTATTTTCACTTATTCCAATATAGAGATGGTCCGTAAAAACTCTTCTACTAGTAAAATTAAAATACCGGTTGGTTTTGCGACTGAAAAAGAATATTATTCACCTAAATATCCTTCATTATCAAATGATACATTTAAACAATATGGAGCAATATTTTGGAAACCTAATATTGAATTAGGTTCAGAAACAATTTCTAATATAACCATACCAATTTCAAGTCAAAAAAATATTACAACTTACATAGAAGGTATTACTTCTTCCGGGAAATTAATATCACAGAAAATAGAATTTACAACTAGATAAACAGTCTCTTTTGGCATTATTTTTGATTTTTTATAGATATTAACTCAAATAAATATGCTATGAAAAAAATACAATTATCTATTGTACTTACTATGCTATGCTCTTTTGTTTTTGCTCAAAATAAAATCGATAGTATTTATTCAACCTATTTCGAAAAAACTAGAGAAGTTCCATTCTTACATTTGAATAAAACATCTTTTTTATTAGGTGAAGAAATTTGGTTTAAAGCTTATATACTCGAACAAAACTCTCAGAAATTACACCCAACAACATCCAATTTATATGTTTCCATTTTTCATGATGATGGTACTTTAAAGGATCAACAACTAATTCACATAAACAAAGGGGTTGGAAATGGGAACATTTTCTTAGATTCTACTTTTACTGATAAGACATATTACTTAAAAGCTTCAACAAGATGGATGAAAAATTTCAACGAGGATAATTCCTATTACGAAAAAATCAATATTGTAAACAACAAGCTAGTCAATACTAAATCTAATACTGAAAAAGATTTTTTTGAATTTAAATTATTTCCAGAAAGTGGGCATATTTTAGCGAACTCAATTAACAAAATTGGTATATTAATAAAAGATGCAAACAACAAAGGTATTAGAATAAAAAAAGGAGTTATTAAGGATGAAGAAGGCAAAACTATTCGTCAATTTAACACTAATGAAATGGGAATGAATAGCGTACAACTCTATTTTAAAGAAAACCAAATCTACACCTTTTATGCTCACTTGGACAATGGAATTAAAATAAAAGCTACAACACAATTACCTTCATCACAAGGATTAATATTAAAAACAATTAATAAATCAGATAAACTCGTTATTAATATTACCACAAATTCAAATACTTTAAAAAACATTGATAAGAAAGAGTATCGAGTTCTAATTCATAATACCAGGAGCTACAGAGATTATTATTTCAAATTGAATAAAAAAAATAAAAACTATGTTCTTTTAATAGAAAACAAAACATTGGAACCTGGAATAAACATAGTTACTCTATTTAACCATCAAAATAAACCTATTTCTGAGAGGCTAACCTATATCCATTCTGACAATTTATTTCATAAATTAAATATAGATTCTCAAAAAACTAGCAGTGATTCTTTAGAAATAAATCTTAGTAACGATTTAAACGAAAAAATCTTTGCTAGTGCATCATTTTTACCTCAAAAAACAAAAGCTTATAAGCCGGAAAACAATATAATTTCAACTTTTTTACTTAAACCGTATGTAAAAGGGCATATTGAAAAACCAGAGAGCTATTTTTCTAATTTTAACAAAAACCAACTAAGAAATCTTGACTTATTATTACTCACTCAAGGCTGGAGTAAGTATAATTGGAATACTATTTTTAACAAACCTAGGAGTCTAATGTATAAGTTTGAGAATGGCATAGATATAACGGCAAAAATAAATCAAAAGTTATCTAAAAAAGAAACCATTTTATTTTATTCAAAAGAAAATGGTATAGTTAGAGTTATAAAACCTAATGAAAATCCTTGGACTCTAAGAAAAACGTTAATCAAAAAAAACTCCGTAATTGACTTTGGACTGTATAGCAAGGAGAAACTAGTAAAAATAGCTCCTTCCTTATCCTTTTCAAATGCTAAAATGAATGAAAAATTTGACTTTACATATGCCTTAAAAAAAATAGAGCTAGAAGTATCAAACTTTAAGCCATTAAAAAGCAATTACGAAGAATTAGACGAAGTTATTATAAATGCTAATAAGAAAGACGAAAAAGAAGACTTTAAAGTTTACGGATCAGCTACAATGTTCAGAAAAGCTGACATTCAAAACCAAGTATTTCCGGCTAGTGAAACTGTTATTGATTATTTAACTTATAAAAACTTTAATTTTAGATATGATGAGTTTGGCTCACTTTCTATTTCTCCAGGAGGTGTTTATAGATATTCTGGAAGTTCAAGAGGTTCTTTCAACAGACCACTTGTAAGGTTATTTTTAGACGGAAATGATATTTCATATAATGCTTGGCTAATTGAAGGAATGTATTTAGATACAGTAAAAGAAATATTCTTTGGACGAGACCCATCACAAATGGGTTCTCAAATTCATATTTTCACATTACCTCCAAATGAATACTTTTCCAAATCCGCACGATATGTTCATGTAAATGTTCCCGTTGGTTTCGCCACCGAAAAGGAATATTACTCGCCTAAGTATCCCTCTTTTGTAAACGAAACGTATAAAAAGTTTGGTGCCATTTACTGGAACCCAAATACTCATATTCCTAGTATTTCTAATAAGAAAATTAAAATAGCCATCCAAGCCGAGGACAAAGTTAACCTATACCTTGAAGGTATTACTTCTTCTGGGAAGTTAATATCACAGAAAGTTATTTTAAAAACTGATTAAACAAAAACTCCCAACAAATAATGTTGGGAGTTTTTTTATTCTTAGTGATGGTTTTTCACCACTTCTTCATCTCTATATTTACAACACGGATCTAACTTTCCATAAGCTTCTTCAGTCGCTTTTATTTCTTTAGTATCGTGTCCTGCTTTTGCTAAACTTTCGCAAACCATTTTTTTACTGGTTTTACGTTCGTCTATAATCACCATTAATTGATGGTTATTAAGATTCCAATTTGCAAATTTTACTCCTTTAGTGTTTAACGCAGCTTTTTCGATACGCTTTTTACACATCATGCAAACTCCATCAACTTCTAAAGTTAACTTTGCATTTTTTTTCTTCTTTTGTGCTTGTCCAGTAAACGCTACGAATACTAAACAGATAATTGCTATAATTTTTTTCATAATATGAGTTGTTAATCTATTTTAAATCTAAAACCTGCATAGTACGCACTTCCAAAAATTGGCGCATATACAATTGTACTATCAAAATTCACTCCAAACGGATCATCGCTTCCTAATATAGGATTACTTTGTCTTACGTTTGTTATATTCTCTCCTCCTACATATACTTCAAACTTGTTTGAAAACACTTTTGTTATTTGAGCGTTTAACAAATTATATCCTGCAGAATATTCCGGTAATTGAAACTCAACAGGATTTGTTGAAGTATTTGGTAATCGTTGTTTACCAATAAAATTATAGGTTGTATCAAATTTCCATAAACCTCCATTATCATTTTTAGCTGTTTCATATGAAGCATTCATAAATAAACGATGTTGTGGTTGAATTGGTTTTGATAAGTTCCCTGAAAGGTAATCCGTTGAAACATCGAAGAACTTATAAGCTGTTCTAATATTTAATCTATCGATTGGAGAATAATTTGTTTCAACTTGAAAACTGTTTGCAATACTGCTTCCATCTAAATTATAGAAAGATATTTGTTGTGGATTTTCCCAATCTACAACAACTTGGTTTTCAAAATTTGTTTGATAAAAATCGAAAGTTATATCACCTTTTCGATCAAATAATCTGAAACCTTGTAAAAAAGACACTCCATAATTCCATGCTTTTTCAGGATCTAAACCATAGATATTTCCTCCGCTATTGATAATATTAATCTGTCTTGACGAAGCAAATAATTGTTGATTTTCAGCAAAGACACTTGCACTTCTTTTTCCACTTCCTACTGAAGCTCTAAGCACTCCTTTTTCCCAAGGAACATATCTTAAATGCAATCTAGGAGTAACGAACGTTCCTAGTAAATTATGCGTATCTAATCTTAACCCAGCAGTTAAACTAAAGTTTTCAGAATTATCGTAGGCATATTCAAAGAAAACTCCTAAAGAATTTTCATCTCTTGCAAATGTGGTAGTTTCCACTAATTCTTCATAATCATCATAAGTGAAACTAATTCCTGTTTTGAATTTGTTTCTTGTATCTCCGATTATTGAATTGAAAATATAATTCGCATAAACACTTTCATGTTTAATATTATAATCTCTTAAACCAAAGTAAGAATCCTGATCGTGGTTACTATATGCTAACTGAAACCCCATACTTTGAAAAGGTAATTCCGGGAAAACATAACCTAGCTTTCCAGAAAAATCAAAACGTTTCGTTTTAATTTCGCTTCCCCAAACAGTATTAGAACCTTTATTAATATCAGGATCAAAACCAAGCTCTCCTGTTTGCTTTCGATCATTTAAATATCTAAAGTTTAAAAAACTAACCCAACCTGTTTCCTGATTTGCATACTGCCAGCGATTCATAACATTAATTTGCTCTGCAAGTGGAGTATCTAAAAAATTATCATTGTTATTATCAAACTTTTGACTTCTTAAATTTCCATGAACATATAATCCCGTTTGCCATTTTTCATCAATCTTTTGATTAAAATGTGTATTTAGTTCTAAACGACCATTTAAATTACCATAACCATTTACAAAGAACTTATTATCTGTTGATGGCTTTACTAGTTCCGCATTAATTTGACCGGTAATACTTTCGAAACCGTTGACTACACTTCCGGCTCCTTTTCCTATTTGAATACTTTCTACCCAAGTTCCTGGAGTAAAAGTTAATCCATATACTTGCGAAGCACCACGAACCATTGGGATATTCTCTTGAGCTATTAATAAATAAGGACTATTTAAACCCAACATTTGGATTTGTCGAGTTCCCGTTAGTGCATCAGAGAAGTTTACATCGATAGACGGATTAGTTTCAAAACTTTCTGCCAAATTACAGCAAGCTGCTTTTAATAACTCTTCACTATTTACGGTAAATACATTTTGAGTTTGTAAGAAAGATCTTGAAGTAGCTTGTTTTTTTGCCGCTATTGAAATTTCATCTAAAGTATTTTCTTCCGTAATAAAATGATGCAATGGTTTTAAACTAGTTACTTCAACAGTATCTGTTTTATACCCTACAAAACTTATTACCAATTTTTTATATTCTTTTTTATAAGGGATTTCGAACCACCCGTTTTCATTTGTAGTTGTACCTACTTTGGTATTCAACCAATATACGTTAGCTCCAAATACACCAAGATTATCTTCTGGATTACTCTTATCCATAATCATTCCCTTGAATGTTTGTTGAGCTATCAATTGAGCGTTCCATATAAAGAGCGCACAAAAGATTATTCTAAATTTCATGTATGTTATATGATTTATGTTTTACATCTTTTATTTTGACGTTAATCGTCTTTAAAGGATATAAAAAATCATATGATAAAAACTTCGTGAAGTATATTTAAATCGTAAGTGAGTTTGGGTGGGGAATATTGAAGAAATTCTTTCTCCTTTTTATCTTCTTCTGAAAACAAATACAGTAAAGAAGAAACATAGGCTACTACAAACTTCTGCTTTTCAAGATCAAATTTTTCAATTGAATTTCTAAGATCATCTTGGCCTTCAATATTCTCTACTTCGTCTTTGCAGCAGTTCTTCTTTTTAATAACCTGTGGACTATCACAGTCATCTTCCCCTAATTCATCTGCACAATTCTTTGCATCTCCAAAGTAGGAAACTCCAACTAAAAAATCACCACAATAGTGTTTTGCTACTGTAAAAGAAAACGTAGAAAACAACACTAAAAGTGCTAAAACGAATGATGATATTTTTGTTAAAACAGATTTCATTTAGATTACAAAGATAAAAAAAGAAAATCTAAGCATCTTAATTTTTTAAGATTTTGGCAATAATTTTAAGATTATTGGTATTAATTATTCGATAGATTGCAATTTCTGAAAAATTTAAATTTTTCTTTCCACCACATACTCGATCATTTGTAGTAATGATTTTTTATACTCTGACTCAGGATAATTATCTAATATAGCAAGAGCTCTATTCTTATACTTATGCATTTTTTCAATGGTATACTCTAAACCTCCACTCTCTTTCACAAATGCAATTACTTCTTTAACTCTTTTCTTGTTTTTGTTATGGTTTTTAACTGAGTTTATTAACCATTTTTTCTTGTCTGAAGAACAATTATTCAAAGTATAAATTAAAGGCAAAGTCATTTTTTGCTCTTTAATGTCTATTCCTGTAGGTTTACCAATTTTATCTTCAGTGTAGTCAAACAAGTCATCTTTTATTTGAAAAGCAATTCCAATGTACTCTCCAAATTTTCTCATTTGCTGCACGGTATCATTACTTGCTCCAACTGAGGCAGCTCCAATACCACAACAAGCGGCAATTAAAGTTGCTGTTTTCTGACGAATAATTTCAAAATATACATCTTCGGTGATATCTAATTTACGAGCTTTTTCAATTTGCAATAGCTCTCCTTCACTCATTTCTCTTACTGCAATCGAAATTAACTTCAACAGATCGAAATCTTCATTATCAATAGACAATAGTAGTCCTTTTGATAATAAAAAATCTCCCACCAAAACGGCAATCTTATTCTTCCAAAGTGCATTAATAGAAAAGAATCCTCTTCTTCTATTACTATCGTCTACAACATCATCGTGAACTAAAGTTGCCGTATGAATTAATTCCACCACAGAAGCACCTCTATATGTTCTTTCATCGAATCCTCCATTGGAAACCATTTTAGCCACCAAAAAAACAAACATAGGTCGCATTTGTTTTCCTTTTCTTCGAACGATGTAATATGTAATTCTGTTTAATAGCGGAACTTTGGAAAGCATTGAATCTTTGAATTTAGATTCAAAAAGCTCCATTTCTTTAGCTATGGGAAGTTTTATTTCTTCAACAGGTTTCATTAAAGCTCTCCTTTCTCCGTGAGAGTTCAAAAGTACTGAAATTAATTAAAATAGTTATATTCGTTAACAATCTTTAAATAGTATGAAAAGTATAGTATTCGCATTTTGCTTTTTTCTTTTAAGTACAGTTACCGCTCAAAGTGTAACTAAGACTTTCCCAGATGATTTCTTAGGAATTTATAAAGGAGAACTAAACATTACCACCGAAAGAGGAAGTCAAAAAATACCGATGGAACTTCATCTATTAAAAACTGATTCTATTCATAAATTTGATTATAAATTAGTGTACAATAACAGTCCTAGAAACTATACTTTGATTGTAAAAGATAAAGAAAAAGGCCTTTTTGAAATTGACGAAAATAACGGCATAATTTTACCAACAGCTTTTAACTTGAATGTATTGTACAGCTTCTTTGAAGTTCAAGGTAACTTTTTAAGTACTAGAATCAACTTTTCGAATGGAAACGAATTGGAGTTTGAAATTTTATTTTCTCGATTACAGAACAAAACAAAAACAGGTGGTATTTCTAAAGAGATTCCAGAAGTGTTTGGATATCCAATAACTGTTTTTCAAAAAGCCAAACTCGTTAAAAATTAGAGTTACGCTACTTTCTTCTGAAATTTACCCTTGATTTTACTCCAAACAAAAGAGAATAATCTTTTGTTCATATTTGTGAATTTAAATTCGAAAAGAATATTAACTAGTTGATCTATATCCACTAATCCTTTATACTTTCTTACTTTTTCATCTATCTGAGAATCTGAGTATTTATGATATACCGTTTCCGTTAGGAAGAAACATAATTTCCAAGTAAACACATATTTTCTTCTCCAGTTTTTACGATACTTCTTAAAGGTGTTTTTATTGTTTTTTACAAAATTAAAAACATGAGGTGTAACATCATCTGCACTTCTAAGCGCATATCGTATTCCTTCACCTCCTAGTGGATTTATAGCTGATATAGAATCTCCTATTGCCACTACCTTATCATTAAAAAAGTCTTCAGACATGTCTTTTGTAGTTCTGATAGAACCTCCGTGAATATCAATAACTTCATAGGAACTTGCCTTCATATAATCGGCAATAATTCTTTCTGTAATTTGTTTTAGTGTTTCAGATGCTTTGTTAGCCTCTTTTATTAGCATTTTAGCAGTTCCAACTTTCAGTACATTATCATCCATTGGAAAAATCCATGAATATCCTTTAAAGCACCATTTATCGCCTAAGAAAAAGAATAAATCGTCCTTGAATGTATTATAAACCTCATCATCAACTTTAATCATGTATTCAACACCCGCACTCAAGTCCATTTTAGGTTGATTATCTCTAGAATCATAAATAACTTTCCTAGCAGAACCTGTGGCATCAACTAAAAGTTTTGCTTTTATAGCATGTGGATTATTTCCTTTTTTATCTTTAAAATGAGCAATTACTCCATCTTCTTTAATCTCTTTTAAAGTAAAGGAATAGCCCATTAAAACATCTCCACCATTAGCTACGCAATCATCCGCTAAAAATTGACGGAATTTTGCAAAATCTAAAACAACGCCTTTATTGTTTTCTCCTTTCCAAGTTGCGAGTTCATTTGAAGTTTGTAGTGTGAAATTTTTCCAATATCTGCCAATTACCTCTTCTGGAAGATTAAATTCTTTGAATCCTTCCAAAGACATTCCAGCACTAGAAAAATTATTATCATAGAAACTTTCATGTCTTTCTACTAACAAAACATCAACACCCAATTTTGCTAAATTTCTAGCACATTGCCCACCACCTGGTCCAGCTCCCACAACAATAACTTCGTACTCTTGTTTCATTTATGATTTATTAGCTAATTGTCCACAAGCTGCATCAATATCTTTTCCTCTTGAACGACGAACGTTAACAACGATATCATTCATTTCTAAATTAGAGATGTAATTATTTAAAGCTCTTTCCGAAGCCTGCTGGAATTCTCCGTCATCAATTGGATTATATTCGATTAAATTTACTTTTGCCGGAACGTATTTACAGAATCTTACTAAAGCATCAATATCTTCTTTTCGATCATTTATTCCTTGCCAAACTACATACTCATATGTAATTTTTCTTTTTGTTTTCTCATACCAATACTCTAAAGCCTCTTTAAGATCGGTTAAAGGAAAGTTTTTATTGAAAGGCATAATCGAAGTTCTTACATCATCAAGAGCGGAATGTAACGAAACAGCAAGATTAAACTTAACCTCATCATCCGCCATTTTTTTGATCATTTTTGGCACACCTGAAGTTGATAACGTAATTCGTTTAGCAGACATTCCTAATCCTTCAGGAGAAGTTATTTTATCAATTGCTTTGATAACGTTATTATAATTCATCAAAGGTTCTCCCATTCCCATAAAAACAATATTAGTTAGTTTATGGTTATGATATAATCTGCTTTGTTTATCTATTGCAACAACTTGATCATAGATTTCATCTGCATTCAAATTTCTCATTCTTTTTAAACGAGCTGTTGCGCAAAACTTACAATCTAAACTACAACCAACTTGACTAGAAACACAGGCTGTAGTTCTTTTCTCCGTAGGAATTAAAACCGACTCTACAATTAAGCCATCGTGCAATTTAATTGCATTTTTAATTGTCCCATCATTACTACGTTGCATCGCATCAACCTCAATATGATTGATTACAAAATTAGCATCTAACATTTCTCTTGTTGACTTAGAAATGTTTGTCATATCATCAAAAGAATGTGCTGCTTTATGCCACAACCATTCATAAACTTGATTTCCTCTAAATGCCTTATCTCCATTATCTACAAAAAAATCACGGAGTTGTTCTTTTGTAAGTGCACGTATGTCTTTCTTCTGCGGTTTCATTGGTGCAAAAATACGGTATTGATTTAAAAGCGAACAACTTTAGAAAAGTAATGTCTTAAAACTTCATATTTTTACATAATTCTAAAAAGATATCCTAATAAATTATTGTGAAAAACGAAACAAAACCTTTTAAAAATAGCGCAATCTTAATTGCTACACTTTATTGTTTATATGTTTTATTTACCATAGGTCTGTTATATGCAACCGGTCATAAAGTAGATTTTTTCAGTTCTAGCAATATTGAAATTTTAAGTACAACAATACTATTTTTATCGACAGCTATACTCTTAATTATTTACTCAGTAATTCATGTTAAAATAATTCGTTTTGTACTAATACTTCTATTATTCGCATGTTCTTTAGTAATAACCTACAACCTATATATCATAATTTCAATTGAACCTGATTTTTTTGGAGTACTCCTACCTACATCTTTTTGTTTGTTCCTGTTAATTAAAACAATAAGTATGATTATTGTTTTGTTCAAAAAAACTAAAAATTAGAATAATTCAAAATAGATGGAAAAACTTATCCACCTGCAATAAGTAGTGAATGAATGATTAAATTTATAGAAAGGTTAACACCATCTTGTAGGTCTAAATTTTTAAATCATGAAAATCACTAGTAAAGCCAAACTATTTTCATCTGTCGAAACAAATAAAAATGTAAGATCAATCTATGATATTTCAATAAATGATATTAGAAACCAACCTATTACACTTTCAGATTTTAAAAACAAAAAGATATTATTTGTTAACGTGGCATCAAAATGTGGTTTTACAAAACAGTACGAAGAATTACAAGAGTTAAGTGAAGCTTATAAAGATCGATTAATAATTATCGGATTACCTTGTAATCAATTTAGAAATCAGGAACCAGGAAATGAAAACGATATCCAAGAATTTTGTTCTCTTAATTTTGGTGTAACTTTTTTATTGACGGAAAAAATAAAGGTAAAAGGCTACAAACAGCATCCACTTTATACTTGGCTTACTTCCGAGAAATTAAACGGAGTGACAAGCTCTACAGTGAAATGGAATTTTCAAAAGTATTTAGTTGATGAACAAGGAAAACTTATAGATTATTTTTACTCATCAACTAAACCTCTTAGTACTAAAATAACATCTAAACTTTAATCAAAAAAGTTACGATAGCATTTTACCTAAACTAAATACGCGTTTAAGCCATTCTTCTCTTTGTTTTGGGTTTGAGTTTTTAACCACTGCGATATACATTACTTTCGTTGGTTTTACTCCACAAAAAGTCAAAATCGCCTTTTTAAATTGATTGATTACAGGGCTTTTTATGAACAATCTATAATACCATCTTGGACTATCTGAAGTAATGATTAACCGTGCTGTTTTTCCTTTGAGTAACTTTTTAGGTAGAAGTTTTCCTTCTTCTATTTCAAATGTAATCCCTGGTAAAAAAGTCCTATCAATAAAACCTTTTAGTATTGCTGGCATTCCTCCCCACCAGATTGGAAAAACCCAAACTAAATGATCTGCATTTTTTATTTTCTCTATAGCTATTTTTAAATCAGGTTCTAATTCAGTTCGTTTTCTATAGCCATACTGTAAACTAGGATTAAATTCAAGATCTCTTAGGTTTATTACTTCGACTTGAGTAGTGGATAATTTAGCTCCGTTATAATAAGAATCAGAAAGTGCATTATTAAAACTTTCTTTATCTGGATGACCATTTATTATTAATACATTCATTGCTGTTTATTTTTATGTCAAAGTAACAGCGAATGACTTTTTCTAAAAAGGACATTTGTCTAATAAACAGTTTTCCTAATTCTACTTAAGTGTCTTTGTGTAATTCCTAAGTAAGATGCTAAATAATTCAGTGGAATTTCTTTAATCAATTCTGGTTGATGTTCCATTAAATCTAAATACTTTTTCTCCGCAGGTTCTCTTTGTAGCATAAACACTCTTCGTTCTAGTTCAAAGTACTCATATTCAGTAAGTATTTTCAATAACATTGTCCAGTTTGGACTTTCTTTTTCAAGCTGAACTAATTGTTCTTTAGTCCAAACCATAACCTCAACATCTGTAATTGCTTGTAAACTTTCTATGGAAGGTTTTCCTGTGATAAATGAAGAATATGCAGAACAAAAAGAACCCGTAAATCTGAAACAATAGGTTACATCTTCTTCCGCAGAGGACAAGTAAAATGATCTTAAAATCCCATGATTAATGAAACCAACTTCTCTACTCACTTTACCGCTTTGAGCAAAAAAATCACCCTTGGAGATCTTTCTATATTGAGCTTGACTTTTAAATTTTAAAATTTCCTCTTCTGTTAAAACTTGAAAACTTCTTAAAAATTCTTCTAGCATATTATTATTAATTAAGGAGCACTTAAAAATAAAAAAACTGGAAAGTATACACTTCCCAGTTTCTAAAATATTTTGATCAATTAATTATATTAGATAATTAACATCGCATCTCCGTAAGAATAAAATTTATACTTCTCTTTTACTGCCTGTTCGTAGGCTTCCATTACAAAATCATAACCCGCAAATGCAGCAACCATCATTAATAATGTTGACTTAGGAGTATGGAAGTTCGTAACCATTGAATTTGCAATACTGAAATCATATGGAGGAAAAATAAATTTATTCGTCCAACCCGTAAATTCGTTTAATCTTTGGTTAGCAGAAACCGATGATTCAACAGTTCTCATTACCGTTGTTCCAACAGCACAAATTCTTTTCTTGTTTTCTAAGGCATTGTTTACCACATTACATGCTTCTTCTGGAATGATAATTTTCTCAGAATCCATTTTATGCTTAGATAAATCTTCAACCTCTACAGGATTAAAAGTACCTAAACCTACGTGTAAAGTCATTTCTGCAAAATCAACTCCTTTGATTTCTAAACGCTTCATTAAGTGCTTAGAAAAGTGTAAACCTGCAGTTGGTGCAGCTACAGCTCCTTCATGCTTTGCATAAATTGTTTGGTAACGCTCTTCATCTTCTGGCTCAACATCTCTTTTGATGTATTTTGGTAATGGTGTTTGACCTAATTCAATAAGTTTTCTTCTAAACTCGTCATAAGGACCATCGAATAAAAAACGTAACGTTCTTCCTCTAGAAGTAGTGTTATCAATAACCTCAGCTACTAAACTCTCATCATCTCCGAAGAATAACTTATTACCAATACGGATTTTACGAGCAGGATCTACTAAAACATCCCAAAGTCTGTGTTCCGCATTTAATTCTCTCAATAAGAACACTTCAATTCTAGCACCAGTTTTTTCTTTATTTCCATACATTCTAGCCGGAAATACTTTGGTGTTATTCAACATCATTACATCACCTTCATCAAAATAGTTGATTAAATCTTTAAACAACTTGTGTTCAATAGTTTGTTCTTTACGGTTTAAAACCATTAAACGAGCTTCATCCCTATGCTCTGATGGGTATTCTGCTAATAACTCTGGTGGTAATTCGAAGTTAAATTGAGATAATTTCATTATTGAGTATTTATTAATGGCGCCAAATATACGATTTCAACATAGGCCTTGTCAAGCGTTTCCTATATTATTTTAGAACTTCTTGTGGAATCCCGACGTTTTCAAAGTCTGCCCAGAAGTTTCTATATGACTTCGTAACAACTTTAGCGTCGTTTATTTGAATTGGTACTTTTAATGCCAAAGGAGTAAATGCCATAGCCATTCTATGATCATTGTATGTTTCTATAGCTATGTTTTCATTTATTTCAGATGAAGACTCTAAGTGTAACTCTTCATTAGTTACCGTAATATTTCCACCAAGTTTAGTTATTTCCTCTCTTAATGCTTCTAATCTATCCGTTTCTTTGATTTTCAGCGTATGTAGACCTTCTAATTTACAAGGAACACCTAAAGCAAAACATGTAACGGCAATCGTTTGAGCAATATCTGGTGCTTTTACCAAATCTAGCTCTAATAAAGAAGTACTTGTTTCCTTCTCTTTTTTCAGTAGGATTGTATACTCTTCAAACGTAGTAGTAACACCAAAATGTTTATAAATTTCAGCTAAACAACTATCCCCTTGTAAACTCTCTTTTTTATAAGATGATAATTCAATTTCAGTTCCTATTTCACTTAACGCAACTAAAGAATAAAAGTAAGATGCAGAACTCCAATCAGCTTCAACAACGACTTTCTTTCCTTCAATATTTGCTAACGGATTTACCTTAATCAAATTTCCTTCAAATGTACTTTCAATTCCTAATTGACTTAGTAAACTTAATGTCATTTTGATATATGGAATCGAAGTGATTTCTCCTAACAATTCAATCTCTAAACCATTTGGCAAACTTGATGCAATTAATAATAACGCCGAGATGTACTGACTACTCACATTTCCTTGAATAGCAACTGTACTCTTTTCTAGTTTTTTACCTGTAATCTTTAATGGCGGATATCCTTCTTTTTCGATGTAAGAAATTTCTGCTCCTAAATCTCTCAGAGCGTCGACTAAAATCTTAATCGGACGATTATGCATTCTTTCCGATCCTTGTAAAACTTTAGTTTTTCCTTCTTGGGTAGCAAAAAAAGCAGTTAAAAATCGCATGGCAGTTCCAGCATGACCGATATCAGCAACCTCTCCTTCTCCTTTTAAGGCATGTTGCATATGCACAGAATCATCTGAATTAGATAAATTCTCAATAACCAGTTGAGGATATAATTGTTGTAGTATTAATAATCTGTTCGATTCACTTTTTGAACCTGATACAACAATACTATTTTTAAATAATTGATTTTTAGGAATCTTTAACAATAAGTCCATTAACAAAATTTTATATTTAGCATCTTAATCAACTAAATCAAATGAAAAAACTACTTTTATTAGGAGCATTTCTGCTCCTATTCGCGAATATCAAAGTTAACGCTCAAAAAAATAATAGCCAATTTTCTGAAGAATATTTTAACGCAATCGAATGGAGAAACATCGGTCCATTTCGTGGCGGAAGAAGTTGTGCTGTAACTGGAGTTTCCAAAAAGCCAAATTTATTCTACATGGGAACAACCGGAGGTGGAATTTGGAAAACAATTGACGCTGGAAATACTTGGCAAAATATTTCTGATGGATTTTTTGGTGGATCAGTAGGATCGATAGCTGTTAGCGAATGGGACAACAACATTATTTATGTTGGAATGGGAGAAAAAACCGTTCGTGGAAATGTTTCTTCTGGGGATGGTGTTTGGAAATCTGAAAACGCAGGTAAAACATGGAAACATATGGGATTACCAAATTCTAGACATATTCCAAGAATAAGAATTCATCCTAAAAACCCTGATGTTGTTTTTGCCGCTGTAATGGGTGATTTATATAAATCAACTCAAGAAAGAGGAGTTTATAAGTCGATTGACGGAGGAAAGAACTGGAAAAGAGTTTTATTCAGTAATGCAGATGCTGGTGCAATTGATTTAATTATAGATCCAAATAATCCAAGAGTTTTATATGCTTCAACTTGGAATGTAAGAAGAACTCCTTATAGTTTATCTAGTGGTGGAGAAGGTTCTGCTATTTGGAAAAGTACAGATGAAGGTGAAACTTGGACGAATATTTCTGAAAATGACGGATTACCAAAAGGAACTTGGGGTATTTCAGGTTTAGCTGTTTCTCCTGTAAATTCAGAAATTGTTTATGCTTTAATCGAGAATGAAAAAGGTGGAGTTTATAAATCTACCGATGCAGGAAAAACATGGAAACTAATTAATAGCGAACGTAAATTACGTCAAAGAGCTTGGTACTACACACGTATCTATGCAGATACTCAAGATGAAAATATTGTTTATGTAATGAATGTTCGTTACCACAAATCTACAGATGGTGGTAAAACGTATAAAACCTATAACGCTCCTCATGGAGATCATCATGATTTATGGATTGCTCCAGAAGACAATCAAAGAATGATAATTGCTGACGATGGTGGAGGACAAATTTCTTTTGATGCTGGAGAAAATTGGTCTACCTATTTAAATCAACCAACTTCTCAATTTTATCGCGTAACCACAGACAATCATTTCCCATATAGAATTTACGTGGCTCAACAAGATAATTCCACAATTAGAATTTCTCATAGAACAGATGGAAGATTTATTACGAATCAAGATTGGGAAAGTACAGCAGGAGGAGAAAGTGCGCATATTGCAGTAGATCCTTTAAATAATGACATTGCCTACGGAGGAAGTTATGGAGGATTGTTAACGCGTGTTAATCATAAAACAGGATCTGTAAGAGCTATTAACGTGTGGCCAGATGACCCAATGGGACATGGAGCTGAAGATTTTAAATATCGTTTCCAGTGGAATTTCCCTGTGTTATTTTCACCGAATAATCCTAAGAAATTATATGCAACTTCTAATCATGTTCATGCCACTACAAACGAAGGTCAATCTTGGGAAATTATTAGTCCAGATTTAACGAGAAATGATCCGAAAACATTAGGCCCATCAGGAGGACCAATCACAAAAGATAATACTGGAGTGGAATATTATGGGACAATCTTCGCAATAGCAGAAGTTCCTAATGAAAATGGTGTTATTTACACAGGATCTGATGATGGTTTGGTCCATATAACTAGAGATGGCGGTAAAAACTGGACAAATATTACACCTAAAAAAATGCCTGAATGGATGATGATTAATTGCATCGAAATTGATCCGTTTACAAAAGGAGGAGCTTACATTGTTGGAACGAAATATAAAACGGGAGATTATCAACCATACATTTATAAAACTGAAGATTACGGTGCTTCTTGGAAAAAAATCACAAACGGTATCGGAAATGAAGATTTTACCAGAGCATTAAGAGCAGATCCGAAAAGAAAAGGATTGTTATATGCTGGTACAGAAAGAGGAATTTACGTTTCTTTTAATGATGGTAAAGAGTGGCAAAAATTCCAATTGAATTTACCTATTGTTCCTATTACTGATTTAGCTGTAAAAGAAGATAACTTAATTGCGGCTACTCAAGGTAGATCTTTATGGATTATTGATGATTTAACTCCGCTTCATCAATTAAACACATCTATCACTAATAAAGACTTCTTTATGTATAAACCAAAAGAAAGCTATAGAATGGGTGGTGGTAATGGAGCAACTTCAAAAAGAAACGGAACTAATTATTATGGCGGAGTTCCGATTAATTACTTTGTAAAAAACTATTCAGAAAAAGATACTATTTCGCTTTCATTTTTTGACAGTGCTAAAAACAAAATCCAAGTTTTCAGTACGCACCCAAACAAAAAGGACAAAGAGAAAAAACTTAAAGTTAAACAAGGAAATAATGTTTTCCACTGGGACATGATGTATTCTGGAGCTGAACGCGTAAAAGGAATGATTTTATGGTGGGCTTCTTTGAACGGACCAATGGCTTTACCAGGAAACTATAGTGTTGCGCTTGAAGTAAATGGAAAATCTACATCTCAAAACTTCAGTATTAAAAACAAACCGAATTCAGAATCTTCAGAAGCAGATTTAAAAGCTCAGTTTGATTTTATAAACAGTATCAATGCAAAGATGACGGAAATTCATAAAGCATTGAAAAATGTAAAGAAAGTTAGAGGTCAGATAAAAACGTTAAAGAAGTCTATTCAAGATAAAAAGAAACACAAAGAGTTAATTGATTTTGCGGATAAATTACTTAAAGATATGACTGTTGTTGAAAACAATTTATATCAAACAAAAAGTAAGAGTAATCAAGATCCATTAAACTTCCCGATTAAATTAAACAACAAGTTAGGGCATTTAAATTCATTAACGAGAATCGGCGATTTCAAACCAACTGATCAAGCAATTGCATTCAAAAATGAAATCACAAAAGACATTGATATTGAATTGAATAAACTATACCAAATCTTCAATTCAGAAGTAAAACAATTGAATCAAAAGGTAAAAGATAGTCAGATTGACTTTATTCAATTGGATTAACAATCATAAAAAAAGCGAGTTTAAAAACTCGCTTTTTTTATTTCATTTTTTTATTTGAAGTGTACATTCCGTACATAATACTTATTACTATTTTTCCTAAAAAAAATCGAACCCATTTCTTATTTGTAAAATGTACTTCTGCAACCTTATCAAAATTTCCAGAGAAGATATCACTCGCACTATTGAACAATAGTGAGAATATTACAACTATGATAAAAAATGGAATCGCTACTTTAAAAGTATTTACCCAAAATAACTTCTTTCCTATATTATGATGTAACGCCATTATTTTAACTTTTCATTGTTATGGTGACGATCGTGATCTCTTTTGGTTTTAAAATCTAACTTTTTATCAAAAGCTTCTTGCAAGTTCACACCAGTTTGGTTTGCTAAACATAAAACCACAAATACAACATCAGCTAATTCTTCACCTAAGTCTTTTTGCTTATCACTTTCCTTTTCACTTTGCTCTCCGTATCTTCTAGCAATAATTCTTGCCACTTCTCCTACTTCTTCTGTTAGTTGAGCCATATTCGTTAATTCATTAAAATAACGAACTCCGTGATTTTTAATCCAATCGTCTACTTGTTTTTGAGCGTCTTGTATGTTCATATCGTTCTATAAGTTTCGAATTCAAAAATACTACTCTTATTATAATAAATTGAGAGTTTTTTAAAAAGACAATTTCGATTTCATTACTCTATATTTGTTAACCATGATAGCACATGCAACCTCAAAGTATAAAGTAGTAGAAAACCTAAGCGATATTCCAGTGATTGGAGGATTCATTGTAGCGATTTTTAGTGCACTACCTGGATTATTTCTTGTGCTATATTCAGAATTAATTAGTCCAATTAGTGATGAAACATTTTCAATTATTGCTCCATCACTATTTGCTACATGGTGCTATATCCTAGAAAAATTAGAAATTAAACTTTTCATTATTTTTATTCCTGCCTGGATATTCTGGATTGGATTAGCCTTATTAAAAGCTTTCGGTATTGACTTTTAGCTTCTAATTATTTCTTTATAAAACGAAGTTTTATATCCTTACCACGAATAAAATAAGTTCCCACAGCAAGTTTAGAAATATCTACAAATGATTTGCTATCATTATTGACCGTAATCTTCATTACTTCTTTTCCATTTAATGTGTAAACTTTTAATTTGGTTCCTACTTCAAAATTCTTTAGAAATAATTGATTCGAACTTGGATTAGGATAAACAAAATGATTCTTGCTTGCATAGTCAATCTCATCCGCACTCAATACACTACTTACCGGATTATAGAAGTTACCAGATAACGTAAACATATAAATCACTCGAAGAGTAGTTGCGAAATATTGAGTTGATGTCAGGTTCTTTGTTATTGTATACACTCCATCAACAACATTTTGATCATTTGATATTAACATTGATGAAGCAAATGAACCTGTGTATACCGGATCCTGAAAGTTATTTATACTAGTTCCGTCTTGATTATAGCCGGCTTTAATGTTACTCAATCCACCGACTCTATTTACAAAGCTTACACATTTATTTAAATAATCTGCAGCTTCACTTTTTCCATACCATAAATAATCAGTTGCAATTCTCCAAGGAGTTCGAGCAGCATCATAATAAAAAGATTTTCCAGAATTGAACGCCCAAGGTACAATATCTGAATATGTCCCATCTGCTTTACACCAATCAGAAACCAAGCAGTCCACAGCATTATTTACGGATAAATTAGCATTTAAAATTTGATATGTTTTCGAAGTTACGTTATTCCAAAAAGTAACATCGTTTGTAAACTCTCCATATACTCGAAAATAACCTGGTGCAAAATAAGATGGATTCGTATTATTTGATCCACCCCATGCATCTCCTGGCTTTAGCACATAACTACCTCCTTCTATTTCGTGTTGTTTCATGATTGCAATTAAATCTTTAGCATCTTGATGATAGTTAATACCTCCAGAATTTCCAAACCGATTTCCTGCAATTATTAAAGCTATTGCGGCATCTAACTCAGCGTCTGTAGCTCCGTTTTGTCCATTTACGGTATCGCAGCCTTCAATTTTCCAATTCATTACTCCATTACCATTGGTATGGCTTTGATAATACTTCCATAAACCATCAAATAATTCTTGATCATTTGCATATGCAGACAATAACATTCCATAAGCGATTCCTTCAGAAACAGTAAAATTAGGATCGTCAAATTTCACTCTTGCTCTACCATTGGTACAATTGGTATCTACAAAAGAATTTTTCCATTGCATGTAAGCATCTTGAAGATCAGAACCTTGAACATTTGTTGGCATACTCCCAAAAGGATAATCAGCATTAACAAACTCGATATTAGCGTTTTGTGCAACTGAAGCTAGTGCACTAAAACAAAAAATTAGGATTAGTTTTTTCATTTTATTTGGGGATTAGGTTAATAAATAGAATAACTGAATTTTCATGTAAAAATTATAATCCCCAAATATTATTATTAGTGCTTATTTGTCAAATTGCAATACTTTTTTAGCAGCCATCTTTCTACGTTTCGTTTGAGCTTTCAGAATCAATAGAAATATTCCACTTAATAAAGATAATCCTGAAATAATATACCAAGTATTGTCAAATCCTATTTTCTCAACTAAATGCATACCTGAAAAGTGTCCAAATACATGCGCAATTGAGAATGAAATTGCATACCAAGACATATATTGACCTTGATTACCTTTTTTAGCTCTCTTCATCGCGTAAGCATTAGAGAAAGGAAACATAATCATTTCTCCTATAGTCATAAAAAACATTCCTACTAATAAAATTCCAACCCAACCTGTCATATTCAATACTATAAAACTCAGAGTTACAAGAATTCCTCCAATGAACATTAATGTAATTTTAGTTTGTTTAGAATCTTCTAACCATTTTACCAATGGCATTTCCAATAAGAAAATAATAAATCCATTAGCTCCTAAAAGCAATCCAATTTCAAATTCAGATAGGTGGTGCACTTCTTTATAGTATAATGGTATCGTCGAAAAATACTGTAGAAATACAATACCAAATAAAGCCATTGCTACTAAAAATATCCAATAAGGTTTATCTTGATAAACTGAAACAGGGTTTTCAACTTTTATCTCATCTAAAACTCTTGCTTTTTTAGGATTTAATACATTAATCAACAATAAAGTTGCCAAAGCACAAGTAATTCCATCTACCCAGAACAATCCTTGATATCCTAATGTTGTGATGATTAATCCTCCAACTGCTGGACCTGCAGAAAACCCTAGATTAATAGCTAAACGTATTAATGTTACCGACCTTGTTTTGTTCTCTGGTTTACTGTAAGAACTTAATGCAACAAACATTGCTGGTCTGAATGTATCTGCCACCATCATCAAAAAGAAGATTGAAGCACAAAATCCATTTAATGTTTTTACAAACTGTAGTAATACAAATAAAACACCAGTTAAAAACAAGCTCCATTGCATTACTTTAAAATACCCAATTCTATCTGTTAAATATCCTCCTAATCTTGAACCCGCCACAGATCCTAATCCGAAGAATACCATAATTAATCCAACATCTGAAAGGGTAAACCCTAAACTTTGTGTTAGATATAAAGATAAAAATGGAATTACCATTGTTCCTGCTCTGTTGATTAAAGTAATCAACGACAACCACCAAACTTCTCTCGAGAGTCCGCTAAAGGTTGCTACATAATTTTTAAATAACTTTTTCATAATTGTTTGGTTTTAGTTGTTTATAGAAAATAAAAAAGGTCCGACTATAAAGTCGGACCTTAGCAATTGTATATTTTTATATCAATATAACATTTACGCATAACAAGCCCGACTAGAAGGTGGTCTAACCACCGACTTCCATTGCTTATATGTACAAATGTTTTTCATGTTTTCTTTAAATTCTGCTACAAACATAGACAAAAATCCTATAGGTTGTATGTTAATTTTACGTTGTTTATCAATATTTTACAAAATAGGCCTAAAAATTTACACGTATCTTTTCAATTCATAGTAATTTTGTATTCACAAGGAAAATCATAAAATAACACTACTATGAAAAGATTTATTATAGCTCTTTTGGTAAGTCAAATTTGCTTCTCATGTTCTGGTCAAGAAAAAAGAAAACCAATTGGAGAAACTGAATTTCAAAAAGAAATGAATGCTAAGTTTAAAGACGCATCAACTTCTCCGTTGACTAAAAAAGGTTTAAAAGAATTTAAAGGATTAGATTTTTTCCCAGTCAATGATAAGTTCAAAGTAGTTGCTAAATTGACTAAAACTCCGGAAGCTAAAATTTTTAACTTTCCGACTACTACATCAAGAATAGCAAAATATAAAAAGTACGGAGTAATTTCTTTTACTCTTGATGGTAAAGAGTTTGAGTTAGACATTTATAAAAGTCCTAATCCTACTCCAGGTTACAGAGATTACCTATTCTTACCTTTTCTAGATAAAACGAATGGAAAGACTTCTTATCGAGGTGGACGTTTTGTAGAAATTACTACAAAAGACGAACAAAGTGATGGAACTATAATTGTTGATTTTAACAAAGCTTATAATCCATATTGCGCATATAGTGATCGATACTCGTGCCCGATTACGCCTCGCGATAATTCTTTAGATATAGCAATTGAAGCCGGTGTTATGGCTTATAAAAAATAGAAAGCACATAAAAAAAACCCGCCTAAAAAGCGGGTTTTATATTTTATGAATTAAAAGATAGTTCTTGTTCACTATCTTCTTTAATAGCTTGTGCCAATCTTTCTAACAACTCTTTTCGCACTTTAAGTTTAGTGTTTTTATGAGCGTTTTTATTCAATTTACCGAACAATTGAGCAACTTTGGTTGCAGTTCCTAATAAATGTCTTTCAGGAACAATTTTATCTAAGAACCCTGCTGTTATAGCTTCTTCAGGATTGTACATTTCAGCATTACTCACACTTCTTTCAAAATATACTGGAGATAACTTTCCTCTGGCAATTTCAATTCCAGCGTTATGCATCGTCATTCCAATCATCACTTCATTTAATCCAATTTTATACTCACCAACAGTACCAATTCTATAATCTGCAGATAATAATAAAAACGCACCTTTTGCAACTGCATGACCATTACAAGCCATAATCACGGGAGTTGGAAAAGACAATAACCTATGAGATAATTGAGATCCTTTAGTTACTAATTCTTTGGCTGCATCTGCAGATTTAGTCATTACTTTTAAATCAAAACCTCCAGATAAAATTCCATTTTGCCCAGTAATAATAACTACTCTTTCTTCTTTTTCTGCGGTATCTAAACACGCATTTAATTCGTCGATAACTTCATGAGAAATTGCATTCACTTTCCCATTAGCAATTTTAATAATTGCATAATTTTCATCAGTAGTTACTTGTACTAATTTGTCCATATTTTATTTATTTAACTAAAAAGATTCCAAAAAAAACTGCTACTATTCCTAATGCAAAACTTGCGGTAGCATATAATCCGAAAGAAAGAAAATCTCCTGATTTTAAAAATACGTGATTTTCATATGCAAAGGTTGAAAAGGTTGTAAAACCACCACAAAAACCCGTTGCTAATAATAGCATTTGGTTTTGGGTTAATGAATCATTCTTTGCGGCTAATCCTAAAATGCAACCTATTAAAAGACTTCCAAGAATATTCGCTAAAAAAGTACCAATTGGAATACCCGTATCACTATTATTCAACATTTTCCCTAAAAGAAAACGTAATACACTTCCAAAACCTCCACCAATAAATACGAGTAATAATTGTTTCATATTGGCACTAAAATAGTAAAACCTCACTTTTTGAGTGAGGTTTTAAGCTAGTATCTTTTAAATTTTATTCTATTGGATAATAAATATCTGTCTGTATTTCTTCTGGTTTTACTTTTGCAGGATCATTCACGTACAATTCGAACAAAGGAAATTTACTTTTCATTTTGGTTGCTTCTAAATATTTTCCAATTGCTGTATGTGCTTCATAATCTCCTTCACCATAATTCCCAAACTTAGAAATCATTACATGTTTACCTCCGGAAATTGAAACTTTTTCCATTCCTTCAGCCAAAGCCAAATCTTTATTCAAAAATAGACCGATATGGAATTCTGTCTCCCCAGTTTTTTCATCCCATTTATGATATAATGCTGCTGGAGTATAATCTCCTTCTACTAAACCAGATTTAGCTGCATGTATTCCTGCTTTTGGTAAAGATTCCATAAAAGCCTTCATCATAGCTTCCTGATCTATCTTCATTTTATGTGGATATCCTACAAACACTTTATCTTCAGTATCAACAACACTGATTTTACCTAAAGTATATTTATCTGGTATTGCTTTAACAACACCATCAAGATTTTTCAATCCATTTTCTAGCATTGGACCTAACATGTTATCCCAACCTCCAGACATTGCTGAAAACATTTTGAAGAAAAACGGAGCTTTATCATCTCTCATGGTCCAAGTTACTTTTGTCCCGTCATCAACATCTTCAAAATTCCATAAGATTTCACTTGGTTCATAATCTCCAAATCGCATTTCTTGTAAGATAGACTTATTCATTTCAACGGAAATAGTTTCCATTGCTCCAGGACCATCTTTACTTGTCCAGCTATCACTTGCTCCTACTCCAACAGTTTTATCTCCATAAGTCACAACAATTGTAGAATCTTCATCATGCCATGGTCCCCATTTTTCCCAAGTTTTTAAATCGTTAACGGTATTAAATACTTTTGAAATAGGTTGGTTGATTACTTTGGATCTTTCAACATTATAATCTGAGGATTGCATGGACACGTAAATTAATCCAATAAGGATTACAGCCAGCAAAAATAGCAGGGTGTATTTTAAGAATTTCATAGTTAAAGTTACATTAGTTATTAGTACTTAAATATAGAAAATATATTGATACTGATTTTAAATGAGCAGATTACCAAAGATTTCAATCTTAAAAATAAGACATAAAAAAAAGCGAAAAACACAATGTTTCTCGCTCTTAAATTCAAGTACTTAATACTTGTTATAATTTCACATCATCAGTATCTGTCCAATTCCATTTACCAACGATTGTTCCTTTATTTACAGTTATAATCCCTGGATTTGCTCTAATAGCAGTTTTAATTGCTGTACCATCACAAGTTCCAAAAATATAAGGTAGGTTATATTTCTGCTTGAATTTACCAAGTTCTTCTTCATCATACATCATTCCATCAGAAGATAATACGTAAATTTCATAACCTTTACTTTTCGCTGCAGCTGCAACTTTAGAAACTTCATGAAGACCTTCTTCATCTGCTTTATCTACAGTATTTACTAAAAGCAACATTGCTTTATCTTTAGCTAACATTTCTTCTAATAAATCTCCATCATCAGTACTAATTTCAAAATCATGAATAGGTGGCACTTCTCCATCTCCTTTATACTTCATTCCTTCTGCAATATTTGTTCCTACAGAATAAGCTCTAAAGTCAATAATTGGTAAGTGATTTAACACGTAAAATGTTATTAATAATGAAATTGCAATTGATGCATAAGTTGTTATTGATGCAATTTTTAAAGAAGGAATCGCTTTAATATACTTTAGTCCTGCAATTAAAATTCCGATTAATCCGATGAAAATTACATTCTTATAGAATGTTTGTTCTGGAGTAATTTTAATGGCATCTCCAAAACAACCACAATCTGTTACTTTGTTATACGTGTAAGAATACCAAGTTAAGAACAAGAATATTAACGTAATTGCAAATAAACTCCAAACCGTGAATTTAGGCTTGTACCCTACCAAAAGCATAATACCTAACACTGTTTCAGAAACTACTAATAAAATAGCAAAGACAAGAGCCATTGGAGTTAGAAACTCTAAATCTAAAACAGCTTCGCTAAAATATTCTTCTAGTTTAAACATGGTCCCCATTGGATCAACCAATTTTACAAAACCAGAATAAATAAACAATAGTCCTACAAAAACTCTTGAAATGTGTGTAAGTATTTTTAATAACATAATGTTAGGGATTTTTAAGCTTCATTTAGGTGAATCATTGCAAATACCGCATAATTGATCATGTCTTGGTAATTCGCATCAATTCCCTCAGAAACCAGGGTTTTACCTTTATTATTTTCTATTTGTTTTACTCGTAATAATTTTTGTAAGATTAAATCAGTTAATGAAGAAACTCTCATATCTCGCCATGCTTCTCCATAATCATGATTTTTTTTCTCCATTAAATCCTTTGTAATGGTTACATATTTATCATACAAAACAGTTGCTTCTTCAGTTGTTAAATCAGGTTGTTCTACAAAACCTAACTCTAACTGAACTAAAGCCATAATAGAATAATTAATTATTCCTATGAACTCAGACTTTTCACCTTCGTCAACTTTTCTTACATCATTTTCTTGTAGTTGGCGTATTCTTTGCGCCTTAATAAATATTTGATCGGTAAGTGATGGTAAGCGTAAAATTCTCCAAGCACTTCCATAGTCAGACATTTTTTTAATAAATAAACTACGGCATTCATTCACTACCGCGTCATACTGTTCTGAGGTATTTTGCATTTTATGTATTCAGAAAAAACTATGTAAAAATAGCAAATCAAATAGCTTTTCAGTTATTTTTACACAGAAATTTACACCTACAACCTACAAAAAGGTATCAATGACAATTAATTGCAAAGGAACTTTAATCGATTTATCTACTCCCAAAGTAATGGGAATTTTAAATATTACGCCTGATTCTTTTTATGATGGCGGAAAATATAAAAACGAAAAAGACATTCTTACTCAAGTTGAGAAAATGCTTTCGGAAGGAGCAACTTTTATTGATATTGGTGCTTATTCTTCAAGACCTGGGGCTGCTCATATTTCTGAACAAGAAGAACTCAAACGTATTGTACCGATTGTAGAATTATTAATTACTCATTTTCCTGAAATTATTATTTCTATTGACACATTTAGAAGTAAAGTAGCAAAAGAAACTATTGCTTCGGGAGCAGCTTTAATTAATGATATTTCTGGTGGAAATATGGATGACAACATGTTTACTACTGTTGCAGAACTTCAAGTTCCTTATATATTGATGCATATGCAAGGTACTCCGCAAAACATGCAGAGAAATCCAAATTATAAAAACATAACCGCAGACTTAATTTCCTTTTTTGCAGAAAAACTATTCGAATTACATCAATTAAAAGTTAATGATGTTATTATTGATGTTGGTTTTGGCTTTGGTAAAACTATTGAACATAACTATGAACTTTTAAAACAGCTCGATTTATTTAAAAATTTAGAGGCTCCTATTTTAACTGGAGTTTCAAGAAAATCGATGTTATATAAGCTTTTAGATATAACTCCAAAGGAAGCATTAAATGCTACAACTGCAGCAAATACTATTGCTTTGTTAAACGGAACTCAGATCCTTAGAGTTCATGATGTTAAGGAAGCTGTGGAAGCTGTTAGAATTACAGAAATGGTAAAATAACAGTTTTCTAAACACAGCTTTTATTCTTTTCTACAAGTTTTTAGAATTAACTCTCATAGTTAATTCGGTATTGTTTTTGATTATGAGTTAACACAACCAAAAATTGCTGGTTCCGAACTTTTTATACTGAACTTGATTCATGGGACATCCCTAATTCAATTCAGAATCAATCACAAATCCTGAAAAAAGTTCAGGATGAACTAATTATTCACTTAAATATTACGTATTATGAAAAGAAAGCGTATTTCAGAAATTAATGCCGGATCTATGGCAGACATTGCTTTTTTACTACTTATTTTCTTCTTGGTAACTACTACTTTGGAAGTTGACAAGGGATTATTTAGTAAGATTGCACAGGACAATCCAGAAACTTTGGATACTCACAAAAGAAATGTTTTTGATATTTCTATTAATCGGAATAATGAAATTGCCTTAGACAATACTATCATCACAATTGATGAGATTCCTCAATTAGCTCAAGATTTTATTGATAATGGTGGAGGAAAAGATGCTAAAGGTAATTCTTGCGATTGGTGTAATGGAAAAAAGTTACCAACTTCATCTGATCATCCCGCGAAAGCCATTATTACCATTGAAGCAGATAGAGAAGCGAGTTACGAAACTTATGTAAGTGTGCTAGATAAAGTGCATAATGCATATAATTCCTTACGAAATAAATTAGCTCTTAAATTATACAGGAAAACATATACCGAATTGGAAGCTATTTATAAAAACACTCGTGAAAAAGCAATTTATGATCAAATAGAGATCGTAAAAAGTAAATATCCTATGCTTATTGGAAATATAGAAATGGAAAGTGCTTTGGCTAAAAAGTAAGTTTTCAAGTGTTGGTTTTCAAAAAATAAAAACCCCAGTCACAAATGTGACTGGGGTTGATATTTATATAAAAAAACATAAGTTGTATTCTACTATAATTTTTTCCATTACAGCAAATCATTCTACAAAAAGTAAATTATTAGTACATTTACACAAACCTCTGTAAATACATGTTAGATTTTATAGATTTCTCTTTTCTTGATATCCTTGACATTATACTTGTAGCGGTATTATTATACTATATCTACAAGCTTGTTAAAGGTACAGTTGCTATTAATATTGTAATTGGAATTGCTTTGATTTTTCTTATTTGGAAAATTACTCAAGCGCTTAATATGGAAATGTTAAGTGGTATATTAGGATATCTTTTATCTGGTGGAGTAATTGCATTAATTATTGTATTCCAACAAGAAATAAGAAAGTTTCTTTTAATGATTGGAACAACGAATTTTTCTACGAAACGAGGTTTTTTAAATCAACTTAAGTTTTTACAATCAGAAATTAATTCTGAAACAGATACCGATACAATTATTAAATCCTGTGTAAATCTGTCAAAAACGAAAACCGGAGCCCTAATTGTTATTGAAAGAACAAATAAATTAGATTTTTTGGTAAATACTGGAGATCCAATGAATGCTCAAGTTAACAATGCTATTATTCAAAGTATTTTCTACAAAAACAGTCCTCTTCATGATGGTGCAACAATCATTAGAGATAACTTCATTGTAGCAACTAGAGTAATTTTACCTGTATCTGATAATCCAAGGATTCCGGCAAGATTTGGTTTACGTCATAGAGCTGCGATTGGAATCACAGAAAAAACTGATGCTGTCTGCATATTGGTTTCCGAAGAAACAGGAGACATATCTTATGTAAAAGATGGAGAATTTGTTCTATTTAAGGGACAAGAAGAATTATCTGAAAAACTTAAGAAAGACGTTTCAAACTAAGATAGAATCACTCATAACAACATAAAAAACCTAGATTAATTTTCAATTAATCTAGGTTCTTCTTTAGGGGGATTATTATAGTCAAGTAGTTAACAAACACTACTCTACGAAAGTTCTATGTCGTTAATAATCTAATAGTATAATGGAAATGAGTGTATTTAAAATGGAGCTAGGGGATTCTAAAAAATACGACTCTTTAATTCAGTATTAAGTTTAAAAATAAACTTAATTAACATTATTTGGTTTTACACTCATAAATATACAAAAAAAACACAACAAAACATAAAAAAAGGAGTGTAAAACACACTCCTTCAAAAACATACAAATTATTACCAATTATCTAGTGACGATAATTTTCTTTCTATTTATTGTTTTAAGTAATTTATCTTTCGCTTCTAAAATGTATAATCCAACTGGTAAATTCGAGACCGATAAAGTTGTTGAATGATTGCCGTTTAATAGTTTTTTAGATCTCACAATTCTTCCAGAAACATCTATCAAATTTAATTGTACCTCATCCTCTTGATGAGAGATGTAAACATTTAATTGCTCTGAAACTGGGTTTGGACCAATTCCAACTAACATCTTTTGTTCAATTGTCTTAGATGATCTGGCTGCAGTATTACCGAAGAAGAATCCATATTCGGCATTAGCTAAGGCAACCTCAATTTGTGCCCAACTTCTATGATAACGTTTAGTATATTCAGCTCCACTATTGTAAGCTTGTTCTAAAGCTGGGAAATCTGGATCGTTTCTATAATCAGATCTTATATCTAAAAATGTAACTCCTGGTTGAATAACATCTCCATTTGGCATTGTTCCATTGAATCCTTCTGGAACGAAAACTTCTTGTTCGAAAATTCGACTGAAATCACCTCTGCTTTCTGGAGCTGAAACCCCTTTATCATCGCGGTATGTTCTCCACATTCTATCCAAAACTTCTTTTGCTAAATCACGTGATGCAGTATCTAATGTTTCGTATTTTTCTGTTGCAGCAGCATAATAAATCAAAGCTTTTGCCATAGAAGCGGCTACTCCTAAATCTTTACCGTACTCAGTTACAGTTACACTTAATCCTTGATTTGTTCCAGGATTATTTGGATCCCATGTATCTGGTTCTCCTGTCCAAGCTAAAGTAGCAGGAATATCAAAATCGTCTTCTCCTAATAGCACAACAATACTCTTTACCCAACTTGCCCACTTGTCCATTAAATTTTTAGCCATAACATCATTTGTTATATAATAATATTCAGCTATTCTTTCCATAGACCAAGCTTGCCAACCAAACCAGGTTCCACTTCCTGGATCTAAATACACCGGATTTTCATTAAATGCCATATCATAGAAGGTAGACTTTCCTGCAGGATAAGTACTATAATTTCCGTTCCAACTATTTGTTGCTCCTCCTGCTATTCCTCCTTCTTTTGACTGCAACCAGGTATAAAACTCTAGCTGTCTTT
The DNA here is from genome assembly GCF_964036595.1 of Tenacibaculum sp. 190524A05c. NCBI lineage: Bacteria > Pseudomonadati > Bacteroidota > Flavobacteriia > Flavobacteriales > Flavobacteriaceae > Tenacibaculum > Tenacibaculum platacis. The sequence continues at coordinate 3,364,944 of NZ_OZ038523.1, read as the reverse complement.
GTAAACTAACACCCCAATCTCTTGCTCCGTTTGGTGTTGTTGGTTTTAATTCATTTACTTGAGACATTGCGTAAGCTGCAACTGGATTTTGATATCCAAAATGACAATGACTAGAACTAATTCTGAAAGCCCAAGGCGCAGAAGTATCAACCGCTCCTCCCCAAGAGATATACCAAGACATCAAGTAATGAGCACTATCATAACCTGTACCAGCTCCTGTTGTAGAACTCTGAACACCTAATGGTTTAAAATATTTATCAAACATTCCTAATCTCAAATAATCTCCCATTTTGGTGGCCTTATCTAAATCTAAAGTGTTTAAACTAACATTTTGTTCTTTAGCATAAACTTGTGCCCAATACATTGCTTGTACTGCTCTTGCATCCGCGTCGGTTGCACTCGTATATCTCCATTGTTGAGAATAATTTTGATCCAGAGTAAAAAGTGGTAAATATCCATTTGTTCCTCCCCAATTAAATCCTTCCCATGATGGATGTGGAACTGTTTCATAAACAGATTCTTGTTCTCCTCTTTGAAAGGTATTAATATATGAAGGCGTACTAACACCATCTCCTCGATTTCCATATCCATAAAAGTTATCATTATCTAAAAGCCAATGCATTTGATATACTTCAGGTCCGTATGCTGCGGTTAATTCCGCTGATACAGGATCCACACCCACTGGAGCAGAAAATTCTAATGGAGCAGGGTAATTTTCTGGTAACGGAAACTCAGAAGCGTATGCCGCTGGACTAGAAGGGTTATATGCTGCATTTGTTGGTTGATCTAATTTTGTTGGAATAATAAACTCTTCAATTTTATTCCAAACATTCCCAATAGACGCCCAATCTCCATTTATTCTTGCATTCATAACTTCAAGCCATAACCAATACGAATACAATTCACTTGTAGATTCGTGTCCATGATCTGGTGCTTCAACAATAAGTGATTCTATTGAATGATGAGGAGAACCATCCGCACTAAAATATCCATTTTCAGGAGCATAGAATTCTGCTCTCATTTCATTAAATCTATCTAAATATATATTTCCTGTTGGTCCTGGATCAACTATAATAACGGGATCTGAAACTTGAATAACAACTGATTTACTTGCTGTTCCTCCTTTGCCGTCATCAACTGTTAAGGTTACACTATAATTACCTTTACTTGTGAAAGTATTTTGACTCATGACTCCTATCGCTGTATTTCCATCATTAAAATCCCAAGTATAAGTAAGTGAATCATTATCTGTATCAGAAGAATTTGATGCATCAAAAGCAACTAATAACGGAGCTTCACCAGATGTTATACTTGCAGTAAAATCAGCTATTGGATTATTATTGTTTCCTCCTCCACACTGAGGTTCAGTTGAAGTGGCACTAAAATAAATGGTAAAATCAGCGGTTTTTGAAACTAGAACAAAATTATCGCCATCAAGAGTTGCCCAGTAAGAACCATCTAAATTTGGAAAACCTGAATTTGTAATAGTTACCTCTGGTTGTGCAGAATTAAAACTTTGTGATACTTTAGGTTTTAAATCATTCCACCAAGACGGAACACCGTTATTCGTTAACATAGAGAATTGATACAACCCATTATTCGGTAAATCCCAATTTATAGTAAAGTTTGTTACATTATCTAAGTTCGGACCTCCAGAACCTAAAACAAATATGTTATTGAACTGCTTTTGTATTGAAGGCAATGCATTTGGAACTGGCGTGTTAAAAGTACATGTATTTGCCATTCTAGCATTTCTGCTAGCAATTGTTGTAGTATTACAATTTGGAGCTTGATCTATTTCACTGAAATATATTGTAAAACCTCCTGTTTTTGAAACCATAACAAAATTACCATTATCAGTAGTTACCCAATAGTCACCATCTAATCCCGCAAAACCTGTATTACTTAAATTTACTTCTGGATTGGCCTGATTAAAATTCTGTGTTACTTTAGGCTTGAAATCATTCCACCAAGATGGAACTCCATTATTGGTTAGCATAGAGAATTGATACAATCCATTATTCGGTAAATCCCAATTTATCGTAAAGTTCGTTACATTGTCTAAGTTCGGACCTCCAGAACCTAAAACAAAAATATGATTGAACTGCTTATGTATGGTTGGAAGTACACTTGCCGTTGGAGCATCAAATGCACAACTTATAATGCCATCTGTTGCTGTGATCACTTTAGTAATTGTATCCGCTTGTCCTGCGGCGTTTGTTACTGTTAGGCTTACCGTATATGTTCCTACATCAAACACTGCTGTTGCAGTTGCTGTAGAAGCGGAATTTCCATTTCCAAAATTCCAGGAATATGATAATCCTCCACCAGAAGGATCCAAAGATGAAGTAGCATCAAATCCGACAGTTAGCGGAGCAACTCCACTATCCGTTGTAGTTGTAAACGAAGCCACTGGACTTCCATCTGTAACTTCAATGGTTTTTGTAACTGGAGAAGAGAAGTTCGTTCCATCACTTACAATCAAGCTCACTTCATAGGAACCAACAGTAGTATATGTGACTAATGGATTGACTAAAGTTGAAGTTGTTCCATTGCCAAAATCCCAAGAATAACTTAAGGTATCTCCGTTTGGATCATTAGAACTAGAAGCATCAAATTGAACATCTAATGGAGCAATTCCCGATTCAGGAGTTGCGGTAAATGCAGCTATTGGAGCATTACCTGCATCTGGCTCATTTCCAAAAACTAAAACCCCATTATCGTAAATCGGAATATTAGAACTTTCAATCTCTGTTCCACCAATTCCTTGTGCAGACCAGTCATTAGTCACATCGTAAGGAACTCCGTTACTTACTCTAAAATTTAATTGCGTTTCTCTTCTAAACTGAGGATCTCCAATTGGAGCAATTTGTTCTCCAGCTAAAGATACTTCTGCGTAGTAAATATTTCGACTTGCATCCCAAGTTCCAATAGTAATACTACTATTACCTTGTACAGCATTTAATGTTGGCTGATAATCGGCAATTGTTAATCCTTGGGCTACACCTTCTGAAATATCAAAAAAGTATCTGTACGATAGTTTATCTGTAACTCTTGCAGGCCAAGCCGTTCTGTTTTGAACTCTAATTTGAACTGTACTTCCAGAAGCATTATTACTATTGAATTTAGACATTGTTCGTACTTCAGAACGTGTTGGTGTTCCTGCTGAAGCGGGAGGAAAAGTTGCAAATGGATTTCCACCAAAATTTCCATACATCCAAGCTAAAACTCCAGTAATTCCAGCGTTATAATCACAAGCAACTTCATTTGCTATAAACTCACATCTATCATCAGCAAAACCATCATTAGCCGGACTTTTAGGCCCACCAACTACTGCTCCATACAAAATATGACTAGACGTATCTGGAACTCCAGAACAATTGTTCGTCCAACCACCATGTGCACCGCGATGGTGAGGCTTATTGGCAGGATTATTTCCAAAACCAACCATAAAGCTTCTATTAATTGGATTATCTCCCAAAGTATAATCCGTCATAAACTTGGCATAATTTCTATATGCTGTTTGTTGAGTTGGATTCGTAGAAACTTTATCACTATAAACTAAGGCCAAGAATGCTTCATTATTCGCGTATCTTAAGGTTCCCCATTGTCTTATGTGAGGTAATCCTCCCGGTGTAGTTGGAACAACATCTCCATTCACTCCAACACCTGTCCACCAGTTTAAATTTCGTTCAGCATCTTGCTTATACTTATTTTTTCCAGTTAAAATTGAAAGAAGGACATAAGTACCATAAGCTTTATCATCCCAAGAAAAAGCTTCTTTATATTTTGCTATGGCACTCTGTCCTTCTCTTTGCATGTTATCGTACTCAGCTTCTGCTTTCACTAGATATTTATTATCATTCGTGGCACGATACAACCATGCAGCTCCCCAGACAATTTCATCTTCATAATTACTAAATGAACGATAAAAACCTGCCGCATCTGTTATGGAGTTTGAGTATGCTTCTCTTACACGATCAGCATAATCATATAATTCTTCTGCACTTTGTAATAATCGGGCACTGTAAGCAGGATCATCGTTTTGAAATAAGATACTTACCGCAGCCAATGCTGCAGCCGTCTCTCCAGCTAAATCTGAACCTCCATTTGCTCCAGAAATTTTAAACGATTCTCTTGGTTGCGGATTCACTTCTGCTGGTCCCCACCAAGCATGATCAATTCCTCCTGCCGCGACTTGCCCCCAATATTCATTAGGACCAGTATGACATTTCAAGAAATAATCAGTTACAAATCTTAAATTCCTTTTAAGAATGTCATATTGCCCAGATTGAATATAGGCATCTTTAAATTCAATTCCTCCCCAGGCCAAAGTTGTAACTGTATACGCCATTGGAAAATTAAATTTAACATGATCTCCGGCATCGTACCATCCTCCTGTTAAATCTAATCCTACATCGGATCCATCGTTTAAAGCTGAATCCGATCTCCAAGGAACTCTATTCCAAGCTGGCAGTTCACCTGACTGTTGTGCTTCATAAAAGTAAAGTGATTTTTGTAATGCTTCTCCATAATTAAATTGAGCAGCAATATTGACGGAAAGTGAGAGTAATAACCCTACACATAGTAGTTTAAGTTTCATGATTAGTAAATTAATTTTAGGTTATTTTTAGATAATTGATGTCCTTTTCAACCAAAATTGGAATTGTCTTCTAATTTCAATTGATTAGTAATTTTGAAAATGTGCTACTAGATTTTACAGTGTTTTAATTCAAGAAACTACAGTTTTCTTAAAACACCTAACTAGAATTTAGATTTAAGCTAATATGACTACTAACTCTTTAATTTGGGGTTGATTTCTTCATATGCAGAGGGATTACATTTTTTGAATACAATTAGTTACTTATAAATTTTAAACACAATAGAAGTATGATTGGTAAGGGATTACTTTCTATAGGAAGTTCTCGTCATTCATAATAAATGACAATTAATGGGATTAGGTGTTTTTGGTTAATAGCTTTTCTGTTCAATCAGAAATAGTTCATGTTACTATTATGATCAAATTCATATATACTTTATATCTATCTAGAATGGAAAATATTTCAACTGAAGAATGTTTCGGGGACTCTTTCTTAAAATATTATTCTAGTTGTAAGAATTGAGTTTTTTGGTAGTACTACGTATTTGGTTGACTCAATCTAATTTGGCACGATTTCTCTATTAAATATAAGGATAATACACTTAAGAACAATGAATTGAAGAGTAGTTTGAAATTTTATTTTAACAATTTGTAGTATTTGTATAAAGGTTAAAATTTTGTGCTATAAACTTATGTTACTTACGTAGAAAATATACTTTATAAAAAAGAAAAAGGCTTACACATTGTAAGCCTTTAGGATATTATAATTGCTTAGAATTATAATTATTTTGCAGGTGCCATTTTAGATTGGATAGCAGTTAAAACGCTATTAAACTTCTTAGCAGACTCTTCATCTAAACCAGCAAGAATATCTTTAGTTTTAGCAGCTAACTCAGTTCCTGTTTTAGCTAAATCTACATTCTTTACAACATCTCCTCCAGCATCAATATATTTCTTAGCATACTCAGAATACTCTTTTAAATACTCTCCTACTTTTGGGTCTTTAAATTCAGGAATAGTAATACCTTCGATTGCAGATTCGATTGCTTTAGTAGTTTCTTCTACTGCTTCTTTAGTTTCTTCAACTACAGTTTTAGCAGCTTCTTCAGTTTTTTCTACAACTGCTTCAGTTGTTTCCTTTACTTCTTCTTTAGCCTCCTTTGCTTGCTTACAAGAAGTAGCTAATAATGAACCAGCTACAAAGACAGATAAAATTACTTTTTTCATTGTTTATGTATTTTAAGTTTTTGTGATTGAGTAACAAATGTAGCATTTTGAACAAATTAAACAAATAAAACAGAGGGAATTATATTACCTCAGCACTAAATTGTTTTTCGTACAGATTACGGTAGTAACCTTCTTTTTTTAACAATTCTTTATGGCTTCCTTGTTCAACTATATTTCCTTTGTCCATCACTAAAATCTTATCCGCTTTTTTAATTGTGGCTAATCTATGTGCTATAACAATTGAAGTTCTATTTTTTGTGATTTTATCCGTAGCATATTGAATCATTTGTTCTGATTCGGTATCTACAGATGATGTTGCTTCATCTAAAATTAAAATACTTGGAGTACTTACATAAGCTCTTAAAAATGCAATTAACTGACGTTGTCCTGAAGATAACATTGCTCCACGTTCCTTTACATTATAATTGTAGCCATTTGGCAAACTTTCAATAAACTCATGAATTCCAATTTGCTTTGCAGCTTCTTTTACTTCTTCAAGAGAAATGGCTTCATTTTGTAATGTAATATTGTTCAAGATCGTATCTGAAAATAAAAAGACATCTTGTAAAACAACTGCTACTTGATTTCTTAAAGAACTCAAATCGAACTCTTGAACTGAAACTCCATCAACAGCAATTTCTCCACTATCTATTTCGTAAAAACGACTAATTAAATTAATAATAGTAGACTTCCCAGCTCCTGTAGAACCTACAATTGCAATAGTTTCTCCTTTATTTACGTTGAAGTTTATTCCTTTTAATATTTCTTCACCTTGCACATAACTAAATCTCACATCTTTAAAAGAAATATCTCCTCTTAAATTTGATGCATCTTTAGTACCAGATTTATCAATTGAACTATCTGTATCAATTACTTTAAAAACACGCTCACCAGAAACAATTCCCATTTGTAATTGATTGAACTTATCTGCGATTTGGCGTAACGGTCTGAATAACATTTGAGCCATTTGAATAAAACTAATTATTGCTCCAACAGTAATTAATTTATTTCCTAAAACTTGTAATCCTCCATACCAAACAATCAATCCAATAGCAATGGACGACATGATCTCTGCAATAGGAAAGAAAATGGAGTAATACCAAACAGTTTTAATATGTGCTTCTTTATGCTTGTTATTGATTTCTTTAAAATTATCGTATTCAATTTTTTCTCTATTGAATAACTGAACTATTTTCATTCCAGTAACTCTCTCTTGAACAAAACCGTTAAGATTGGCTACTTGATTTCTAACATCTTGAAAGGTTTTTTTAATTGCAATTTGGAATAATTTAGTTGCATAAATTAAAATTGGCAATACTGCTAAAGCAATGATAGCCAATTTCCAATTTATAACGAACATTACAATTACAGCAGCTAACATTTTTAAAATATCACTTACAATCATAAAAACTCCTTGAGAGAAAAAGTTCGCAATAGTTTCAATATCAGAAACTACTCTTGTTACTAATTTTCCTACTGAGTTATTATCAAAATATGTCATTTTAAACTCTAAAATTTTACTAAAAATCTTAGCTCGAATATCTTTGATAATGTTTTGTCCAACCCAATTGGCATAGTATATAAACGAGAATTGTAATATAACCTGAACTAACAAAACTGATAGCATTGCTATTGTAAAATACAATAAACGTGTTGCGTCTTTTGTAGCAGTAAAATCATCAATAGCTTTATATAAAATTACTGGACTGGCAATTGAAAATCCAGCTAGTAAAATGGTAGATAATGCCGCGATCCAAAATTGAGTACGGTACTTTTTTGCGAAACTCATTAGTCTCACAAAAATCTCCATATCAAATGCATTTCCTTTTTTATTCTTACTCACAATTTAAATATAATCGTATTCAACTTTAGTCAAAAATAATCCTTTTGCAGGTACAGATACTCCCGCATTGCTTCTATTCTTACTTTCTATAATTGCTTTAAAATCTTCAACAGATTTTTTGCGTAATCCAATATCTAACAATGTTCCTACGATCGCTCTTACCATGTTTCTTAAAAAACGATCTGCAGAAATATAGAACGTAAGTTCATGTCCTTCTAATTTCCAAACGGCATTTGTTACTTTACAGTTAAAGGTATTTACATCTGTTTTCACCTTCGAAAAACATTCAAAGTCTTCGTATTCATACAATAACTCAGCTGCCTTATTCATCAAATCGATGTCTATTTCTTTATAATTGAGTTGCCAAGTTGTATCCAATACAAACGGATTTCTCCCCAACCAAATTTTATACTCGTAACTTCTACTTGTAGCATCAAACCTTGCATGAGCATCGTCACTAACTTTAGTAGTATTGTAAATTACAATATCATTAGGTAAAATTGCATTCAGTTTGTAGGTAAAATTATCATTTAGTTCTTGATCAAAATCAAAATGAGCATACATTTGAGAAGCATGTACTCCAGAATCCGTTCGTCCTGCACCTACAATGGCTATTTCTTTCCTTAAAATTGTACTTAACGCTGTTGCTATTTTTTCTTGAACCGAAATTACATCAGGTTGAACTTGCCAACCAAAGTAGTTTTTACCGTTGTATGAAAGTTCTAAAAAATACCTCAAGAAATTATTTTTTTAAAAAGCTAAACTACGGATTTTATTTGGTTGAGTTATTTAGTATTTTCTTAAAAATTAACTAACAATATGGAATTCTATTGTTTAAATAATTGCTGTTTGCTTCTTAACGTGACATTGTAGAAAACCTAAAGATTCTTTGTACTTTCGTTAAGTGAAAAAAATCTTACTCTTATCAGACACCCATAGTTATATTGATGATCAAATTTTAAAGTTTGTAAAACAAGCAGATGAAGTTTGGCATGCCGGAGATATTGGCCATTTAAAAGTTACCGATACCATAAAAGCTTTAAAGCCTTTACGTGGGGTTTATGGTAATATTGATGATGCCGAAGCTAGATCTGAATTTCCTTTAGATAATAGATTTGAAGTTGAAAATGTTCCTGTATGGATTACACATATTGGTGGATATCCTGGGAAATACAATCAAAGAGTTCGAGAAACAATTAAGAAAAATCCTCCACAATTGTTTATTTGTGGACATTCTCATATTTTAAAAGTACAATTCGATAAAAGTTTAAATCTTTTACATATAAATCCTGGCGCTGCTGGAAAACACGGATTCCACAAAATAAGAACCATGGTTAGATTTGAATTAGATAAGGGTGAAATAAAAAATATGGAAGTTATAGAGCTCGCTAAGCGGAGTACACTCTAGTTTTTTTTCGAACAACAGGAATATTCATTGTGGTTTTTGTTCCCATTCCTTGAGAAGATTCGATTAAAAAAGAACCATTCATCATATGAATTCTTGCCTTTATTTGGTTGATACCAACTCCTTTTTCTTCTTCGGATTTATTCTTAAAACCAACACCATCATCTTTCACTATAATATTCAACATATCATCTTCCTCCTCCATAATTACATAAGCATTTTTGGCTTGACTATGCTTTAAGATATTATTGATTAATTCTTGAATAATGTTAAAGATTTTAATCTCTTGATCTTGAGAATAACGGTACACATTATGTATAGCAGTGTTAATTCTTATATTGGAATTTGAAAACTTTTTTGCAGAATCTTTTACTGCGTATTCCAATCCAAACTTTAACAATACAGACGACATTAAATTATGAGATAAATCTCTTATTTTATGCGAAGCTTCAGCTATTATTTCTTGAGTTTTTGCCAATTCAGTTGGAATATCAGAACCCTTAAACTGCTGTTGACTTGCTTGCAAATGCATATTTGCTGAGGATAATAAAGCGCTTACATTATCGTGTAAAATTTCTGCAATTTGTTTACGCTCTGTTTCTTTACCGTCAATAGTAGCATTTAGTATTTTAACCTGACTTTGTGATTTTAAACGATCCAATTTTCTTTGCTGTTCCAATTCATTCTGGGATAATTTCAAGCTTAAACTTTGTTGTCTCAACTTATATAAATTGGCTAGATATAATAACAATAAAGAGACCACAATTCCAGTAACACCTATTATCCAAGTTTTGCGTTCTTGACGTTCAATTTTAATTTGTTCTTGTTGTTTAACAGTCTCAACATCATGGATCGCTTGTATTTCGGCATACTTCTCTTGTCTCCCTATTTCATTTAAACTATCGCGTATCCTATAAGATTTTGTAACATAATCGTACGCCTTATAATCCTTCAAATTGTACAGGGCCCAGGCAAGGTTATCAAAGATCATTTCCTTTCTTTCGGTAGCCAAAGAAGTATTTTTACTTCCCAAATAAGTCAATGCTTCCTGATATGTACTCTTTGCTTTACTAAACTCCTCATTAATTATATAAATAGAGCCTAAATTATTCAATGCCAAAGCAACTGAAATATCATTCTTTAAAAGCTTATTTACTTCTATAGATTTAAGAAACATTCTTTCAGCCTGTTGAAAGTTTTCTTCCATATAAAAAACTTTCCCAAGATTTGTGTAAGCAACTCCTTGAAATAAATTAACCTTGCTGTTAATGCTTTCAATAGAAATTAATTTCTCAAGATAAATTCTTGAGCTATCTTGTTTTCTTACGGCTATATAACAATTTGCTAATGACAAATATGATTCTGAGACTATTAACTTATAAGATTCATTAGAAAAGCCAAATTCAGTCTTTTCTAGTTTTAATTTTTCAGCTAATGCAATTGCTTTTCTAAAAAAAGATATCGCCTTGTCGTTATCTTTATTCTTTTCAGTTGAGGTATCTGGTTCATAAACTCCTCGATCATCTCTAGTCTTTTGAAGAATTTTACCGGCTAATACATTTACTCTAATTTCAAGAACTCTATCCTTAAATTCTCGATCAGATAAAAATAAAATTTTCTTTAATGCTTTGATGTATTTACCTTCCTCATAATAAATTTTAGTCAACTCATAATCTCTTTGATTATCAGAGACTTTCCCTTTGTTTTGTTCTTGTTCAAGAACGGCAAAAGCCGAGTTATTACACTCAGCTTTATATTGTATTAAAATGAATAATAATATTATGATTTTTTTAATCAAAATAGGCTTTTGTTTATTATAAACCGGGTTGATCAGATCCAACTCTTGGGACACGTGTCATTGCATATTCTGCACTAGCTCCTCTCCCATTCGCTTCTGGTTTTATTAATATGTAATTTACGAAATCTATTCTTAATGGCAAATTAGCTGACTTGTTATACAATTTTGTAAACTTAGTTCCATTAGAAATTCCTTCTTTCAAATGAACTTCATAAATATTTTCATCTGCATTATACTCAAATGAAACTGATACATTGTTTCTTACATTAAAGTCTAATACATATTCGTCTCCTCCCATGTGCTCTATGCTGTATGACTCCAAAAAGTCAGGACTAATTTGACCTCTTCCTAAAACAATATTTTCATCTTCAACCCAAATTGAGTTTTTCTGAACATTATTCTCAAACACTCCAACTTTAATTTTATTGTCTTCTAAAGTTAAAAGGTTGTTCTTGCTTGCATTTCTTTGTGCATTATTAGCATCTCCTTGATAAGCATAAATCTTATTAGTCTGTGTAGCTTCATCTTTGTAAGTTTCCGTGTAAGCTCCTTCTACTAAATCAATATCGATAGCATATCTACCGTTAGCATCCCTACTTAATTTGTACGATTTTAATAAAGATTGGTCATTGTTTTCAGGCATATTTTCCTCTGTTGAACATGCTGAAACTAGGATAGACAAGATCATTAAAAAAGGTATGTAACTTCTTTTCATGGTAACTAAAAACTTTAAGTGGATTAATAAACTCTTATAATTGTAAAATTAAAGGGTAGATTAACGGGAGACTAATAAATTAGGGGTTATGGTTGGTTAGTTGATTTTCATTTAGATTAAATGAAGAAGGCTTGACAATTGCTATAATACAGTTCGGGGGGGGGAACATATATAAGGACGGGGAACCTCTATATAAAATTGAAGGGAGGTTAATTAAACTATATTATTTTTAACAGCGTATATTGCCAAACCTACTACATTTTTTACTTTAATTTTTTTGTATAAATTTCTTCTGTGTGTTTCTATTGTTTTAACAGTTATATTTAATTTCTCTGCTATCTCAGCAGTACTTAATTCTTGTGTTATCAGTTTTAGTACTTCTACTTCTCTCTCGGTAAGCGGCTCATCTGCCACACTACTTTTGATCGCTTCGTCTGTTTTTGATTCGTTAATGTACAAATCGAACAAACTGTCCTTTATTTCATCACTATAATACTGCTCTCCCCTGTAAACCGCCTTGATCGCTTGTATTATGTGTTCACTTGCTGATCCTTTCTCGATGAAACCGTTTGCACCTAGTGCAATCATTTCTTGAACGATTTTCGGATCGCTTAACCCTGAGAGAATAATAGTTTTCTGTTTAAAACTTCTATTTTTAAATGTTTTTAAAACTCCAATACCATCTAATTTTGGCATATTTATATCGAGAATTAAAACATCTGCTTCGTTATTCTTAAACCACTCAACTACATCTTTTCCTGTTAATGAATAACCTTTAACTTCAATACTATCATCAGTATTTATGAGTGCCGAAACTCCTTGGATAACAACCTCATGATCGTCGGCTATATGAACTCTGATTTTATCTCTCATTGTTACACTTACAAATTTATAACGTTAATACATTCCTGACAAATTACAAACACCCTGAAAACGCACTCAGGGTTTACCTTGAGTGTCTAAGGGAAAACCCTTAGAAGCCCTCTCAGGGTTGTTACTTAGTTAACCCTACTAAGTAACTCAAAAATAGTTATTTATAGTATAAAAAAAACCGAGAATTATTCCCGGTTTTTATCGCACTAAATATACTAAGATGTTAGGTTTATCGTAATCTATCTACAGATTTTACGAGATCTTCGTCCTTTTTAATGGCTTTGTTTGCTAATACAAGCAATACAATTGAAATAACAGGCAAGAACATCCCAATACCTTTCTCAGAAACCGAAGTTTCTCCAGATAACGTTAGTGATAGATATACCAACACTCCTAATAAAAAAAGATTTGTCAAAATATTTAAGCGCCCTAATACAAACTGTAACTTTCTATCCTTAAACATGAATATAGTTACTACTGCTAAAAGGGCGGATATAATAAATAGTATAGGAACTATTTTTTCCATAATTGAGTTTGCAGCAAAAAGATCTAATGAAAACACTTTTGCATTTGCAGTACTCCATATATTAAATACAAATGTTAATCCTCCGGCTATAATTCCGACTAGTAATAAGTATAAGGATTGTATTCTTTGTATCATCTATAAATAATTAGGGCAACAAATGTACATTTTCTTTTTATAATAAGAAACTTTGCATATTAAAATATTTGGCTATATTTGTTGCGACGGATTCCTCACAGAAGTTTACAACACTTACGTCTAGTAAACATCTTACACTAAAAAAATCTAAACACAATCCCTTTCTTAAATACTTTATAATTTAAAAACAATCCAATGTTCGAAATCTCGGATTTAAAAGCAAAAAAATTAGTTGAATTACAGGAAATAGCTAAGACTATTGGTTTGAAGAAAACAAGCCAGTTAAAAAAATTAGACCTTATATATAAGATATTAGATGCTCAAGCAGAAGCAAATAAGGAATTACCAAAAGAAAAAGCTAAAAGTACACCTACTGAAAAGAAAGTAGAAAAAACTAATACTCCAAAGGCAAATGACGGTGAAGCAAAGAAGGAAAAGCCTAAGAGAAAACGTATTTCAAAATCGGTTGAACAAGCTGCAAGTTCAGTAAAGCCTGAAGCTAAGCCACAAAACAACCAGAATAACCAGAACAATCCTAAAGGTCCTCAAAGCCAAAGTAACCAGAACACCCCAAAGAGTTCTAATACAGGTTCTAATCAAGGAAGTTCTCATCAAAAAAACAATCAAAGACAACACTCTTCTGATAAAAATAAATCTCAGAACTCTAATCAACAGAATTCTAACAGAAACAATAATCAGAATAGAAATAATAATCAGAACCGAAACAATAATAACAATAAGCACCAGAATAAAAACCAAGGTCCTAAGCATAAGAGCGGAAATAAATACCGTGACCCAGACTATGAGTTTGATGGAATTATTGAAAGTGAAGGTGTATTAGAAATGATGCCAGATGGTTATGGTTTCTTACGTTCTTCTGACTACAACTATTTATCATCACCTGATGATATTTATGTATCTCAATCTCAGATAAAACTATTTGGTTTAAAAACTGGTGATACAGTTAAAGGAAATGTTCGTCCTCCAAAAGAAGGAGAAAAGTATTTCCCATTAATTAGAGTATCTAAAATCAACGGACTAAGTCCTAATATTGTTAGAGATCGTGTTTCTTTTGAACACTTAACACCTTTATTTGCTAATGAAAAATTCAATTTAGCAGAAAAAGGAAGTTCTCTATCTACTAGAATAATGGATTTATTCTCTCCTATTGGTAAAGGACAACGTGGAATGTTAGTAGCACAACCTAAAACAGGTAAAACAATGTTACTTAAAGACGTTGCAAATGCAATTGCTGCAAATCATCCAGAAGTTTATCAAATTGTATTATTAATTGATGAGCGTCCTGAAGAAGTTACCGACATGAAACGTAGTGTTCGTGGTGAAGTTGTAGCTTCTACATTTGATGAGCCAGCAGACAAACACGTTCGTGTAGCTAATATTGTATTAGAAAAAGCAAAACGTTTAGTTGAATGTGGACACGATGTAGTAATTCTTTTAGATTCTATTACTCGTTTAGCACGTGCATATAACACAGTTGCTCCTGCTTCTGGTAAAATTTTATCGGGAGGTATTGACGCAAATGCATTACACAAACCAAAACGTTTCTTTGGAGCGGCTCGTAACATTGAAAATGGAGGTTCTTTAACAATTATTGCAACTGCATTAACTGAAACAGGTTCTAAGATGGACGAAGTGATCTTTGAAGAATTCAAAGGAACTGGTAACATGGAACTTCAATTAGAGCGTAATATTGCAAACCGCAGAATTTACCCAGCAATTGACTTAATTAAGTCGAGTACGCGTAGAGATGATTTATTATTAGATCCTAAAACGGTTCAAAGAATGTGGGTATTACGTAAATACTTAGCAGATATGAATCCAATTGAAGCTATGGAGTTCATCCAACAACGAATTAAAACTTCAATAAATAACGAAGAGTTCTTAATTTCTATGAACGGATAAGTTATTTAAACACTATAAAAACAAAAGCGTCTTGAGTTTTCAAGACGCTTTTGTTTTTATATAATATAATAGAATATTCAATAATTCATTCTTATTACGGTGTAAATACAAAATCTAAAGGAACATCAAATTCGTTGATATCTGAAATTTCTTTAATGGGTTCGAAGAAATTTAATCCAATGGTTTTAACATCTGGCTTACATTCACTTAAGAATCGATCATAAAAACCTTTTCCGTAGCCTACTCTGTAGTTTTTTTCGTCTGAAATTAATAATGGAACGAATACTAAATCAATATCCTTTACATTAAAAATTGTTCCGTCCTCAGGTTCTGGAATTCCGTATTTACTTACATTAAGTTTGGTATCTTTTTCAAAAAGGAAATGTGTAAGTGTTGAGTTAGCAAAGTCACTTTTACTGATAATCAAATTCTTATTCTTAGATCTTAAAAAAGAAATTATCGGGTATGTATTGATCTCTTTTTGTTTTTCTATTGTCAGAAAAATATGGATGTTTTCAATCTCTGAAAAATCATGCTTAAATATTTGAGCATAGATTTTCTCTTGAAGTTTCATTACTTCATCGCTTGATAAATCCTTACGTTTTTGTTTATATAATGTCCTTAGTTCCCTCTTGTCCATTTAAACAAATATAACTAAGAAAATCTTTCCACATCAAAAGGAGTTATATTCATACTAGTTTTTTGATTAGAAATAACCTCAGTTATGAGTTTTCCAGTTGCGGGACCTAAGCTCCATCCCATCATTGCATGCCCAGCTGCCACGGTGAGATTTTCATATCCTGAAACTCTTCCGATATAAGGCAAACCATCTGGTGAACAAGGTCGTAATCCACATGCTGCATTTTGCTTTGCTTCGTTGGAAATATTTAGATTTGAATAATAATCGGAAGCTGCATTTGCAATAGCGTTTACTCTTTTAGGATTAATTTGATGATTGATTCCTCCTATTTCCATAGTTCCCGCAAATCGAGTAAATCCATCCATTGGTGTAACCGCTACTTTTGCTTCTAATAAAATGGAAGGTATTGTAATTTGAGTTTCATTTTGAACATCTATTCGGTAACCTTTTCCTGCTTGAACTGGAATATTAATCTTCAATTTTTTTATTAAGTTTTGTGTCCAAGAACCAGAAGCAACCACCAATTCATCACAATGAATATCTTCATCTTTAGTTGTTATCGATTGAATAGCGTTTGATTTCACATTGAAACCTGTAACTTCTGTTTCCGATTTAAAAACGACTCCTTTTCTTAACAAATACGATTTCATTTGCTTCATAAAATCGTTTGGAGTCATATGTGCATCAGATAAATAATGAACTGCTCCTTTAATATCTGAATCTACAGAAGGTTCTAATTTCCGCAGTTCTTCTTGTGACAAATTAGCCACTTTTAAGCCACATTCTATAGCTTTTTGCCCAACTTCCCATTCTTCCTCTCCAGCTTTATCAGTTTTATACAACATCAATAAACCTTTATGTTGATGAAAGAAATCAAACTCTTTCTCAGCTTTCATTTCCTCATATAAAGATCTACTCAAGACATTAATATCTCTAATTACAGGAATGGAATCGGCGACTTTCTGATGCGTTGCTGATTTTTTAAACAACCACGACCATTGCAAAAAATCATAGTTCAACCTTGGTTTTACATAAAACGGACTAGAAGAATTGAACATCCATTTAATTCCTTTGGTAATGATTCCTGGAGCAGCCAATGAAATAATATGGCTTGGTGTAATTAAGCCCGCATTTACATAAGAAGCACCCGAAGTAAAGTCTGATTTATCTACTATAATAACTTCGTGCGCCTCTTTTTGTAAATAATAAGCCGAACATAAGCCTATTATTCCTCCTCCAATTATTACTATTTTCTTACTCATATTATATCACTTGAAATCCATGTGCATATGGATCATCTTCATCGTCTATTATAATCGTATTGTATCCATATACTTTTGCCCAACCTTGAATGCTTGGAATAATTGCTTTTTTTCCCGCTAAAGTTGTTTCTTCTTTGACTCTTCCTATGAACTTACTTCCGATAAAACTTTCATGAATAAACTCTTCTCCTACTGCTAATTTTCCTTTAGCATGTAACTGAGCAATTCTAGCTGAAGTTCCTGTTCCACACGGACTTCTGTCTATTGCTTTATCTCCATAAAACACCGCATTTCTTCCAGATGAATTTTCATTAATTGGAGTTCCTGTCCATAACATATGAGAAACATCTCTAATTGTATCATTTTCTGGATGAATAAATTGATTTGGATATTTTTCATTAATCCTAGCTCGCACTTCTTGAGAATACTGAATTATTTTAGACGCTGTAAATTCTTGAATTCCTGCAAAGTTTTTCTGCGGATCTACGATTGCATAAAAATTACCACCGTAAGCCACATCAAAACTAATTTCTCCCAATTCCGGACAATCAATCGTTAAATTCTCCGCTGCTAAATAACTTTTCACATTGGTTAAGCGAACCCAATCTACTTTTTCTCCTGTTTGCTGATATTCTATTTCTACCAATCCTGCTGGAGCTTCCATTTTAATGATTCCAGGTGTTTTAGGTTGAATTAACCCTTCTTCAACACCAATGGTTATGGTTCCAATAGTTCCATGACCACACATTGGTAAACAGCCCGAAGTTTCAATAAATAAAATACCAAAATCGTTCTCAGGATTTTGCGGCGGATATATAATCGAACCACTCATCATATCATGTCCGCGAGGTTCAAACATTAATCCTTTACGAATCCAATCAAATTCTTTTAAAAAGTGTTGACGCTTTTCGCTCATGGAATTTCCAACCAATTCTGGACCGCCATGTTTTACAACTCGAACAGGATTTCCACACGTATGTCCATCAATACAGGTAAAAACTGATCTCATATTGTTACGATTTATTGAGTTCCCCGTTTACTAATCTTGTAATCTGTAATGGATTTTCATCTTTTAGCTCATCAGGTAATAAAGAATTTGGCCAATTTTGAAAACTAAATGGACGTACCCAACGTTTGATAGAATTGATTCCAACTGCTGTAAAACGACTATCTGTTGAAGCTGGATATGGACCACCATGAACCATTGAAGGACAAACCTCAACTCCTGTTGGAACTCCATTAAAAATCAATCGTCCTACTCTGTTTTGCATTTTCGCAACTAACTCAGAATAATTCGAAATTTCGTCATCATCTGAAATGATAGTTCCCGTTAACTGGCCTTCCAAACCAGCAACGATTTCCTCCAGTTCTTCCAAGTTCTCACAAGCAACCACAATTGAAAACGGACCGAATACTTCATGATGTAAGGTTGAATTCTCTAAAAATGTTTTTCCTGAAACTGTTGCTACTCCTTGTGAAGCATAATTCGTTTGAATTTCTCCATCTAAATTTGCTACAATAGTTACCTCATTTTGATTGATTGCTTGTTTTTTTCCTTTCTCGTAAGCTCCGTGAATGTTTGGATGTAACATACAAGAAGGATTTATTTCTTTGATTTTTGATCCTAATTCATCAATAAAACTAGACAATTCCTCTCCTGCGATTCCTAAAATTAAACCAGGATTCGTACAAAATTGTCCTGTTCCTAATGTTATTGATCCAGCATATGTATTTGCTATCTCATTTCCTCTATTTTGTAAGGCTTTTGGTAAGACAACAACCGGATTTATACTTCCCATTTCAGCAAAAACTGGAATTGGTTCTTCTCTTTTACTTGCAATATCTAATAAAGCTCTTCCTCCTTTAATACTTCCTGTAAATCCAACTGCTTTTACTTTTGGATGACTTACTAATTGTTGGCCGGCGTCATAATCTTTAGCATTGATATTCGAGAAAACTCCATTAGGCATTCCTGTTTTTTCCGCTGCTTTAATAATTGCAGAAGCGATTAACTCACCTGTTCCTGCATGCATTGGATGTGATTTTACAATTACTGGACAACCTGCAGCTAAAGCTGCAGCTGTATCTCCACCTGCTGTTGAATACGCCAATGGAAAATTACTTGCTCCAAATACAACTACCGGACCTAAAGGAATATTCATTTTTCGTAAATCTGGCTTTGGAGCCGGAGTTCTATCTGGAATTCCAGTATCTATAGAAGCTTCTACCCAAGATCCTTCTTCTACTAAATCGGCAAAAGAACGTAATTGAAAAACAGTTCTTCCACGCTCTCCAGCAGCTCTTCCAGCAGGCAAACCTGTTTCTGAACAATACACATTTATCAACTTCTCATCCAAAGCCTCAATTTCATCGGCAATAGCTCTTAAAAAAATTGCCTTTTTCGCTCCTGAGAAATGTTTATACACATCAAATGCTTCAGTTGCTTTAGCTACAGCTTTTTCAATTTCTTCCGCAGTCGCTTGCGAGAAATTATTTTGAATAGAAACATTCAATTCTGGATTAAATGTTTTAAATGTAATATCTCCTTCAGATGATAGTTGATTTCCTATATAATTTTTTCCAGTAATCATTTTTTACAAGCTTTTATAATTTGGTAGTGTTGGTCTGTTTTGTAAACCTTTTTCAATAATTGATAAAACTCGCTCTCGTTCTTCTCCTACTAAAGGTAATCTTGGAGCTCTAACATTTTCAGTTCCAATTCCTGTAGCGACTTCGGCTAGTTTTATATTCTGAACTAATTTAGAATTAATATCTAACTCTAACAATGGTAAAAACCAGCGATAAATTTCAAGTGCTTCTTTAATCTTCCCAGCTTTCTGCAATTCGTAGATTGCTACTGTTTCTCTAGGAAAAGCACAAACTAATCCTGCAATCCATCCATCAGCTCCCATCAATAAACTCTCTAAAGCTAAAGTATCAACACCAGTCATAATCTTTAAACGATCTCCAAATTGGTTTTTAATACGAGTTACGTTAGAAATATCTCTTGTTGATTCTTTAACAGCTTCAATATTTTTACACTTTAATAACTCATCAAACATATCTAAAGTTACTTCTATTCCATAATCTACAGGATTGTTATAAACCATAATTGGCAATGAAGTATTATTAGCTACAGTTTTAAAATATTCAACAGTTTCTCTACCATCTGCTTTATATCGCATCGGAGGTAACATCATTAAACCTTTAGCTCCATCTTCCTCTGCCTTTTGAGCTGCTAAAACGGCGTTTTTAGTGGTTTGCTCAGCAATATTAATCAACACAGGAACCTTACTGTCTACTATTTGAACAGTTGTTCTTGTTAACTCTCTTTTCTCTTCATCTGATAATGTACTTGCTTCTCCTAAAGTCCCTCCAAGTACAATTCCATGAACACCAGCATCCAACTGTGCGTTTATATTTAATTCAAAAATTGATAAATCAAGTTTATCTTCTGATGTAAATTTAGTAGTTACGGCTGGCATAACTCCTTTCCATTCTATTGCCATTATTACTTTATTTAATGATGATTACTTAGGTTTTTTTAGCAAATGTATTCTCAATGTAATAGAATTGAATTGTAATTATTAACTCAAAATAGCACTAAATTACCCATTTTGTATTCAAAC
The DNA here is from genome assembly GCF_964036595.1 of Tenacibaculum sp. 190524A05c. Classification (NCBI taxonomy): domain Bacteria; kingdom Pseudomonadati; phylum Bacteroidota; class Flavobacteriia; order Flavobacteriales; family Flavobacteriaceae; genus Tenacibaculum; species Tenacibaculum platacis. Next base: position 3,344,368 of record NZ_OZ038523.1, on the reverse strand, counting down.
ACTAATTAAATGAATAATATATGCTAAATTTATTCTCAAGTTAACCAAAACAATACATGAAAGCATTACCTTTTAAAATACCAAAACCAAAAAATTTAGGTGTAATTTATCAAGAAGATAGAACCCCTATTTTCTACGGTAATTTTCATGAACATGAAGAAATTCAGATTTCATGTATTGTACATGGTAAAGGCACTTTAGTTGTAGGTGATACTATTCATAGATATTCTGAAAATGATGTATTTGTTATCGGGAGCAACTTACCCCATGTATTTAAAAGCGATGGAAATGAGGAAGACTCTGATTCGTTTATGATTTCATTATTTTTCACAGAGCGTTCATTCGGATCTGATTTTTTCGAGTTGGATGATTTTAAAGAATTGAATCATTTCTTTGAAAATGCTTCCAATGGTTTTAAAGTACTAAATTCCTACAATTTGGTTCCGACTTTTTTACAATTACAAAAGGCTTCTAATCTTGAACGATTTATCAGTTTTTTTGAAATTATCAAACAGTTGAACTCTATTGAAACATTGCCTCTTGCCAAGTTTATTGCAAAGAAAAAACTTAGTGATGATAGTGGAAAACGAATGCAAACCATAATGAGTTATACTATGAATAACTTTGAATCTGAGATAAGTTTAGATGCTATAGCTGAAAAAGCCAACATGACCAAAAATGCGTTCTGCCGATACTTTAAACAACGAACCAATAAAACTTATTTTACTTTTTTGAATGAACTCCGAGTAGAAAATGCTTGTAAATTATTGGTTTCAAATAAAGAAATCTCTGTTAAGGAAGTTGCTTACAAATGCGGATATAACAGCTTATCTAATTTTAACAGAAAGTTTTTAGCCATAAAAGAAACCACACCTTTGAAATACAGAAATGCAGTTTTACAAAGCCTTTAATTGTTGTTAAGACACAACTCTAAAACTTTTTTAGCCTGTTGTACATGTCTTTCATTGTGATAGATGAGAACCCTAAATGTATCTCCTAATTTTAATTTAATAATTTTCGAAATAGAGATAGCTGTTTTTGTTTTGTCTAAGTCTATTGTTTCTGATCGCACTAACAATTCCATTATTTGATGTTGCTGATCGATAAACTTTTCAAGAGTCTCTTTATTTAGATTTGAATGTAATGGGTTCATCGATTTAAATGTTTTCATATTATTTAACTCCTCTCTGTATGAAACCATTTTACTAAAATATCGTCCCAACCAATTACTTTTAAAAACTTTAGAGTTTTTATACTTTGATTTTTCTATTCTCATACTTATCTCCGGAATATAAAAATCTCCATATCTATTTAAATGTTCAACGCATTCCAAAACACTCCAGCTGTCAGAACTTTTTCTCCAGTTTAAATTATTTTGGGATTCATTTTTAAAGTCTTCTACAAATTTCAGATTTCTTTCTGTAATTATACGTAAGTCATTTAATAATTGTGCCGATGTTAACTCCATGTTTTTTTATTACAAATCTCTAACTATAATACATATAAAACATTGATTGAAATTAAGATTTTTTAATTCTGGATAAAGTCTCGGGAGTCATTCTTAAATAAGATGCGATATATTTATTCGGTATTTCTTGAAATAGTTGTGGACTTCTTTTTAAAACTCTGCGATATCTTTCTACAGGAGATATTGTTAAAATATCTCTTTCCCTTTCCATTTGTTGCAGTACAAAATTCTTTAAAATTTCATTCCAAATTTTCTTGTTTTCTGGAGAAGATTCTATGAAATTCAAATACTCTTTTTTAGAAAGTTGCTTTACTGTTGTTTGTTTTAGTGCTTGAATATAGAAATCCGAAGGTTGATCATTTAAAAAAGAATCTAAAGAAGCTATTAAATTATTCTTATATCCAAATCTTATTGTTTGCTCCTCCTGCTCCTCTACTAGAAAAATTCGCAGGCTTCCACTTTTCACATAATATAAGTTGGTATCAATTGTACCTTTTACTTTTAAATACTCATTACGCTTCAATATAATTTCCTTTTCCCAAAGATTTTGTTGATCTATTTTTTCTATTAATAAAGAAATTATATCCATATTAGTTTCTTTTGGATAAAATTTAAAGTGATTTTAATTCTTCCTTCAATTTTTTGGTCAATCCTTTTACGACTAAATCATAAGAATGATCAATTAACTCTCTAACAAGACTATCTGGAACATCTAGATTTAAAGTAATTGTATTCCAGTGTTTTTTATTCATATGGAATCCTGGGTTTATACTTTCATATTCAGCTCTTAGTTCCTCAGACTTATCAGGATCACATTTTAAATTGATTTTTTCTTCTCCTTTTTCCCATCGATCTAAACCAGTTAAAGCAAACATTTTTCCCATAACTTTAAACACTAAAGTTACTTCATCAAAAGGAAAGTGTTCCGTTACTCCTTTCTTTGCGATACAATAATCTCTTAACTGTTCTACGTGCATTTTATTCTAGTAGGTTTATATTTCCGCTAGGTAATTCTAAAGAAGAATAGTCTAATTCCCAACCAATAGTTTCAATTAAGTTCTTCATTAAAGCAATAGCTTCTAATGCTTCATGATTTGCTGCCTGCATTAAGTTACTTTCAGGTATTTTTTGCAATACATGTTCTTTAGCTGCTTGATTTACCTGTGTTAAATCTTCCGAAGAAAACTTATTTAAAAAACCATCTTGGATGTCATAAAACCGAATATTTGGTTCAATAGAAAGAACTTCTGGTTCTGGAAAATTAGATAATTTGATTGTTTTATTCTTCGTATCAGCTTCCATTTTAATTTTTCTAAAATCAAAACCAATATGAGTTTTCGCATTTATCAAAATTATAGCTTTCTTCTTGCTAGATACTAATCCTAAAAGCTTATTCTGCTTATCTTCATGATGATATATTTCAGCAAATTCTCCTTCTACAGTAATTAACTTTGTTACTTTTTTTATTTTATCTAAAAGTATAACTGACTGACTTTGAGCTAAACCTTTCGTTCTAACAGTATTAAATTTCGAAAAAATAAAATACGACACCACCGCTCCGAATGCCAATCCTAAAAACAATAATTCCATAGGTTAAATATAGTTCTTCTTATGTAAAATAAGACGCTTCTTTTAAATATAAGTCACAAGTTCTTATAAACTAAATAATACTTCGATAATCCTAGTCTAAATCATTCGTCGACTAAAGTAATTTTCTTTTATTACTTTCACATTGTCATCTATTTCAACTATGGAAATAATAAACCTACCTAAAGATTTATCGCTCAAAAATGATTTGTTCGCGGTTTACGACTATACTACTTCAAAAGAAAGTTTGAAGCAGATGGTTACGCTTCAAAAGAATACTTTCAGTTTTTTGATAAACGGTTCTAAGGAAGTGTTTTCGAATAAAAAAAACGTCTCGATTCAGAATGATTATTTTCTTTTGATGAAAAAAGGACGTTGCTTGATGACGGAAAAAATAATAAGTTCCGATAGTGATACTTACAGAAGTATTCTTTTCTTCTTTAGTAATGAAACTATTTTAAATTTTATTAAAAATAAAAAGATCTCTTTTAATAAAAACCCTGAACTTAAATCTTCCGTCTTTTCATTTAGTTATGACGCTTTTATCAAATCTTTTGTAAGCAGTTTAATCGAAATTTCAAAGTTGAGTTCTGATCTTCAATCCTCTCTCCTTGTTTCAAAATTTGATGAATTGCTCACCTATCTCATTACGGTTAATGGTTCAGATTTTATTGATTCTCTGCTGTATGAACTTCATAATCAAAACCAACATTTTATTGAGGTAATTGAAACTAACAAACTGAACAAATTAACGTTGAAAGAACTCTCTTTTTTGTCAAACATGAGTTTATCGAGTTTCAAAAGAGAATTCCAAAAACACTTTCAGACTTCGCCTAGTAAATGGTTTTTAGAACAACGATTAGAACATTCAGCTATTCTTCTACAAGACAAGTCAGTGCGACCAACAGATATTTTTGAGGAAATTGGATATGAAAATCTTTCAAACTTTATACAAGCGTTTAAACTGAAGTTTGGGATGACACCAAAACAGTATCAATCAAGTTGAGCTTTTAGCAATACTTTTTGACCTGTTTTACACACAACTTTTTAGGAGTTCGCCTCTAATTTTGCATGGTAACTAATATTAATATCATGAAAAAATTATTCATTCTATCAAGCTTCTTAATTTTAACGTCACTTAACTCATTTGGTCAAAAGACATTTACCTTAACAAGCAAAACGTTATCCGGTCAAGCTACATTAAAAGAAGAATTTAATGGATTTGGTTGTGTAGGAGAAAATACATCACCAGAACTTTCTTGGAAAAATGTTCCTGAAGGAACAAAAAGTTTCGCTATTACTATGTATGATCCTGATGCTCCAACTGGAAGTGGATGGTGGCATTGGTTAGTGTTTGACATTCCTTCTAACATGAATCAACTTAAAGAAAATGCAGGAAACATAAATCTGAATTTACTTCCTAAAGGAGTAATTCAAAGTATTACTGATTACGGGGTAAAAGGTTTTGGTGGACCATGTCCTCCAAAAGGTCATGGAATACATCAATATGTAATTACAGTTTACGCATTGAAAACTGAAAAACTGGGATTAACAGCAGAAACAAATCCAGCCGTTGTAGGTTACTATTTAGGAAACAACACTATTGCAAAAGCTAGTATTGTAGCTTACTATCAAAGAAAATAGAATTACACTATTCTAATGCATATAAAATAGGTTTACTTGGTGTAGCATCATTTTCAAATGGTGCTATCATCAAGTTTAAAAAGTACGTACCATCTTTTACAGAATTTGGAACATAAATAAATTCTGTAATGGTAGCATCTAACCTTATTTCACCTTTAGTGTTCCAAAATGCGTTATGAGACAACAATAATCCTTCATCTTTTTCTCTGTCTACAGAAGGTAAATCGATAAGTAAGTGTTGTATTCCTTTTTCTCTTAAATAAATGGCTGCTTCTTCCAATAGATATGGTGGATTGGTATTTGAATATCGCCTTCCTTTTTTATCTTTTACATTAGGAAGTGTTCTAATTACGATAGCATCTCTTTTTTTATTTCCTAATGCAAGTTGCAATTGCTTTTTTGATATCACCTCATCTCCATCTTTCGATTCCGGAGCAACTGTAATTACTTCTGCAAAAAAGAAAAACTGAGACAAATTCTTATTTATAGAATGTACTTCTTTTGTGATATGACCAACACATTCTGTATGTGTAATATGAGAATGTGGATTGAATTGAATGCTATTAAAATTGACCGCAGCACCTTCAGAAACACTAATAATTTGCTCATCAAATTGCTCTGGAAATATTTTAGGATCATCTAAATACCAAGCATTTACATTTTGAGTTTGAATATCAATCGGAATCGAAATATCAATTGGTTTACTTAAATCAATTTTATATTTCTTTGAGTTGTGTTTTATTTCTGCGATCAAGATAAATTCAGTTTAAATAAATCGGAAGCAATTCCGTCAGTTAAAAACTTTCCTTTTCTAGTGGTTTTCAACGTATCGTTTTCAATATACAATAAATCTTGAAGAATAAATTTCTCTGCCTGCATCTTCAAATACTGTAAATATTGATTTCCGAATTCTTGTTCTATCCTTTTAAAATCAACTCCCCAAACAGTTCGTAGACCTGTCATTACATACTCATTATAACGATCTGTAACAGATAGCTCTTCAATTTCACAAGGCAATTCTTTCTCTTTTATTTTCTTGATATAAATGGCATTATTAGCAATATTCCAACTGCGCTCTTTTCCATTGAAAGAGTGTGCTGATGGACCAATGCCTAAGTATTTTTTTCCTTGCCAATATGCCGAATTGTTTTTACTAAAAAAGTGTTCTTTTCCAAAGTTAGAAAGTTCATAATGAATAAATCCTGCTTTATCTAGCTCATCAACTAAAATTAGAAATTGTTCCTGTGCTAACTCATCATTCACATCGTCAATAATGCCTTTTTCAATAAAACTTTGAAGTGCAGTTTTCGGTTCTACAGTTAATGCATAGCTCGAAATATGAGGTACTCCGAAAGACAAAGCTGTTTCAATATTTTCTCTCCATTCATCATTTGTTGTATTCGGTATACCGTAAATTAAATCGACTGAAATATTATCAAAGTAGCGAGTCGCTACAGACAAACATTTTTTGGCTTCTTCGGCATTATGAGCTCGATTCATCAGTTTTAAATCTCTTTCAAAAAACGATTGAATTCCAATACTTAATCGATTTACAGGAGAATTTGATAACTCAATAATTTTCTCTTCTGATAAATCGTCTGGATTTGCCTCTAATGTAATCTCCGGATCTTGGATTACTTTATAATTTTGATCTACATTATCAATCAACAATTTAATTTCCTCTGAAGACAAAACACTTGGTGTTCCTCCTCCAAAATAAATCGTAGCTACTTCTTCATTACTGAATTCATCTTTTCTTAATTCAAGTTCTGAGATCAACGCTTCCATCATATCATCTTTTCTTTTCAGAGAAGTTGAAAAATGAAAATCGCAATAATAACAGGCTTGCTTACAAAACGGTATGTGAATGTAAATTCCGGACAATTACAACTCTATTTTTTATTCAGTTTACTTGGATTTTGCTTTACAAATGCTGCCCAACCTGTATAGTTTTTACCACCAACTTTAGTGCCCGAATTATAAAAATGACAAACCGCAGCAGCCAAGCCATCTGTAGCATCCAAATTCTTAGGTAATTCTTTTAAATTTAATAGCGATTTGAGCATCATAGCTACTTGCTCTTTACTTGCTTTACCATTTCCAGTAATTGCCATTTTAATTTTTAATGGCGCATATTCTGTAACTGGAATTTCTCTTGATAATCCCGCTGCCATCGCCACTCCTTGTGCACGTCCCAACTTTAACATCGACTGTACGTTTTTTCCAAAAAAGGGAGCTTCTAAAGCAATTTCATCAGGTTTGTAGGTATCTATCAACTCAATTGTACGCTCAAAAATGAGTTTTAACTTCAAGTAATGATCATCATATTTTTTTAAGATCAATTCATTCATTTGAACAAACTCCATCTTTTTACCAATAACTTTTATAATTCCGAATCCCATGATAGTTGTTCCGGGATCAATACCTAATATGATTTTCTCTGTCTTCAAATTTTATTGTACTTTGTACTAACACAAAACTACTACAATTTTAAGTTAGTCTTGTCATTGCGAATAAAACAAAGTGAAATGAAGCAATCCTTATATCGAGATAAAACAGATTACTTCTCCCGAAGCTTCGGGAGTAAACTGCGTTCGTAATGACGTTAAATTTTATAGGTAATGTCAATTTTTGGTTTACGTACTTCAAACCCAGCTTTTAATCGTTATTTCTGGCGAAAGCAAAAAACGTATTCTAAAAGCAAAATGAGCATCTCAGGAATTATATTCAAATCTTTCGCAATGCTCACTTTGGTCGGAATTACAGCGACGTATACTTGGAGACTTTTTTTCGCTGGAGTTGAAGTTAAATGGTATACTACTATCGGAATGTTTGTTGCTATTGTATGCAGCTTGTTTATTTCCTTTAAACACAGTTCAGCAAAATATCTACTTCCAATTTATGCGGTTGCTAAAGGATTTTTCTTAGGAGGAATAAGTGCGTATGCCCATAATCGTTTTCCAAATTTACCTTTTCAAGCCATTGCAGTAACTATAACCACTTTTTTTGTGATGTTGTTTTTGTACCGTTTAAAGCTCATTCGAGTTACTCGAGAGTTCAGAGCAATTGTAATTACAGCTTCAGCTACTATTTTTCTTTTTTATTTTATCGGATGGGTTTTATGGTTTTTAAAAATAGATGTTCCAATACTTTGGGGAACTTCTTGGTTTGCCATTGGATTTAATATTGTTGCGGCCATTATAGCTTCTTTTTCCTTATTACTTGACTTTTATTATATCGATAGACAAGTTGGAAGATATCCGAAAGAAAGAGAATGGTTAGCCACTTGGGGATTGCTTATTACTTTAATTTGGTTATACGTAGAAGTTTTACGTTTAATGCGAAAATTGGCGATACGGTTTTAATTTTTCCTTCCTCTTTTTCAATCACTTATTCCAATAAAAACAATACTTATACCTTTAAACTTTTAAAAGCCAATTATAATTTGTTGATTTGTTTTAACTAAAATGTTAAACCTAAAACTAAATTATTATGGCAACAAATACTTTTACTCCAGGAACTCAATTCGGGACGGTAAATAGCAGCACTAACCCATCTCAAAAAATTGTGTTATCAGCACCTTCTATCAGACCTTTATCACCCTCAATAACAGCACAAATGACTGGATCAGGCTCAGGCGAAAAGGTTCTTCTTTCAGCTGTAATTTTTGTTTCAGAAGCTAACCTTCCAACTAACAATAATATGACTTTTGATATTAACTATTTGGTAACTGATTTGGATAAAGTTTCGATTTATATTGCATCACAAGATTCATTTATATCTTCTAATGTTTTTTATCCTTTTGTTGTTGAAATTGAATTTTCTCCTTCTCAAGTACCTAATTTATCAAACAACCTAAGTTCTATAAAAGTTATCAATTGGGACTCAGATCCTGAAGGTTCTAGAGGAACCACAACTACGGTGAAACGCCCAAACTAATATTTACAATAAAGAGAATAGTAATTTTTTTTAAATAGCTTTGTGTAAATAACTAATCAGTACACATGAATAAAGTTATATTAATATTATTACTATCTCTTTTTTTTAAACCCTCAATAATAGTTTCTCAAGAAAAAAAAACTGAAGAATTTGAACTTTTAAAGAATGAGTTATTAAATATTTCAGATAATTTGGATAATGGAACTTTTATTAAAAAAGCCATTACATTTTTCTCCAAAAGAGAGTGGGATTCCACCCTGATTTATGCACAAAAACAAATAACGATGCAAAAATCAGAAAGATTAAACAATCTATCTCATTTTATTAGAGGCTACAGTTTTGATCAAAAAAAAATCTTAAAAGAAGCAGAAATAGAATATACTCTCATATCTGAGGACTTTTACTTTCATAATTTAACTAATGTTTTATTAGGTGTTTTAATCTTAGAACAAGGAAAATACAGTAAAGCTGTAGAGTATTTTGAAAGAGTTATTGAACTCCCAAACAGTGAATTCAAGTTTATTGAAAAGAATACAATAAAACATAACTTAGGGTTATGTTATCTTCATTTGAAAAAATTTGATAAGGCTGAAAATTTTTTAATTGCTAGCACAAAGTTTTTCGAAGAGCAAAAAGACACCATCGAATTAGTAGGTAATTATGGAGATTTGGCTACTTTGTATTATGAACAATATAAAGACGATTTGGCCATCCCATACTTCAAAAAAGCCTACAATCTTGCTAAAACGACTAATGACTTTTATTCAAGATTTGTTACTACTAAAAACATGGCAGTTGTCGAAGAAAATCGTAAAGACTATCAAAAAGCTCTGAACTTTAAGAAAGAAGCAGCTCAATGGAAAGATTCTTTAAATAATCAAAATAGGATATATGAAGTTGCTAAAAAAGAAAAAGAATTTGCGGTTGCAGCAAAACAAAAGGAAGTTGATTTACTGCAAGTTGAAAACAAATTAAAAGAAACTGAACGAAAAATCTTTCTATACTCGGCTATCGGTTTACTGCTCTTTTTAGGTATTGGTGCATATTTCTTTAGAGAAAAAGTAAAAACTAATAAAATTATAGCTGCTCAAAAAGAAACGTTAGATGAGTTAAACACAACCAAAGACAAATTATTCTCAATTGTAAGTCATGATTTACGTTCTTCTGTAAATGCCTTAAAATCTAGTAATAAAATTTTACTTGATAATTTGGCCTCCAAAAATCTAGAAGCATTAGAAAACTTACTTCATAAAAACAGTACCATTGTTAACGGAGCTTACGGTTTACTAGACAACCTTTTAAACTGGGCTTTAATGCAAACAGAGCAACAGTACTTTAGTATTGAGAAACAACGTTTATTTATTATTACAGAACATGTTGCTTATAATTATAAACCTCTATTATTAGAAAAAGAGTTAAACTTTGAAAATACAGTTTCTAAAAAAGAGTTTGTTCAGGCGGATCAAGAATCTTTAAAAATTGTGCTTAGAAACCTTATTGATAATGCGATTAAATTTTCTCAACCCAACGGATTCATCAAAATTTATAGTTCAAATACTATTGAAGGGTTTACTAATTTAATTGTAGAAGATTCAGGATTAGGAATGAGCGATGCTACTCGATTAAAACTATTAGACGATTCTGTTTTACTGAATAAAAAAGAGCACGAAGACATTATTGGAACTGGTTTAGGTATTCAATTGGTAAAATCGATGATTAAAAAGAATAATGGAAAATTCGATATTGAAAGCGAATTAGGAAAAGGAACAAAAATGATTGTATCTTTACCTAAAACAGTTTTAGATGGATAATGTTAATATTTTAATTATTGAAGATACACCTCAAGAAAGTGATAAACTAATTAAGGTATTAAACGAAAACAATTATACCATTTCTGGAGTTGCTAGAACTTTTAAAGAAGCGCTTGATTTATACTACAAAGTAAAAGTAGATATTGTAATTATTGATATTTTTCTAGATGGTGTTCCTGATGGAATTACGTTTGCTGAAACTATTAATACAGTTCCTGATGCTTCTAAACCTTTTGTGTTTTTAACAAGTTCTACTGATCGTAAAATATTTGAACGTGCTAAACTCACACAACCTTTTAGCTTTTTGATGAAACCTTTCAATGAACTGGAAGTGTTATATGCTATTGAAATGGCCGTAGAAAAATTCTACGATCAAAATGATGTTTTTATCACAGATGAAGAAGATACTGTAATTAGTAGTGATTACTTATTCATCAAGAAAGGAAAATCGCTTAAAAAAGTATTATTAGCGGATATTATTTATATAGAGGTTGAAGAGAAATACTGTAATATAATTACTGCTAATGAAAAGTTTGTGATTTTAATATCGCTTACCAAGATTTTAAAACTATTAGACGAAAACTCTTTTTGTAGAACACATAGAAATTATATTGCCAATATTGATAAAATTACGGAAATAGTTCCTTCAGATAACCTTATTGTACTACAAGGAAAACACCATATTACTTTAAGCGAACGTTATAAAGATTTAATTAAAAAGGTTCGTACGCTTAAATAAAATCTAAATGTAATTTGTATATATGACGTAATTTCTAATTTTACAAAATAGATTACTTCGTCATACTTCCTCGTAATGACAACACAAATCGTCATTACGAATGAAACAACGTGAAATGAAGTAATCTCAAGTAAGAATCTACATTTAACTTAAAAGACAAAGATCGCTTTGCACCTCGCAATGACGTGTTAATTTTCATTCCTTTTTTTTCCGTTTTCATGGAAAAGAAATCCCTTCTTATTCCATTTTCAAAATTTAACCTTCTTATTCACAGTAGTTTTACATCAGAAATAATTCATAAACAAATTTATTTCTAAAACGTTCAAATTGAATTTAGAAAGTAAAAACTCAACCGTGTTTCGGTAAACAAAATAACAGTTACTTCTAATCAATTGAAACTAACCAAAACTAACCAAACTTAAATATCATGGGAAAAGGTGCATTCATAACAGTAGAAAATAAAAGTAACTCTTTACTTAAAGTAGAAACAGGTGGAGAAAATTGTATGAGCACAACAGGTTTTTGGGAAAATTTAATTCTTCCTAATACCACCTCAGATCGAAAATATATTGAGGCAAAAACCTCAGGAATACCATGTTGTTGTGAAACAAGAACAGTTATGTACGGTATTGAAAAATTAAACTCAATGACCGGAGAATATACCCCAATTACAATCTTCAATTTAAATGAAGAAAATAATAACTGGACGTCTGATGTAAAAACAAAATCTGATGCAATATCTATAACAATTCAACCTGGTGAGGAGGATTTAATCACGATAACATATAATGCATAAAATCTAGAATTAAAAAGGAAATTCTAAAATACGGCTTATTAAAAAAGTCTATCTAAATATCGTCAACTATTAAACCAGAAGTAAAAACCCAGCCGTGTTTCGGTATATAATTCAATGTTACTTCAAATTAATAAAGACAAACTAACACTAACCAAACTCATAGTGAAGCAGAAATCACTTTAAAAAACGAGGCGGATTCCGAAAAGCCTTACGAGTAGGAACATATTAACTAAACTTAAATATCATGGGAAAAGGAGCATTTGTAACAGTAGACAACAAAAGTAATGCTTTAGTAAAAGTAGAAGTAGGAGGAACTAATTGTATGAACGCAACAGGTACTTGGACAAATTTAATTCCAGGTGGTCAGGATTCAGCGAGAGAATATATCGAAGCACAAGCTTCTGGGATACCTTGTTGTTGTGAGCACAGTAGTGTTGCTTACGGAATTGCAGTTTTAGATCCAAATACTGGAAAATTTACGAATTCAGGAAGTTTCAATTTATACGAATACAGCAATGTATGGACATCTTCAGGAGCTTCACCAAACGTAAGCGTTACTTGTGTACCAGATGGAGATCAATACAAAGTAACTGTAGTATATAACGGTTAAAATTAATACTCAATTCAGAGTTAAATAGATGATATGTTCATCGTCTTAAGATGATGAACATATTCATTTACTTCTAAACATTCACTAAACTTTTAATATTATGATAGCGCCTTTCAATGAAATAGTACAACAAGGAATTGATTTACAAACAGGAATCACAGAATTATTGGAACTAGAAAAGCCTTTTCCTAATCGTTTAGTGGAACGTGTAAAAACAGATGATGTTTTCGCGAGATTAATTTATAGAGCTTCAACAGAAAAAGACCTCATTCCAAGTCTTCTTCAAGTAGGGATTACTCAAGAAAATAAAACAAACCATTCAAATTTTGAATTGGTTAAAAATGGCGCTAAATCTTTTATGAATTGGGGTTTAGCAGGATTTAAAATGGCAAGTGAAGAAGTGATAAATGAAAGAAAAGCCATATGTAAAACTTGTCCTTTCATTACTCAAGCAACGGAACAAATAGCTTATAAATTTAAATTATCGGCAGATGAAGATATGGATATCTGTTCTATTTGCGGTTGTGTAATTGGAAGAAAAGTTGCTATACCAAATCAAAAATGCCCTAAAAACAATTGGTAAAAACCAAAACCTTCAATTAAATCATGAATACAAATACAATTACTAAAACAATATATTTCAAAGGAGTGATGGGAGAAATTGCTGACCCGTTGTCACCAGTATTACAATTTTCACTTTTAGTTCATCCATATGAAAATACAGTAAGTGGAACTGTAAAATTAACTATCAGCAATGGTGAAGAAGAAGTCTATTCTGGACAAGTTACAGGATCTACACACGCTTCTGGATTCAAAGAAAGTGTTCGATTGATAAATATCAGAGGGAATTTTCCTCCACAACATAAATTGAGTGGAATCGTACTTCCATTTGAAACAAATATGTCTTTAGACTCAGACTGGAATGGATCCGGTGGAATGACTTTTAAAGGAAGAAACTATGAAAAACTTCCTATAAAAGCTTCGATATTCAATTTAGATTCTTCAACTGAATAAAATATAGAAACACAACAAACTCAATACTAATTAAAAACACAAAACAATGTCAAATAACACACAAACAACTCCGATTAAAGGAACAAGTCATATTGGAGGACTTGAAATTGCATATAGCATTGATACTGCAACAAACACTATAACAACTTCATTAAACTTTGATGGGCTTAATTTAGGAAATGGAACCATGACACCTGAACAACCAACTCAGGCTATTTGGAAAAACCTAGGATTGCAACAACTTAGTGGAGAATTAACTTCAGATTTCGCAAACTCTTCGTTAGAAGGTAAATTTGAAATCACTGAATATGGTAAAGTAGTATATCAAAATAGAGAAACTGTAGTTCGATGGTAAACATTTTATCTCTATTTCATAAAACAAAAAGCAAATAGAAAAAATTTTCTATTTGCTTTTTTTATTTTTTTAGAATTGTTCTCTATTTAATTTCTACAGAAGTAAATTTAAACGAATTTCCATCAAATAGTCCTTTATCCGATAACTTCAATGCAGGAATAACCAATAAAGCCATAAAAGATAAAGTCATGTAAGGAGCTTTTAATTTACTTCCCATTTCTTTTGCCATTTCATCTAATTCAGCATAGGCTTTTCCGATAACATCAGCCGGTTGATCGCTCATAATTCCAGCTACTGGTAATGCAACCACTTTTTCTATTGAATCATTTACAGCGCAAATACCACCTTTATTCTCAATCAATAAATTAACAGCTTTACAAATTGCTTCGTCAGAAACTCCAACAGCAATAATATTATGCGAATCGTGGCCTACAGAACTAGCAATTGCTCCTTCCTTCAAGCCAAAGTTTTTGATAAATGCGATGGCAGGTTCAGCATTTTTATAACGATTTACAACCGTCATTTTTAAAACATCATTATCAACATCTGAAACTAAATTTCCATCTTTAATTAATGAATCTGTTTCTATTTCATTAGTAACCAATTCTCCATCTAACGCTTCAATAACTCGAATCTTTTCTGATGCAGAATGAAATTCAAAATCCGAATTCTTCTTTACATCAGTATTGAAGTTATTCAACACATCAAATTCAACAGATTTTACAAATGATTCACCATTCTCAGCAACTAACTCTCCATTGATGTACGTTTGTAAAACATTGAATTTTTCTAAATCTTCTACAACAATAAAATCAGCATCATCACCTTCATTTAACAATCCAACATCTAAATTGTAATGTTTTACTGGATTTACACAAGCCGCTTTTAAAACTTTAAACACATCTATTCCTTTAGCTACAGCGCGTTCACAAAGTTGATTTAAATGACCTACTAATAAATCATCTGGATGTTTATCATCAGAACAAAACATCATATTCTCATAATGCTCAGGAAGCAGATCAATTAACGCTTCAAAGTTTTTGGCCGCACTTCCTTCACGAATAATTACTTTCATTCCTCTTTGTAGCTTTTCTAATCCTTCTTTATAAGTAAAACATTCGTGATCAGTTTTTATACCAGCCGCTATATATTTCCATAAGCTTTTACCTCTTAAACCTGGAGCATGACCGTCAACGGGTTTTCCAAAATACTTTGCCCAAGCTATCTTTTTTAACACCTCGCTATCTTGATGAATTACACCTGGATAATTCATCATCTCCGCCAAATACTTAATATCTGGGTTTTGTAATAAGACTTTTATGTCTTCCGAATCTATGACAGCTCCTGCACTTTCAAAGGAAGTAGCAGGTACACATGAAGGTGCTCCGAAATTAAATTTTAAAGGAACTTTCTTTCCGTTATCAATCATAAAATACACACCTTCTAGTCCCAAAACATTAGCTATTTCATGAGGATCAGAAACTGTTGCAACGGTTCCATGAGTAACAGCTATTTTAGCAAATTCAGATGGAACCAACATTGAACTTTCTATGTGTATATGTGCATCAACAAAACCAGGAAGAATATACTTTTCAACAGCATGATTGCTCTCTCTAATAGATTTTATTTTTCCGTTTTCTATTTCAACTTCTCCTTTAAAGATTTTTTTGTTGACTATATCTACTATTTTTCCTTGAACAATCATCTATTTACTTGTTTTACGCTAAAGTAATTAGAATTCAAAAAAAAAGCATCCTAATTAGGATGCTTTTAATTTTTATTTTTTGATGATTGGTGGACCACCAGCTAATATCTCTTCATTTGCATATTCTTCGAACTTCTTAAAGTTAGCTCTAAAAGAATCTGCTAATTTATGTGCTGTTTCATAATATCCTTCATCATTATTCCAAGCTTGACGCTGACTTAATAATTCCGATGGAATTCCAGGACACTTTCTTGGTTGGGCTAAACCAAATACTGAATGAATGTGGTAATCTTCATATGTAATCTCTTCTGGTAATCCTCCAGTAAGAGCTGCATTGATCATAGCACGAGTATATTTTAATTTCATTCTGTTTCCTACTCCATAAGGACCAGCAAACCATCCTGTATTTACTAACCAAACATTAACACCAGTTTCTTTCATTTTCTCGCTTAACATTTCTGCATAACGAGTTGGGTGTAATGGCATAAATGGTGCTCCAAAACAAGCAGAGAAACTTGGTAATGGCTCAGTAACACCAGCTTCTGTTCCAGCAACCTTAGCTGTGTATCCAGAAATAAAGTGATAAGCAGCCTGACCTGGAGTTAATTTTGAAATCGGAGGTAAAACACCGAATGCATCTGCCGTTAAGAAGAAAATATTCTTAGGATTCTTTCCAATAGAAGGAACTCTAATATTTTCAATGTGGTGAATTGGATAACTCACGCGAGTATTTTGAGTAATAGATGTATCAGCGAAATCTACATTTCCTTTATCATCCATTACAATATTTTCAAGGATTGCTCCTTTTTTAATTGCTCCGTAAATTTCAGGTTCTTTTTCTTGAGAAAGATCAATAACCTTAGCATAACAACCTCCTTCAAAATTGAAAACCGTGTTTTCAGAAGTCCATCCATGCTCATCATCTCCAATTAAACTTCTGTTTGGATCAGTAGATAATGTTGTTTTTCCAGTTCCAGATAATCCGAAGAAAATTGCTGTATCTCCATCTTTACCAACATTTGCAGAACAGTGCATTGGTAAAGTGTTCTTATATACTGGTAAAATAAAGTTTAACGCAGAGAAAATACCTTTTTTGATTTCTCCTGTATATCCAGTTCCACCAATTAAAGCTACTTTTCTTGAAAAGTTTAAGATAGCAAAGTTATGTTGACGTGTACCATCAACTTCTGCATCTGCCATAAATCCTGGTGCGTTAATTACAGTCCACTCTGGAGAAAAGTCTTTTAACTCTTCAGCTGTTGGACGTAAAAACATGTTATAAGCAAACATATTACTCCATGGATATTCGTTTACAACTCTAATATTTAACTTATAGTCTTCGTCAGCACAAGCATAACTATCTCTTACAAAAACCTCTCTATCAGATAAATAAGCAGTTACTTTATCGTATAATTTGTCAAATTTTTCTGAATCGAATGGGATATTGATATCACCCCACCAAATCTGATCTTTAGTGATTTCGTCTTTAACTATGAATCTATCCATAGGAGACCTTCCTGTAAACTCACCTGTATTTACTGCAATGGCACCAAACGCAGATTCTTTACCTTGTCCTTTTTCAATAGTTAAACCGTGTAACTCCTCTGAAGTTAACTGATAACGAACGGTAGAACTTTTAATACCTAATGATTCTAACGAAATCGTTTTCGTTTCAAGATTTGTCATCTATAATCTTTTTAGTTGTGTTTTATTTCCGACAAAAATAAATCTTTTTGTTTAAACTGCTTATTCTTAAGTAGTATTTATTACTAATTTATTTTCCTCTAGACCTTTTAAATAGCTGATAACTCAATAAGAACCAACCTATAATCAGCACTAAGCCACCTAATGGAGTTACAAACCAAATGTAATTTACAGGGATTTTCCCCAGGTAAATCGCATAAATTGAGCCCGAAAAAAGTAGTATTCCAGTCAAAAAAAACCAAGTTATCTTTCTTTTAAAAGCAATTGAAAAGTGTTCTGTTAGGTTCACCATAATCAAAAGAAGTACGTGATACATTTGATAACGTACAGCCGTTTCAAAACTTTGTAAAGCTTCTGGTGATAGTGTTTCTTTTAATGCATGAGCACCAAATGCACCTAAAATAATTGTAAGCGCTCCTAAAAGCGTAATTATTGTTAAATTTTTATACATTTTTGTTATATTTGTTAAATATTAAACTTTTAAACAACTAAGGTTTCTAACAAAACCATACAAATTTACTACATAAATTGATGAGAAATATATTGATTATTGGAGCCGGACGATCAAGTTCATCGTTGATAAAATATTTACTTGATAAATCATCTAGTGAAAACTTACACATTACAATTGGAGATCTTTCTGTTGAAAATGCAGTACAAAAAATAAACAATCATCCTAATGCTTCAGCAATGAAGCTAGATGTATTTAATGAAGCAGAACGTATTGACGCAATCCAAAAATCAGATATCGTAATCTCTATGCTTCCTGCACATTTACATATTGAAGTTGCAAAAAACTGTATTGAGTTTAATAAACATATGGTTACTGCCTCTTACATTTCTAAAGAAATGAAAGCATTGGATCATGAGGCAAAGCAGAAAGGATTAATTTTTATGAATGAAATTGGTTTAGATCCGGGAATTGACCATATGAGTGCCATGGATGTAATTGATAGAATTCGTGAAGAAGGTGGTAAAATGTTATTGTTCGAATCATTTTGTGGTGGACTTGTAGCGCCAGAAAGTGATACTAACTTATGGAACTATAAATTCACCTGGAATCCAAGAAATGTTGTTTTAGCAGGACAAGGAGGAGCTTCAAAATTTATTCAAGAAGGCGCTTATAAATACATTCCTTATCACAAATTATTCAGAAGAACTGAGTTTTTAACTATAAATGGTAGCGGACAATTTGAAGCTTATGCCAACAGAGATTCACTTAAATATAGAAGTATTTATGGATTAGATGATATTCCTACCATGTATAGAGGAACTGTTCGAAAAGTTGGTTACTCCAGAGCTTGGAATGTTTTTGTACAATTAGGTATGACCGATGATAGTTACACTATTGAAGATTCAGAAAACATGAGTTATCGTGATTTTACCAATTCATTTTTAGCATATTCTCCGTCAGATTCAGTGGAATTAAAATTCAGATCTTACTTGAAAATAGATCAAGATGATATTATGTGGGAGAAATTTGTTGAACTTGATATATTTAATGGAAATAAAAAAGTTGAATTGAAGAATGCAACTCCAGCACAAATCCTTCAAAAGATATTGATGGATTCATGGACATTACAGCCCGATGATAAAGATATGATTGTTATGCATCATAAATTTGGTTATCAAGATAAGGATGGTAAACATCAAATCGAAAGTAGTATGATTATCAAAGGAGACGATCAAACTTATACGGCTATGGCCAAAACTGTTGGTTTACCTGTTGCAATGGCAACTCTAAAAATATTAAATGGAGACATTACCACTCCAGGTGTTCAATTACCAATAAACAAGGAAGTTTATGAGCCAATTTTAAAAGAATTGGAAGACTATGGAATTAATTTTGTTGAAAAAAAGGTTCCTTATTTGGGTTATAATCCTGAAGGTGTAATTGGATAATAATTATGTAAAAAAAGAGATGGGTTGCGCTTTGTCTATTAAACAATTTACAACCCATCGATCAAACTTATTTGGAAGCACATCTCAGTTAAAATTTATTATGCCCTTACCCATAGAAATCTCATTAAGAAGATTGGCTTCACGCGTATAAAACACTTTACTTTAAAAACACCCTACCTTTTTTTTCAAAAAAAAGATATAAATGTTTATTTATTTTAATTAATCGAATCACAACAGAGACGTAAAGAATTTATTCTTCTTTTTAAACCTCTCATTTTATGTTAGTTCCAAAACAAAATATACTGAACCCTTCAATTGGTATATTTCAATTTTATGTAAAATTTAACTAGTAAAATTCCTTTATCATTTTAACTTGTTGGAATAATTTATATCACATGCTTGGTCGTTACTTTATTACTCTATGTGTTCTTATTAGCCTAACTAATACTTATGCTCAAGATGAAAAGGAGTATTCTATTTTATTTATTGGAAATAGCCTTACATATTATAATGATTTACCGAAGTTAGTTACAGAATATGCCAAGAATGAAAAGAATTTAAACATTAAAACTAAGATGGTTGCTCATCCTAATTACGCAATAGAAGATCATTGGAATGATGGAAAAGTAAAAAGACTGATTCGTCGCAAAAAATATGACTATGTTATCCTTCAACAAGGACCTTCTTCTCAAAAAGATGGTAGAAAAATGTTAATTCAATATGGAAGAAAATATAGCAATCTTTGTAAATCGAGCAATACAAAACTTTGCTATTTCATGGTTTGGCCAGCCATTTATTATTACCATACTTTTAATGGTGTTATTAAAAATTACGAGGACGCAGCAAAACTAAACAATGCTATTTTATTACCTGTTGGAAAAGCATGGAAAACTCATATTGAAAAATCTAAAGATTATTCACTCTACAGTCAGGATGAATTTCATCCTTCAGAAAAAGGAAGCAAATTAGCAGCTAAAGTTATTGTAGAAACTTTATTTAATTCAGACGAATAAAATAAATTATTGAGCGTTCTCTTCTGCTGAATGATTCTCTAAAGCATAGTCTCCCCACTGAGCAATAGCCTCTAGTATTGGAATCAATGTTTTTCCAAACTCCGTTAATGAATACTCTACTTTTAATGGTGGTTTACTATAAAAAACTTCACGTTGAATTACACCATCTTCTTGTAATTGTTGCAACTGTAAACTCAAGGTTCTTTCGGTAACGGTTCCCATTTTTTTTCGCAACTCATTGTAACGAAGCTTACCTCCTATTAAATAAAATAAAATTACGGTTTTCCACTTCCCTCCTATAACTCCCATGGTTAAACTCGTACAACATGGATATTGTTTTCCTTTAAACTGATGCATAATTCTATAAATTTTAAACTATCCTTTTTGACCGTTATTGCATGGATACAAAACTATAAATAATTTTGTAACTATAATTTTTATAGTTTAAAAAATCATGAGTACAACACATATTTCAAAAGAAGATGTTCTAAATGCTTTTCAATTTAGACATGCTACTAAAGAGTTTGATGCTACTAAAAAGCTTTCAGAAGATGACATTAACTTCATTCTAAAGACCGCTAATTTATCTCCAAGTTCATTTGGTTTTGAACCTTGGCACTTTATTGTAGTTCAAGATCAGGAATTAAGAGAATTATTAAAACCTGTTGCCTGGGGAGCTCCTTTAAAATTGGATACTGCAAGTCATTTTGTATTAGGATTAAGTATGAAAGCTCCCATGACGAAATGGGATAGCGAATACATTTCTCATATGATGAAAGATGTGAAACAGTTACCAGAAGATGTTATGGAAATGTACTCGAAGTTTTATAGAGAATTTCAAGAACGTGATTTCAACTTAGATAGCGATAAAAAATTATTCGATTGGGCTTCAAAACAAACTTATATCGCTTTAGGAAATATGATGACAGCTGCAGCACTAGTTGGAATAGATAGTTGCCCGATAGAAGGATTCCATCAAGAAAAATTTGAACAACTCCTTCAAGAGAAATTTGATGTTGATACTACTAAATATGGATTATCGTATATGGTTGCCTTTGGACATCGTAAAGAAGATCCTGCAAGACCAAAATCTAGAAGAGATTTTGACAGTATTATTACTTGGAAATAAAAAAACAACAAACCTTAAAATTATAATATTATGAGCTATTTTTCTGTATTAGACGTAACACCAACAAATGACGCTTGGATACCTGATTATTTACCAACAGCGAATAAATTGGTACAAAAACATGGTGGTACATATTTGGCAAGAACTTCTTCACATGAACAAGTTGAAGGTAACAAGCAACAAGCAGCTTTACGAATTATAATAAGTTGGCCTACCAAAGAAGCGGCATTAGCATTTATGAACGATCCGGAATATGCACCTCATCTAAAAGCTAGAACTGCAGGTTCTGTAAGTCATCATTTTTTAATTGAAGCAAAAGACGATTTAGCTTAATTTTTAACAAAATAAAGGAACAATGAATAAAAATATTTTAATTACTGGTAGTACCGATGGTATTGGTAAACTTACAGCCCATATACTAGCAAAACAAGGTCATCGAATCTATATTCATGGTAGAAATCCAGAAAAGGTAGCAAACACAATTTCAGAATTAAAAGAGTCTACTGAAAATGAAAATATTTTTGGTTTTACAGCAGATTTTTCAGATTTAAATCAAGTTGTTGAATTAGCTCAAAACATCAATTCAAAAATAGATTCTATAGATGTTTTGATAAATAATGCTGGTGTTTTTAAAAGTACACATAAAAATTACCTAGGTTTAGATTTAAGATTTGCTGTTAACTATCTTGCTCCTTACACATTTACCCAACACTTATTACCAGTTCTTCAAAGAAGTAATTCTTCGAGAGTTATTAATTTAAGTTCAGCAGCGCAATCCACTGTAGATTTAAATGCTCTGGAAGGAAAGATTAATATCTCGATGAAAGAATCTTATGCACAAAGTAAACTTGCATTAACTATGTGGAGTTTCGATTTTGCTAAAAAACATTCAGATATATTAACTATAGCAGTGAATCCAGGTTCTTTATTAAATACTAAAATGGTCAAAGAAGCCTATGGAAACCATTGGTCTTCTGCAGATAAAGGAGCTAATATTCTAGTTAAACTTGCCACTTCAGAAAACTTAAAAGAGCTCTCTGGAAGTTATTTCGATAATGATCGAGGAAGTTTTGGTGAAGCTCATCAAGACGCATATGATGAACAAAAAATTCAAACCTTATTGTCTGCAACCAATAACTTATTGGAACAAGTTATGTAAAAAATGAGTGTTTTTTTCAGAGTAAATCAAAAATTAAACTAAGGTAATTGGGTGAACTTTTATTACCGAATTTTGACTAATTACATTTTCAAATAAAAATCCTTCGTCAAATTAATATAGGCATCAGTATACTGATGTCTTTCTTTTTCTATTGTTAGTTCTTCTGAAACAAGGTCCTTTTTACCATTAGAAAATTCCAGCAAACTTCTTTTAACTTCAGCATTTAAATTTCCTTTGACTCTGCAAACTCTATTCAAATGTAATCCTAAAGAAGAAGCTAAAGCAACAAAATTTTCTTCCTCTTTAAATGGAATTATCGTTGCAAAAACACCATTTTCAGCTAGTAAATTCGAGACACCTTTTAGCAACTCTTCAAAACTCAACGAAGATGTAAAACGAGCTTCATTTCGCGCATTATCTTTAGTTTCAAATTCATCAGTATAAAAAGGAGGATTTGAAACAATCAAATCGTAAGATTCTTCTTCCTCGACAAGTTCTTCAGCAAATTCCTGAAAAGAAGCATTATAACAAAACAAACGATCTCCCCAATCTGATTTTTCAAAATTTTCAACAGTTTGTTCGTAAGCATTTTCATTAAGCTCAACTGCATCTACAGTCATTGCATCTGTTCTTTGGGCGAGCATTAATGCTATAACTCCAGTTCCAGAACCAATATCTAAAATTGAATCTGGAAAATCAGTAATTGAAGTCCACGCTCCTAATAAAACACCATCAGTTCCTACTTTCATAGCTGTTTTATCCTGATGAACAGTAAATTCCTTGAATTGAAATGGTTTCATTTTATAATATTCGACTTAAAAGTCTTTCAGCATTAAAGAAAAGAAATAAAGCAATTGCTAATAGTATTACTAAAAACAATCCTTTTTGAGGTTTTGTTCTTCTTCTGTTTCCAAATCGTTTTTTAAATTTCATATGATCTAGTTTATGCCTAATTATTTTTTAATTGCTCTCAACATTTCTCTTTTACCAGGAGGTCCAGGCAACCTTTCAACAGTAAAACCTACGGCTTCCATTGCTCTTCTTACGCTACCTTTTGCTGCATACGTAACTAAAACTCCTTCATTTTTTAAAGCATCAAACATTATGCTAAAAATTTCTTCTGTCCATAATTCCGGTTGAACTCTGGCTCCAAAAGCATCGAAATAAATTAAGTTAAATGCGTCTTTATCTTTTATATCCTTAAAAAACTGTTGACGCTTTTCCAACTGGAATCTATCATCAATCTTATGTTTTTCTTCCCAAGATATGCCATGCATCTTATTAAAAATTTCAGATTTCTTTTGTGCTTTTAATTCAGATACATAATTGAGTTTTTTAATTTCTTTTTCATCTACAGGATACGCTTCAACACCAACATAATCGATTTCTTTATCAGATTCTAAATAGGTGATAAAACAATTTAAACCCGTACCAAAACCAATTTCCAAAATAGAAAGTTGATCTTGAGCAACAAACTCTAAACCATGCTTTATAAAAACGTGATAAGCTTCCTGAATAGCACCATGCTTGGAATGATATTGTTCATTCCAAGCAGGGATATGTATGGTTGTTGAACCATCAGAAGTTATAATAATTTCTCTTTCCAAATTATTTTAATAAAACTCCGTGCGCTAAAAACGCCTTTTCTAATTTAGGTTCAGTAATTTTTGCTATTTCTTCTTTAGATTTTCCAGCATCTTCAGCATAGTGCTTTAATTCATCTACAGAAGTTTCTTTGATAAATGCTTTTCCTTCTACGATTACCTCTTTTCCATTGCTATCTAAAGGCATAAAAAATCCGTAATCTTTAAATCTAACCATTACCTCTTCAGAATCTGAAACTGGAACTTTCATCCAACATCCTTTTTTAGAGCATACTTCATTAATCTTAGAAGCAAATTTCACTACTACAGTATCTCCAACTTTAAGTGTTCCATACTTCGCAAGAACCTCTTCTTTTGTTAATGCTCCATCATTTGAAATTTTCTCTCCGAATGATGCAAATTCCGTTTTAGGAGTTTCTTTTACTGCTGGAGTTTCTTTTTTTTCTGTTTTACAAGAAATAAAAGTCAAAATTAAACCGCAAAATAAAATTAGTAAGTTTTTCATTATAAGCTAATTAAATATATTAAAGCTACA
The DNA here is from genome assembly GCF_964036595.1 of Tenacibaculum sp. 190524A05c. NCBI lineage: Bacteria > Pseudomonadati > Bacteroidota > Flavobacteriia > Flavobacteriales > Flavobacteriaceae > Tenacibaculum > Tenacibaculum platacis. Next base: position 3,319,654 of record NZ_OZ038523.1, on the reverse strand, counting down.
AAGATACAATTTTAAACTCCTTCCAAACCTTAAAACTCAACGCTAAACTCGTCTCTATTTTGTACTTTTGCACTATTAACTAAATCTTTATCTATGAGCACTTCTAACATTCAAATCGTTCCTATTTCTCAATCCAAAATTAACACTGTTGATTTCGATAATTTAGTTTTTGGAACAGTCTTCACAGACCACATGTTTGAATGCGAGTATAAAGATGGGAAATGGCAAACTCCAGTTATTAAACCTTACGGAGATATTACAATTTCTCCTTCAGCTAGAGTTTTTCACTACGGACAAGCAGTTTTTGAAGGAATGAAAGCCTATAAAGATGAAAATGATGATGTATTTTTATTTAGGCCAGATGAAAACTTTAAAAGAATAAATAAATCATCTGCTCGTCTTGCCATACCTGAATTTCCTGAAGATTATTTCTTCGATGGTTTAAAAGAACTATTGAATATTGATAAAGACTGGATTAAAAAAGGAGTTGGTAATTCTATGTACATCCGTCCTTTTGTTGTAGCAACTCAACCTGCAATTTCTGCTTCACCAGCAGAGGAATATAAGTTTATGATTATTTTATCTCCAGCTCAAGCTTATTACGCAGGAGAAGTTAGAGTATTGTTTGCTGAAAAATATAGTAGAGCTGCAGATGGAGGAGTTGGATTTGCGAAGGCTGCAGGAAATTATGCTGCTCAGTTTTACCCTACAAAATTAGCTCACGAAAAAGGTTTCCAACAAATTATTTGGACTGATGCTAGCTCTCATGAATATTTAGAAGAGGCCGGTACAATGAACATTTTCTTCAGAGTTGGAGATACACTTTTAACTGCTCCAAATAATGATAGAATCTTAGACGGAATCACTAGAAAATCATTAATTCAAATTGCTAAAGACAATGGAATTGATGTAGAAATCCGCAGAATTTCTGTTGCTGAAATTAAAGACGCTGCTAGAAAAGGTGAATTGAAAGAAATTTTTGGTTCTGGAACTGCTACAGTTGTAAACCCTATTATTGGGTTTAGCCATGGTGGTGAAGAGTTTGATTTACCTAAACTTGATGACTCTTACGCTTCTCTTTTCAAAGAAAAACTAATGAATATTCAATACAACATTTCTGAAGATCCATATGGATGGAGAATGAAAATTTAGTTTGTTGTTAAGTAATTGATAACTAAAAATTAACATGTGAAATGTTTTTTCATATATTTGTCTTAGGCTCGGGCAAACTTATTATGAAAAACATTCTAATTACTATCGTTACAATGGCTGTTGCTTTCGGCATCACCTTCTATGTGTTATCTAATTTTTATAAAAAGGATAATGAATTGGAGTTTAATGCTGATGGAACTGCTACTTTTAGTTCTACTACAGAACCAGAGGACACGTATACAGAGGAAACCTCAGACGACAGTAACGATAAATCTTCAGATGACGACACCAAGACTACTTCTACAACTGATTTCAGTGACAATGACATGTTTCCAGATTTAGATGTTGTTTTAGCTGACAGCGATAAATGGGAAACTTATTTTAAGGAAAACATCAATTTATCAAGTGATTTTATTCCTTTAGATACTGATGGTGAAGAAATAGAAAAAAGCGACTTTCTTAGTGATTTAACATCAGGTAGTTTTGTACCGCTTAAATTACTTTCTGGTGATCAAATTTATCAGTTATATCCAACAGACGAAATTGATGACAAAGGAATTTTAAGTTTCAGTAAAAGTGAAGCTGATGTTGCATATGCTTATTTTTCTAAAGAAGGAACTAAACTTCCAGAGTTTAATTTTCAAGACATTAATGGAAATCGATATTCAAGTGGGTCTACGAATGGTAAAATAATTATTATTACCTGTTGGCATATGGGATCAAAACCAAGTATTAGAGAATTCCCAAAGTTGAATAGATTGTATGATAAGTATGAAGCTTATGAAGATGTTGTTTTCTTAAGTTTAGCTTTTGACAAGTCTGACAAACTATTACAGTTCCTTACTAAGAACGAATTTAGACATCCTGTAATTGCAAACCAAGAAGCATTTATGAGAGATGAAATTGGAGCAAAACAATATCCTACTCATTTAATTATTGATGAAGATGGTAATATTGAAAAAATGGTGAGTAGCGTAGGCCAGCTAGAAGCAGCTCTACAAAAAATCGCTGAACCCGATTTAACTGAGTTCAACGATGGTGGAATGTAATTTTTTATCTAAAATTACTTTTCTAGTATTTCTTTAATGTTCGGCTTAAAATAGTTTGGCCCTTTCATTACTTTTCCATCTTCTCTGTAAATTGGCTTTCCATCCTCTCCTAATTTACTCATGTTACTGCGTTGTATTTCATTGAAAACCTCGTCAATTTTATATTGCATTCCGTGTTCTATAATAGTACCACATAAGATATACAACATATCTCCTAAAGCATCAGCAGTTTCAACAAGATCATTATTTTGTACAGCTTCAAAATATTCTTCATTTTCTTCTTTCATTAAATTGAAACGAAGTAGTTTTCTATCTTCTCCTATATCTACTTTAGGAGCATTATGTAAACCTAAACCAAATGCTTCATGAAACTCTGTTACTGCCTGTATTTTTTCTTTCATTATTTACGTTGTTAATTACTTAATATTAAATATGCTTTCAATCTCGGTTAAATCAAAATCTCCCCAATGATTAATGTGATGTTTTACATTCTTCTTTTTAAAATCTTCTATGTTTTTCGTATTTACTCCAACAAAATGTAAATTCAAATTTTCTGCTGTTGTTACGTCCCAAAGCCCATCTCCAAAAGAAATTATTTCTTCAAATGAATCAACATTATAAAACGCTTCTGCTCTTTGAATTGCACTTTGAACAATTTCTTCTCGAGTAAAAAAACTATTAGCTGATTCTAGAACCTCTTTATCAAATTCCAATCCGATCTGCTCCAGTTTTAAATAAGCTGGTTTTAATATAGATCCTGTTGCAAAGCAAACACCATAATCGGTTTCATCCATAATAAACTTAACTACATTTTTAGCTCCTAATACTTCTTTAGAATCTGAAAACTTCATAAAATACTCAGTCATGATTTTCTCAAATTCAGGAATTACATTGAATGAAAAATCTTTACCTAAAGAACGTTCATAATTCTCTTTTAAGATAAAGCTATCGGAAGTATGAGCATAAGCTTTCCAGTCTGTATCAACATCCTTAATTCCGAACTCATGCATTGCATAAACTAATGAATCTGTGTGTTTATCCTCACTACTTGTTAGCGTATCATCTATATCTAAAACTATTAGCTTATTCTTTTTCATAACTATGTGGCTTTTTTTAATAACCAAGTTGGTACTATTTTTAACACAAATGCAATAATTGACCAACGTTTGGATATGTAAGCAACTCTCTTTTTTCTTTTAATTGCTTTAAAAATTTGTTTCGCTGCTTTTTCAAGTGGAACCATCCAAAATATTCCATCTCCTAGTGCCATAGCCGTATCCACAAATCCTGGTCGGATATCCGTAATAAAAACCTTATTCGTTATAATCGATTTTGTTTTGATATATAAACTTTCTAAATACGCTTTCTGATATGCCTTTGAAGCAAAATATGCTGGAGCTCCTCTATTACCTCGTAATGAAGCTATTGAAGTTATGCCTACTAAATGACCAAATTCTTGTTTTTCAAATAAGTTAAACGCCAAATCATATAATTTGGTTACCCCATGAACATTGGTTAAAATGGTTTGATTCTCTTTTTCCCACTCTAAATCTAAATTCACAAAACCAATTCCAGAAGATTGTATTATTAAATCAATATGACCGAACTCTTCAACGATTTCATTAAAAGCTTTTTCTACTTCTTTTATTTGTTGAATATCATTTTGCTTAATTAAAATATGATCTGGATATTTTTCTTCTAGCTTTTTCAGCTTTTCTAAACGTCTTCCAGTAATAGCAACTTTATAATTATTTTGAATCAATATTTCGGTAAGTTGTTTTCCTATACCAGAAGTTGCACCAAAAACAATTGCTTTATTCATTTAATTAGTACTTTTGCTAAAAGTACAAAGTTTACAGTAACATTCTCACATTAAATCAAGTAATTTATGTCTTTACTTATAGCCTTAAAAATGTTTACAACTGGTAGAATTATCTTTGCTAGTTTATTTGTTGTTGCCTTCGTTATATTAATGGTAATCAGCTACAAGAAAGATGCTAAAAACAATAAAAAACATTATCAAAATGCTGCTTTATACGTTGCAATTGGATTGGCTGTAACTATTGGTTTATTGTTTTTATCGAAGCTCTTAATTAACTAATTACATAGGCTCCACTTCACTAAGTTTGTCATGATCAAGAACAGTGTAACCTTCTTCATCTATGCTTGAAGATTGCGTATACTTCACATTTGATACAACTTGAGTGAATTTATAAGATGATGTTTGATATACTTTTTGACCAAAAGATTCTTCATGATATTGGACTAAAATATAGAGTCCAGCATTTAGTTTTTCAATTTCCTCATTAGAAAGATTATACAAAGGACTTTTATCATCAATAGGATGTACTATTGTCCAAATAGTTGGCAAATAGGTTATCTTCTTTCGCTCAAGATTCAACACATAAAAACTTCTTTTGTATTGCCCTGTTTCATCTTCCTCATTCATTGAAAGCGTTACAGATACTTCGGGCTCTATCATTAACGTTTTTCTACTATTCATTAATCGAAACATTAACGCTCTGTGCTCATTAAAATCTCTTAAAATTAAGTTACTACTAAATCGAATCGCAGCTTTAGGCTTCGAGAACCTTCCATATAACAAACCTGTGATAAATGAAAAACTCATCAAACCAATTAATGCTTCAAAGGCTGCAATAATATTTGCTGTTAGTCCTTTTGGAGCAATACCTCCATACCCAACTGTTGTTAAAGTTTGAGCACTAAAGAAAAAACCATTCAAGAAATCTCTTAATAAATTTCCTTTAGAAGGAGTTATTTGTTCGATTCCAATAAGCACATATACAATCCCGAAAAGAATATTCAACAAAGTATATCCGAAGACTACAAACAAGAAAAACTTCCACCAACTTAACCCAATGAAAAAGGTATACAAATCATCTATTTTCAAAGGTCTATTCACATGAACAATATTTGTTGTTCCATCTTTATTGATTATACCTTTTACGTTTTCAGCAGATTTATATCCAAAACCTGGATCTTTCGTTTTTTTAGCCATACGCTTTAAGATTCTAGATTCTTTTTAAACAACTAGTAGGTACTAAATTACTTATTTGTAGCGAAAGCCAAAAACATCTCCAACTCTAATTTTGACCTGAATAAAAACACCAAACAAATGAAAAATAAATTTTTACTCGCAATTTTTGTATTCATATGCTCTACAAATTGTTTATCAGGACAAAACTCAACACCAGTTGAAAGTAGCTTAGGTTTATCTTATCAATTTTCCACAATCAGTAAGGGATACGATTATGGAATAGGGCTTGTTGCTAATAATGACTTTGGAGGCACTTCTGAAGGATTTGGTTATATCGCTCAACTTACGTACCTAGCTCCAGCAGAAATTATTAAAGATGTAATTGATTACGCCTTAACCTTTGATGTTTTAATTAAATATGATATTTCAGTTGCTGATGGTTTAGATATTGCACCAACCGCAGGAGTAGGATATTTAACTGTTCAATCAGATGCTGATACAAATGCTGAATTTTATTTTGCAGCAGGAGGAACGCTTTCTTACTTCATTTCTGATAGTATTGTTATTGGAGTAGACGTTACTAAACAATTCTTAGAAGGCTCTGAAATTTCTGCAGGAGCTTCGATTAGATTCCAAATTTAATTCACCAAATACTGTAATTATGAAAAAAGTAATTAGCCTTAGTTTAACTCTGTTTGTTTCACTTTGCATCATAAGTTGTGGAGGAAGTGATAGCGATCCTGTAGGAGATGGAATTTCTGACCCTACCGAAGTAGCCAATTTAATGAACAGTGCTCTACAATTACCTCCTGGAACTTTTACTGTAGATCCTAATCAAGTAGAGATTGATGATTCTATTACTATCACAAGTAATAATAACGCCACTATTCCAATTGCAGGTGGACAGTCTATGACAAATAATATCTCATTTAATGCTCCTAACGGAAATGTAAATGCCGTTGGAATGCGTTTCGGAACTTCCGGACCAATTTATTTTGTTCCGATAAATACTCAAGGAAGTACAAGTGGTACAGGAAGTTTTGACTTTGCTATGCTTGCTACAATTTGTAATGATTTATCTAAAATTTGTCATGATATAAAGTGTTATGAATTCGCTAGTACATCTGGAGGTCAAATATCTAGAGCGAACATTAGAGATGTAGCGATGATGTGCGGAAATTGTGATGAACCTTCTTGTCAAGGTTTAGTTGATCCTTCTGATTGTGGTCTTTCTGGTCAAGATGGAAGTCCAAGATTCAACTTAACTTGGAATGGAAATTCGGACCTTGATTTATATGTAACCGACCCTACAGGTACCACAATTAGCTTTACAAATACAACCTCTTCTAGTGGAGGAAGTTTAGATGTTGATTGTACTGGAAGTTGTAGCGGAGGAAACTCGGAAAATATTACATGGCCTAATGGAGGTCCATCTGGGACGTACACGGTTTGGGTAAATAATTACTCTGGAGGAACAACTTCTTTTAACATTGTCGTCCGAGACAATGGTAATAATGTCACGAACTTTTCAGGAAGTGTTGGTTCAGGACAAGATTCCACAAAATGGACTTACAACAAAAACTAAAACAAAAAACCGGGGAATTCCCGGTTTTCTTTATTTTACTTAATTACACTCATTATATCTAAAGCAATCTGTAGTGTGATCATTAACAATTCCTGTTGCCTGCATAAAAGCATAAATAACTGTTGATCCTACAAACTTAAACCCTCTTTTCTTTAGATCTTTCGAAATTTTATCAGACAATGGAGTTGTTGCGGGAACATCTTCCCTATTTTCAAATGCATTTTTTATAGGTTTACCATCTGTAAAAGCCCAAATGTATTTAGAAAAAGAACCAAATTCTTCTTGAACTTTTATAAATGCATCTGCGTTAGAAATTGTTGCTTTAACCTTTAACTTGTTTCGAATGATTCCTGCATTATTGATTAGTTCTTGAAATTTAGCATCATCATAATTCACGATTTTCTTATAATCAAACTGATCAAATGCTTCTCTAAAGTTTTCTCTTTTCTTTAAAATGGTTATCCAGCTTAATCCAGCCTGGAAAGTTTCCAAAACTAAAAATTCAAACAACGTAGCATCATCATAAACAGGAACTCCCCATTCTTCATCATGATAAGCAATATATAATGGATCGTTTGTGACCCAATGACAGCGTTTTTTCATTCCTAAAATTTTGAGCTAAATTTAATAAAATCCGCTTTTAATTATTTGTATGAAAAAGATTACATTTACGTCTTATAGCATTAAAATAATCTCTTATGAAGAAAATCTTCTCACTATATATCACCTTATTGTCTACTTTTCTTGGTTATGCTCAGGTTTTTGAACCAGTAAGTTGGAAAACTAGTATTGAAAAAATATCTGAAGACGAATCTTACTTAGTGGCAACTGCAACAATTGATAGTGGTTGGCATTTATATGGTCAAGAAATACCAAGTGGTGGTCCAAGACCAACAGTTTTCACTTTTCAACCAAATGAGGGTTATGAACTAATTGGAAAAACTTCAGAAGATGAAGGAATAACTGAAGATGACAAAATCTTCAAAATGAAGATTAAGTACTTTTCTTTTAAAGCAACCTTTAAACAAAAAATAAAACTTCTTCAAAAAGATGTAAAAATTGATGCTCAAGTTCAATTTATGGTTTGTGATGACACGCGTTGTTTGCCACCAAAAACTGAAGATTTATTCTTCAGTACTGGATCTTCTACTGCATCTAAAAAACAAAACAGTGATAAAGCAGAAATGAGCGATGAGGAAGCTTCTGCCTTACTATATGGTATTTCAAACAATGATATAAAACAACCAGAAGAGGATTTAAATTCAATTGACGGAGAAACTTCGAACTCGAATGTTAAAAAGAAAAATGAATCGTCATCTTTGTTAAGTATTTTTGGTTTAGGTTTCTTAGGAGGATTATTAGCATTGTTAACACCATGTGTTTTCCCTATGATTCCTTTAACAGTGAGTTTCTTCACAAAAAAAGATAGCTCAAAAGGTGCTGGAATTTCTAAAGCAGTGCTGTATGGATTCTTTATTCTTGCGGTTTATCTTTTATTGAGTATTCCATTTCACTTATTAGATTCTATTAATCCTGATATACTAAATGAAATTTCTACCAATATTTGGTTAAACGTAATCTTCTTTGTTGTCTTTGTGTTCTTCGCAGGATCGTTTTTTGGGTTTTACGAATTAACATTACCAAGCAGTTGGACAAACAAAACAACAGAAGGAGAAAGTTCTGGAGGAATTATAGGTGTATTCTTTATGGCACTTACACTAGCCATTGTATCATTTTCTTGTACAGGTCCAATATTAGGCTCTTTATTAGCAGGATCTTTATCTTCTGATGGTGGAGCTTGGCAATTAACTTCAGGTATGGCAGGATTTGGTGTAGCATTAGGTTTACCTTTTACACTTTTTGCTATGTTCCCTAACATGTTAAAGTCTTTACCAAAATCAGGAGGTTGGATGACAACAGTAAAAGTAGTTTTAGGATTTCTTGAACTAGCATTAGCCTTTAAGTTTTTATCAAATGCAGATTTAGTTGCACACTGGAACTTATTAAAAATTGAACCTTTCTTGATTCTTTGGATTATCATTTTCGCTGGTTTAGCATTCTATTTATTCGGAAAAATTAAATTCCCACATGACTCACCAATGCAAAAAATTGGAATACCAAGAATTGGATTAGGAGTTATTTCATTAGCCTTTGCTATATATTTAGCAACTGGTTTTAGATATAATGAAGAAACTAAAACCTTTACACCTTTATCTCTTTTAAGTGGATTAGCACCACCTGTAGGATATAGTATTTTACATCCTAACAGCTGTCCTAATAATTTGACTTGTTTTAAAGATTTAAAAGAAGGTTTAGCCTACGCTAAAAAAGAGAATAAACCAATTATGTTAGATTTTACAGGATATGCGTGTGTAAACTGTCGTAAAATGGAAGAACATGTTTGGCCTATTCAAAAAGTAGATAATGTTCTTCGTAATGATTATGTATTAATTTCTCTTTATGTAGATGATAAGAAAGAACTTCCAAAAGAAGAGCAAATTATTGTGAACCGAATAAATGGTGGAACAAGAAAGCTTAGTAATTACGGTCATAAATGGTCGCATTTCCAAACAATTTTCTTTAAAACAAATACACAGCCGTATTATGTTTTATTAAGTTCCGACGGAAAACAAATTTTAAACAATCCTGTAGGATATACTCCAGATGAAGATGAATATTTAAATTGGTTATTAGATGGTAAAGAGAAATCAAAAAACACCTTAAACAACCTTTTTAATCAATCTGATTTGTTAAAATAACAAAACATTAACACCCTTATAAGTAAAGAGATACATTGTTATGATGTATCTTTTTTTTATCTTTATAAGGCAATTCTATAAGTAATGAATGTCAAAATTCAACATATCATCTTCATATTAATTTTTGCTATTGCTTCTTGTAGTTCAGTTTCAAAAACTCAACAGAACAATTCAAAAGAAGAACCTGTTGTAATAAAAAATGATAGCTTAGAATATGAGATTACGATAATTGACCCAGGGTTTAATAATTATTTAGTAACTGTTGCGCGACCTCCTGGATATCATTCTCAAATATTTCTAGAAAATAAGAATCGATTTTATGTATCTATTTGGAATTCTAGAGTTGGAGATCCGTCAAGGTTTAATCCGAACATTTACGAAAATTTGATATTATACGATCCTCATGTTGATTATGGATATGATGTAAACTATAAGCTATTCAACTACTTTGAATTCGCACAACGAAAGTACCGCATGCGCTTGCAATGGTAAACTCGTCTTAAAAATGTATATTTGCCCCCGAATTTTAATCACAAAAAATGAAGTTTTTACGCAATCTATTAGCCTCAATCTTAGGTTTTTTTATTAGTCTTTTTTTATTATTCTGTTTATTCCTACTTATTGCTGCCATTGCAGGAGGTGGCGATGAAATTGTAGTTAAACCTAACTCTGTTTTAGAATTAGATTTAGCAAAACAAATTAAAGATTATGCACCAAAAGATACGAGTCCACTTGCTCAGGCTTTAGAACTTGACAGCGAAAAATTATCATTAGATAAAGTTTTAAACGCTATTGAAAATGCTCAGTTAGATGATAACATTAAAGGAATTAGCATAAAAACTAATGCTATTGGTGCTGGTATGGCACAAACTCAAGCGATTAGAAAAAAATTAGAAGAGTTTAAAGAATCTGGGAAATTCATTTATGCTTACAATGATGTTTACTCTCAGAAGAACTATTATTTAAGTTCTGTTGCAGATAGTTTGTTCTTAAATCCAGTTGGACAAATAGATTTTTCAGGATTATCTTCTGAAATATTATACTACAAAGATTTTGAGGATAAATATGGTGTGAAAATGGAAGTTGTTCGTCATGGTAAATACAAAAGTGCTGTAGAACCTTACTTAGAAAATAAAATGAGTGATGCCAACAGAGAACAAATAACTTCATTCTTAACTTCTATATGGTCAGAATTTACTAGTAACATTAGTAAAACACGAAATATTTCTGTTGAGCAATTAAACTTAATTGCAGATAATTCTGAAGGAAGAAATGCTGAATTAGCACTTAAAAACAAACTTATTGACGGAATCATCTATAAAGATGAATACACAGAAAAGCTTAATAACGCAGTAGACACAAAGTCTAATACAATTGATTTAATGGATTATATTAAATCTGGAAAAGGAAGAATTTCTTCAACTGCAAAAGATAAGATTGCTGTAATTTATGCTCAAGGGCAAATCATGTATGGAGAAGGTAATGAAGATGTGATTGGTCAAGGAATGATAAATAGAGCAATTAAAAAGGCCGTAAAAGATAAAAAAGTAAAAGCAATTGTTTTACGAGTAAATTCTCCTGGTGGAAGTGCTTTAGCTTCTGAATTAATTTGGAGAGAACTAGAATTAGCTAAAAAAGAAAAACCTTTAGTTGTATCTATGGGTAACTTGGCAGCTTCTGGTGGTTATTATATTGCTTGTAATGCAGATGTAATTGTTGCAGAACCAACTACCATTACCGGATCAATTGGAGTTTTTGGTGCACTTCCTAATGCTTACGAATTATCTCAGAAAATGGGAATTAATGCGGAGCAAGTTTCAACGAATAAAAGTGCTTCTTACAGCTTATTTGAGCCAATGGATCAAAAGTTTTATGATGTTACCAAAGAAGGTGTTGAGCAAATCTACACTACTTTCGTAAATAGAGTCGCTACAGGAAGAAAAATGACTTTTGAAAAAGTTGATGCTATTGCACAAGGTAGAGTTTGGACTGGTAAAGAAGCTTTAGAAAACGGATTAGTTGACGAATTGGGTGGATTAGAAGATGCGATTAATGCAGCAGTTCAATTAGCTGATATCAAAAGCTATAGAATTAGAAACTATCCTAGTTATAAAAAGAATATTAAAGAAATGTTCAACATCTCTCCTTTCGGAAAAGTTAATAAAGAAGAAATCATTAAAGAGGCTATTGGTAGTGAAAACTATGAATTATTCCGTCAAATTAATGAATTTAAAAACATGGAAGGGATTCAAGCAAGAATGCCTTACGTAATTCAAATAAAATAGGAAACTATTTAATAATAAGACATAAAAAAAGCACTACAAACGTAGTGCTTTTCTTTTCTTTCTATTTCTCCTTAATGCTTTAACGCATAACTTGCTGCTCTTCCTGATTCAGCTAGAATGTTTAAAGCGCGTTTCGTGATTAATCCTATTTTGTTAAGTAATAATTTCCCCATAATTATTAAATTTATTTTGACTTTTATATAATTCCCTGTTACAAAGATAACTTCACGATTTCAACTTATATTTTAAAATTGTTTCACATCAACAAACTCCATAAAACACAATAAATAAAAGGGTTACAAGAAATCAAACTCTAAATATGTTACATATTTGTTACACAATTGTAACATGTTTAACACAAAAAAGCATTTTGTAGTAGTACAAAATGCCTTTTTAAAATTATGATTAAACTTTTCAGTTCACTATAAACCGAAAGCCTCTTTTACTTTCGCAACGTAATCAAGTTTTTCCCAAGTAAACAATTCTACTTCAACCTCTTTCACTTCACCATTTGGCTGAACAAACTTCTTAGAAATTACTTCATTCTTTCTACCCATGTGTCCATATGCAGCTGTTTCACTATACATAGGAGTTCTTAGTTTTAATCTGTCCTCAATAGCATGTGGTCTCATGTCAAAAATCTCAGAAACTTTAGCAGCGATTTCACCATCTGTTAAATCTACCTTCGCTGTTCCATAAGTATCAACAAAAATTCCCATTGGCTCAACAACTCCAATAGCATAAGAAACTTGAACTAAAACCTCATCTGCAAGTCCTGCTGCAACTAAGTTTTTAGCAATATGACGAGTAGCATAAGCAGCACTTCTATCTACTTTACTTGGATCCTTTCCAGAGAAAGCTCCACCTCCATGCGCTCCTTTACCTCCATAAGTATCAACAATAATCTTACGACCAGTTAATCCAGTATCTCCATGAGGTCCACCAATCACGAACTTTCCAGTTGGATTGATGTGATATTTAATATCATCATTAAATAAAGTTTGAATTTGAGAAGGTAATTTAGCAATTACTCTAGGCATTAAAATATCTTTAATATCCTTTCTAATTTTAGCTAACATTTCATCATCTCCACCAAAATCATCATGCTGAGTTGAAACTACAATTGCTTCTACTCTTTGTGGTACGTTATCATCAGAATACTCAATTGTCACCTGGCTTTTCGCATCTGGACGTAAGTATTTAATTTCATTCCCTTCTCTTCTTAAATCTGCTAACTCCTTTAATATTAAGTGAGACAAATCTAAGGCCAAAGGCATATAATTTTCAGTTTCGTTAGTAGCATAACCAAACATCATTCCTTGATCTCCTGCTCCTTGCTCCTCTTTTTTAGCTCTATCTACTCCCCTGTTAATATCATCTGATTGTTCGTGAATTGCTGAAAAAACTCCACAAGAGTTTCCATCAAACATATATTCACTCTTTGTGTAACCGATTTTGTTGATTACATTTCTAGCAATTTTTTGAACGTCTAAATAAATATTAGATTTTACTTCTCCTGCTAATACTACCTGACCAGTAGTTACTAATGTTTCACAAGCCACTTTTGAATTAGGATCAAAAGCTAAAAAATTATCTATTAAAGCGTCACTAATTTGATCCGCTACTTTATCTGGATGCCCTTCAGATACACTCTCTGATGTAAAAAAGTATGACATATTTCGTTGTTTATTAAAATTAGTAAGTGGAAAGTTTGTCGCAAAAGAAGCCAAACATTACTGCTTTAGCATTTTTTTACGAGGTTGCAATCATAACCAAATCTTTCCTCTTAAGTTGCTGGCAAATTTACTATTATTATCTTACTATAAAAATAACCAAGGGAAGATATTTAGAAAATTGATTTATTAATAAGAAAAACCAATCTATTTGAAAGTGAGAATAGAAAAATAAATTCTTACATTTGTGGGCATTAACGATTAAAGACAAAAGAATGGCATTAGAAATTACAGATACAACATTCGAAGAAACAGTATTGAAATCTGATAAGCCTGTTTTAGTAGATTTCTGGGCAACTTGGTGTGGACCTTGTAGAATGGTTGGACCGATCATTGACGAAATCAGTAAAGAATACGAAGGTAAAGCAGTAGTTGGAAAAGTAGATGTAGACGCAAACCAAGAATTTGCAGCTAAATATGGAGTGAGAAATATCCCTACAGTTTTAGTTTTCAAAAACGGTGAAGTTGTTGCGAAGCAAGTTGGAGCAGCTCCTAAAAAAGCGTATACTGATAAAATAGACGCTGCGTTATAATTAGTAAACAAAATTATTTCATAAAAAAGGTTTGACAAATGTCAAACCTTTTTTATTTTCGGTAAATGGCAATAGATCTTTCCCAATTACAATCTTCTGAAATAAAAAATTTAGATCTTCTAGCAAAACAAGTGGTAGAAGGTTTTATTACAGGAATGCATAAAAGTCCATATCATGGATTTTCCGTGGAATTCTCAGAGCACAAGCTTTATAACAAAGGAGAGGACACAAAGCATATAGATTGGAAACTATTTGCAAAAACAGAGAAATTATATACTAAAAAGTACGAGGAAGAAACAAATTTAAGATGTCATATCATTATAGATAATTCATCTTCTATGCATTATCCTTTAAAAAAAGTACAGCGTTTTGATGATCTAAATAAAATTGGTTTTTCAATAGTTGCTGCTGCCTCTTTAATTGAGTTACTTAAAAAACAAAGAGATGCTGTTGGTTTAAGCGTATACTCTGATTCTTATGAATTTTACGCTCCTGAGAAAGGAAGTGATCGTCATAGAAAGATACTTACACATCAGTTAGAATCTTTATTACAGCAGCCCAAAGCATCAAAAGCAACGGAAACATACCAGTATTTACACGAAATTGCCCAGAAGATACATCGAAGATCAATGATATTTCTATTTACAGATATGTTTCAGCCTTCGAAAGACAATGAAGAACTATTTGATGCCTTAAGACATTTAAAATACAACAAACACGAAGTAATTTTATTTCACACCTTCGACAAGGAGTTAGAATATGACTTTGATTTTGAAAATTCACCTAAAAAATTCGTGGATGTTGAAACAGGGCAGCAAATAAATTTATATGCAGAAAGCGTAAAAGAGTCTTACAACAAGGAAATCGCCAATTTTTTTGAAAATTTAAAAAATAAATGTCTGCAGTACAAAATCAACTATATTCCCGTGAATATCAATGAGAACTACAATAAAATTCTCACCACATATTTAGTGAGTAGAAATAAATTTTAATTTTTTTTCTAAAAAAGTTTGCAGAAACCAAAAAGGGTGCTATATTTGCACCCGCAATAGCGCAACGGTCTGGTAGTTCAGCTGGTTAGAATACATGCCTGTCACGCATGGGGTCGCGGGTTCGAGTCCCGTCCAGACCGCAAAAAGCTCTCAAAGTTTTGAGAGCTTTTTTTATACTTTAAATCCAAAATACTTAACATTCCTATAAAAGTTATAATTGAATTTACTCAAAGTTTCAAATTAGATATCAAGTTTATTTAATCAACACCAAAAGTATTTCAATGGATCCCTAATCAAATCTAGATAAAGTTGGATTAAAACTACCTAATTTTTCCTCACCAAGTGGAAGCTATCTTTCTGTGAACACTAGAAAAGATATTGCTTATGTTGCTATTCAATTTCCTATTTTAAATGAAGAATATAAATATCAAGGACGATTAGGAGAAGAAATTACAACAGATCAAGGATTCGAGGCAATGGAACTATGTACTCTTAATATTTTGGCTCAAATTGATGCGAAAATTGGATTTGAGAGCATTTAACAATTAAAGAAATACAACTATACTTTTAATTGAGAAAGTCTTTAAAAATTAATAAATAGAAACAAATAGAGCATAAAATTATTTGTAACAACCTTAGATAAAAGGATAATACGTAGAAAGCACTATTTAATCCCGAATGCCCAAAGAGATCAGAAAATTAAAAGCCCTTAGAATGCAGAAACAAATAAACTAATACTAAATTATATATATTCAATATTGTTATTGAACTTTAGTTATTAAATCAAAATCAGAAGAATATAAATCAGAAGAATATTCTTTCTCTAAAATCCAAACATCATCATAAATTGATTTAAATTTAATCTTCAACTTTACATCATCTATACGCTCATGAATAAAACTCGACAATTCTTTATTTCCCGACCAATCCACCATATTAAAGGTTTCATTTGGACTTAATACGAATCCCTTATATATTCCCGCGTCTCTATGACCTCGAGTAATAGAATCTGGTACCTTAATAATTCCATAAAAGTCCCACCAAGTATTAAATTCCCGACCTTTGTAGGCAAAATTAATATCCTCGATAATCCCAGGACCAACTCCTTTGTTGGCTATATTCAACTTCAGAAATTTAACATGCCCATCACTCGTAAATCCTCTATGCATAGTTACAGATAATCTCGGCCAAGAACTATTCTTCGCTTGGTTAATGAAAACCTGTGTTTGCCTACTCATTAATCTTATTTGCGCCATTAAAAATATAACAGTCACTAAACTGGTAATAAGAGCAATGGTATTAATATTAAAACTTTTTCTTAATATTCTTTCGTAAATCTTCATTCTTAAATTGTATTCTCTAAATAATTTTTGGATTAAATATGACTTTTGAGCCATTCTTACAATCTTTAATTTAATTCAGCAGAACATCCTTGATTCCTTCTTTACTTTTTAATATTATCAAATTTTGAAATCTCTGCTCTTAATCGACTTAAATGACGTTGTGAAATTCCTAGATAAGATGCTATGTATTTTAAAGGAACATATTGAACATACTCAGGATTACTTATTAATAATTTTCTATATCGTTGTTTTGCTGTTACCATTTGAATACTTAACAATCGATCTTCCATTAAAATATATGATTGCTCTGTGAAAAAATTAAAGAATCTTAGCCAAGATTCGCTTGATGATATTAGTTCATAGTAATCACTCTTCTTTAAAATAATCAACTCGGCATTTGTAAGCGCATGAATATTTTCAAACGTATTTGTACTAGAGATAAAAGAAGACCAAGCCGTAATAAAGTTTCCGGGAAATGTTAGACAGTAAGTTACTTCTTCATCCTTGGACGAAATATAATAATTACGAATTATTCCCGAGCTTACAAAGGCTAACCAATCGCAGGTTTTACCTGAACGAATTAAAAAGTCGTTCTTCTCCAATACTTTCGTATACATCCTATTCACACCGTCTGCGATATCTACATCAGATAAAAACGAGAAAGACATTAATAATTTTGAAAGAGATTCCATAAATCAACAAAAAAGGAACAGTCAAAAACATTTAAAAATTTTTTAAAAAAAATGAAGACTGTTCCAGTA
Source organism: Tenacibaculum sp. 190524A05c (assembly GCF_964036595.1). Lineage (NCBI taxonomy): Bacteria > Pseudomonadati > Bacteroidota > Flavobacteriia > Flavobacteriales > Flavobacteriaceae > Tenacibaculum > Tenacibaculum platacis. The sequence continues at coordinate 3,302,464 of NZ_OZ038523.1, read as the reverse complement.
ATCCCAAGTAAAAAATATTTATTTGGGAGGAGAGAAAACTAAACTATATAAACAACTAAATTTAGAGCTACTCTACTAAATAGCTATCGTACTTATTATAAAGTTTTCTAAACTTAGTACTATCCAATTTGTCCTTATTCAACAAATAAGATAACCCCCTAAAAAATCCCTCTCTCCTCATTGCAGGATTAAAAACAATAAGCATTTTACAATTAGAATGAGAATCATTTCTAAAACCGTGAACAGTAAATTTAGGTACAAAAACCACACTACCTTCAGAAAGTACCATCTCCTTTTCTCCCATAGTAACAGTTGGACTTCCTTTTAAAACAATAAAAGTTTCATCCATAAATCTGTGATAATGCGGTTTAGCACCCATTGATGACGGTTTTAGATTTACCTCGTAAACACCAAGCTGATTATCAGTGTTCTCGCTACTAATTTTTAAAACAACCGAGTTACCATTAACCTCTAATTTTTCTCCATCACCTTCCTTTAAAACTAATGCATTATTAACTAAAACATCTTCGAAAAAAATCTTCTCACTCTTCATAGTGGTACTTTATCAAACTTAGTCTCTATTCTTTTTTTAACTTCCACCACTCTCTCGTCTACATCTTTATAAACAGTACCTGATATTGAAAACTCATCTACTTCAGAAACCCCCATATAATCTAATATTCCTGATAAATACTTCTCAACCCCATCACTTTTTTCTTTACCTCCTCTAGAAACTATAACACTGGCCTTCTTTCCTGTAAGTAAACCGCGTCGATCTCCAGTTTCCTCATCATATTCAAAAGTTCTATTAATCCTAACTATTTGATCTATATATGCTTTTAAATTGCTTGGAATTGAATGATTAAAAACTGGCGAACTAATTAAAATCTCATCAACTGAGTATAGCTCATCAATTAACGAATCTGAAACACCTAAACACCCTTCAGAGTTTTCACCGTTATAAAATGCAGCATAGGTCTTTGAAGTTAAAGGCAAAATAACTTCAGTATCTAAATCCCTATAAAAGACTCTACCATTTGGATTTTCCTTTTCCCAGCATTTAACATAATAATCGGCCATCATCCTGCTAAAAGATCTGTCAGAATTAAAGCTCGAGTCTATTCTTAATAATGTTTTCATTTGAAATTGTTTCTTATATAACAAACGTCAACATTAAAAAGTGACAAGTTTTTAAAAATTTGTTAGTTTAAATGGATCAACGACAGAATAAATTGACTCAATATACCCTTCGTCGTTAAAGCTAAACAACAAACAACTATTAGTTCGCTCTTGAGATTTATAAACAATTGAAACTTGATGATTCATAACACTTATCTTATAAGATTTATCATTAAGAAAATTCTTATAAACTATAACCAGTAATTTAGAAATATTGGATTTCCCTATCGTGTTCGTAGCCACTACTTGAACAGAATCTCCTCCATCTGCAGAAAAAGAAATATTTTCAGAAAAAAGAGATTCAAGTTTATTAATATCGGAAGAATTTAAAGCTTTTAAAAAAGGAGATATATCATGTCGTTTCATTTGTCTTCCAACAAAAACCCCATTTCCTAGTTTTAATTTTGCACGTCCCAAAAGTTTCCTGCTATTTGCATCCGTTATATCTAGAACTTCGGCAATCTCATGATGTTTATAATCGAAACCTTCTTTTAATATGAAAACAGCTCTCTCTTTCGGATTAAGCTTTTCAAATAAAACCATCAATGCATAATCAGCTATTAACTCCCTTTCTAACATAGAATCTGCAGAATCAGTTTGAACAGGTTCTGGTAACCATCTCCCATAAGTAGAAAATTTTTTCATCCGATTCTTAAAATTTATTGAAGAATTAATTACCATCCGAATTAAATAGGCTTCTTCATTTTCAATTCCTGATTTTTCAACCTTGATGAATTTTTCAAGTACATCTTGTACAATATCATTGGCATCGTCATAGATACCAATGATATTGTAGGCATAAACTCTAAGTTTTCTATAGAATGAATCTTTCATAAATAAATATATCAATAAGATATGACAAACCACAAAATGAAAACGTGACAAAAATCAAAGGATTTCAACAAAAGGATCCAGAATTGTAACATACTAAGGATAGTTGTCACACTATCATACTTTGAATTGTCCTAAAAGTATAATCTTAAAATTATAAAAGAATGACATCAGATGAAAATGCCAAAAAAGAAAACGTACAAAAAATAGAAAAGGTTAAAAACGCTCTAAACACATTTATTAATGCTGCAGACAATAGTGATGTAAAACTTCTAGAAACAGTTATTCATGATAATTATATAAATACACAATACGGCTTTTTCGGAAAACCAGGTGTTTATAATATTGGAAAAAATCAATATTTAGACTACATAAAGGACAAGACTTTTGGAGGACTTCCAAGATCAATTAACATCATAGATTCTAAAATATTTGATAATACTGCAATGATGGAAGTCGTACTAGAAAGTAAAGCACTCATATTCCATTCTTACATTCATATCATTTTAGATAATGATAAATGGCAGGTAATTGGAAATTATCCAAATGTTGTAGCTAAACTATAAAAAATGAGTTGTAAGATAAAAGTAGCTGCCATATTATCTCTTCTATTGCAATTAAGCATTCATGCTCAAAATTCTCAAATTAAAAAAACGCAATCCCCTATTCCTGTTGAAACACTTCTTGGTTCAAGATCTTTTTACTATCAACACGTAATATCCAAAAATTTAAATGATAATGGATTAAATTTTTTTAACGTAAGTAGTTTCGATGCAAACTGGAGTGACAATCAAGACAACCATTATTTCATTACTGGATTTCTATCTCAAAAAATTTGGAAAGGACTTAGCATAGGCTTTGGAGGAGAAATACAAGGTCCTGGATCGTTTTTTACTACAGGTTTACAATATTCATTTTTTAAGAAAAACTTACTCGTTGTTGTTTTTCCTTCTGTGAATTTAAACGGAGTAATGGAGCTATCAAATTTCGCTTTAATAGAATACAAACCAAAAATTAGCAATAAAACTAGTATCTATTTAAGAGCTCAGTTTTTAGCAACCACAAATTTTTCTCAAATTTTTAGAAGTTACCAGCAGCTTAGAGCTGGACTTCAATTAAAAAACTATCAATTCGGATTGGCAGCCAATTTTGATCAGTTTAATGTACCTAATATTTATAAAAACAACTTTGGAGTCTTTATCAGGACTCTACTTTTTTAAACTAAAAATCATGAACAAATTCATACTAATATTATTGATCGCATTATCTACGGTAAATAATTGCTTCTCTCAAAAATCAAAAAATACTCCAAACATAAATGGTACTACAATGGTATATCAATATCAGGATGGAGGAAAAGTTAAAGGAAAATTTCAGGATAACTTGTACCATTTCGAATGGACTGAAGGCCCCTATAAAGGAGTAAAAGGAAAAGTTGGCTACAAAATAATCAAAGTGGCGAAAAAAAAATATTTCTTGAGCTTTATAGTTCAAGAACACGCATCGCTAGTAACACTTTACATAGATTTTAAAAAGAAAAAGTTATATGGATCAGCATTCATAGAAAAAAAAGAGAAGTATTTTCAATCGCTAGAGGAGGCGAAAATTATTGGCTTAAACTTTAAAGAGAATAATAATTAAAGTAATGCCAAAAACCATAAAAAGAGAGTCAATTCCTATTAAAGAAATAGAGACAGTAATTATCATTGCATTGTTAATGTCTAATATTGCATTAGGAATTGATTCTTTAATTCCAGCACTTCCAAGTATTGGAGAGACATTTTTAGCCAGTACACCTACTCAATTAGGATGGATTATTACGTCAATTTTTATTGGATTAGGAATTGGGGAAATCATCTTCGGACCTCTTTCAGACTCCATAGGGAGAAAAAAAAGTATTCTCATAGGAGCTTTTATTTTCATGACTGGCCTGATAATTAGCTTAAAATCTGAAACCTTAAATATTATGCTCTTAGGAAGAGTAATTCAAGGCATAGGCGCTTCATCCTTTAGAACAGTTAGCATATCTATAATAACTGATTCATTTAAAGGTACAAAAATGAATAAAGTAATGTCTAGCGTAATGAGTGTATTCCTTCTCATTCCAATGATAGCTCCAGTAATTGGCCAGTTACTTAATAATTCATTTAACTGGAAAGCCATTATATTATTCCAAATATTATTCTTCTTAACTACAATTCTTTGGTTTTACACACGACAAAGAGAAACATTAGTTACTTCCAATAGAATCCCTCTTTCTAGAAAGAATTTTAAGAAAAACTTCAATGAATTTAAAAGAAGTAGGCCTACAATACTTTACACTCTAATATTAGGTTTAATTGAAGGTGTCTTTATTCTGTATTTAAGTTCATATTCTGACATTTTTAAAATTCATTATGGATTACAGAATAACTTTTTATTCGTCTTTTTTATTCTATCAATAATCTTAATAATCTCAACATTATCTAATCGATTATTATTGAATAAATATACACCAACCATAATTATCCGAAGGAGCTTACAGGCATTGTTAGTTGTTTCCTCCATGTATTTTATACTATTCCTATTATATAGCTCCGTTTCGCTTTCAGTATATGTAGTTTTGACTGTACTTCAATTCTTGTCTATTGGCTTAATTTTTGGAAATGCAACCTCTCTCGCCATGAATAGAATAACTCATATTGCAGGTATTGGTTCATCAATTCACAATTTCTTGGTTATGATTTTAGGAACACTAATATCCGTTTTGTATTCATTTATGAGTAACTCTCCAAACACAAATCTATTTCTAGGCTTTTTAATCTCAAGTGCATTATCAATGATCACTTTAATTATATATAATTTAAAAAATGAAAAAGACATCGATTAAACAACTTCTAATTTTCTTAAAAAACAAAGTAGCATTATTAGTTATACTTAATTTATTTCTAACCGGATGCGGTGGACAAAAGATTCTCAAAACAACAACTAAGAATTCGATAACAAATTTTGCTCCTGGTCTTGTTAACACTGTAAATCTTGAAGTTAATACAGTTTTCAATAACGACTTCACAGAATTGTTCTTCACAAGAAGAATTAAAAAGTCATTCATAATCCATCATTCTGAATATAAAAATGGAAAATGGCAAAAACCAACACCCATTTTCATGTTTAAAGATAAAATTAAAAGATCTGTAGCTATTGATCCAACAATTACAATAGATGGCAAAAAGATGTATTTCTTAGGTATTAGTCCAAATGACTATGCAGAAAAATCACCGCCGGATATTTACGTAAGTAATAAAATAAACGGGAAATGGCAGAAAGCACTCAAATTACCATCACATATTTCAACTAAAAAATATGTTGAATCATATCCAATTGTTGTTAACGATGGAAGCCTATATTTTACCTCTAATCGCCCTGGTGGATACGGAAAACGAGATTTATACAGAGCTCAGTATCTCGGAAGGAATAGATTTGCCAAACCAGTAAATGTTGGAATTCCAATTAACGATTCTAATTCATCTAGAAGCACTTATATCACACCAGATGAAAAGTACTTAATCACTACAAAATCAAATGGTGGTAAAGGATTTTCTATTTCTAAAAGAAAAAATGGTAAATGGCAGCCACTTAAAGACTTATTCCTGAACAAAGACTTTAATCAACAATGGGATTATTTCTGCCCATATATCACTCCCAATCGTAAACACCTATTCTTTACAAGAAAAATTGGTTATACAAAAGAACACAAATGGGATAGCGTTAAAAATAGTGAAGTTCAATATATAGAGTTAGACAGACAATTCTTTAACCGATAAATAAGCTAATATGTTTGTAGAAAGTTATTTAAAAAGAATTGGATATTCAGGAAATATTTCTCCCTCAATTGAGACGCTTAATAAATTGCATGCACATCATTTATTTAATATCCCTTTTGAGAATATTGATATTCACATAAGAAAGCCTCTAAATTTAGAGAAAAGTAAACTTTATAATAAAATTATAACTAACAATAGAGGTGGAATTTGTTATGAACTAAATGGACTATTCTTTCATCTCTTAAAATCCTTAAACTTTAATACTTGGATTATCTCAGGAAGAGTTTTCGATAAAACTAAAGGTTATGGCCCAAATTATGATCATTTGGCTCTAATTGTCAAAATTGAAAAGAAAGAATATTTAGTAGATGTAGGTTTTGGTGATTTTTCACTAACCCCTTTAATCATAAATTCTACGGTAAAAAACACCAATCAGACTTTCATAATTGATAAGTTAAAAGATAACTATAGAGTTTCAAAAAAAACAAAACGGGGCATAAAACCACTTTACATTTTTAAAAAAGAAGAGCAAAAAATTTCAAATTTTCTTGAAATGTCTTTGTTCCACCAAACCAGCTCTAACTCAAAATTCACTCAAAATCTGTTGATCACAATTAAAACAGCAGATGGCCGAGACACTATCACAAATAAAATATACAAATCAAAATCCAGAGTTAATGAGGTTAAGGAAGAAATTAAAACTCTTTCATTATTTCTTGAAAAACTAAATAATTCATTCGGCATCTCTGATATAAGCCTAAGTTAAAAACACAAGTACCACATTATGAAAACAACACTACAAATTACTAAGAAAGTAACCCTATTTATAATATTTCTAATAACCATTCAAACTACCATTTACTCGCAAAACCCAATATTAAACTTTACAGATATAACAAATGGTCCTGGCACAGGATTAAACGATGGAAATGGAGAAGGTGCCATTGTAACAATCTGGGGACAAAACCTTGGAGCCTCACAAAATGAATCAATCATTTCATTTAAAGATTCTCAGGGCGTAATCCATAATATGTCATACATATATTACTGGAAAAATGCCGATGGAGAACTACCTAGTGGGCCTTCAAATCTTTTCGACCCCTTACTTATGCAAGAAATAGCCGTTTCAATACCTAATGCAGCTTCTGGAATAGGAGAAATATTTGTAACTATAAATGGTGTAAACTCTAATAGTTTACCATTTACAATACGAGATGGTGTTATTTATCATGTAAAACCAACAGGTGATAATTTCACTGGTGATGGAAGCTTCTCTAATCCATGGCAAACTATAAGTCCAGACACAAAAGGAGCGCTTAAAAATATAAAAGGAGGTGAATTAATTTATGCTCACGATGGTGTTGAAGATGTTAGTAATGTTACAACTGGACAAAGCGGACGAGGAATAATTGTTAGCGGGATAAATAGCTCTGTAAATAATCAAACTGCACTAATCGCATATCCTAATAGTAGAGTTTTAACACAAGCAAGAAATCGAGGTATCAATTTTTACTTATCATCTGGATTTGTTGTATCGAAGTATACTGCCAAAGCAGGAAACTTTCCAGTCCCAGAACCTGGAGATAATCAACCTTTAGGAGGATCGGGAGATGTTTGTTACGGCATTGAAACGAATAAAGATGGTCGAATAATTGGAAATTATATTACTGGAATGGAAAACACTTGTCAAGACGGAGGTGCTGGTGCAATTGTAGGAGGACGAATTAATATTTCTAATTGTAAAATATTTGGAAATCAAATTGAAGAATGGGGTTGTGATTTAACATCTAAATTTGAACATACTACTTATTTTACTGTAAGAGAGGATGGTTTAAAAGTGGATCCTTATGAATTTGGTTGGAATTATCTATTAAATAACAAAGCTAAATATGGAATTCATCAATATGACGAAAGTTTTTCAGGCAATTGTGGAGGCTTTAATGGCACTGTTAAAATTCATAACAACGTAGTTGTTAATCAAAGAGGTGGTGGATTGAGTATTGGTTCATCTGAGTCAGCGTCAGGCGGAGGAGATGGAATTTGTTGGGACAATGATTGGGAGGTTTTTAATAATATTTTCATTAATACAGGACTAGGTCCTGTTGATTTCCCAGCTGAAGGATTAAATATAAGTGCTACAGCACTTGACATTAACGACTCAGCAATGGGAGGTAATATAAACATTCATCACAATTTAATTTACGGTTTTGGCGCAGGAGATCCGAATTTCCCAGATCAAGGAACTCATTCAGCAGTTGAGACCACATTTGGTGATAGAGAAAATTTAAAAATAATATTAACTGATAATATATTTTATGACTTATATGATATTAGTAAAGTATACTTCGACACAGGAAGAGAAAAAGACGACCAAGAGTATGTTATCGATAATAACTTATTTTACTCTTCTTCTAACAGTGGTATAACACCTCCTGAGTTCTCAAGCAACTCCATAGTACAAAACCCAGAAATTTCATCAGAAAACAACCTAATATTTAAAATTGAAAATGGATCTCCAATAATCGATAATTCAATCATTAATCAAATCAACTTTGATATTTATGGTAACGCTAGAAAGGACACTCCTGATCTCGGACCTATAGAGTTTAACAATACTACTTTAGGTCTTGATAATAATGATTTTATTCATAAGATATCTCTTTATCCAAACCCCACGATAAATGAAGAAATCTTTATTGACATTCTTAATAATGAACAAATAAAAAAGATAGAATTATACAATATTCTAGGCAAAAAAATCAACTTAAATCCAAAACAAGTTCAAAATACAAGTTCAGGTTTACGAATAAGTTATCTCCCTAAAGGAATACATATTATTAAAGTGGTTTTTGAGAATACTGACGTACCGTTTATCTCAAAAATTATTGTTCGTTAATTTTTTAAAAAACAACTTACTCATGAATAGAATAATGATTCTTTTGATACTTAGTGTAATTTCTTGTCACAAAGTAAATGACAAAAAAAACAACTCTTCATCCTGGAAATTAATATATAAAATCGACCCAAATGGCAATAAAATTAAGGGTTCGAAAGAGTTATTAATTACTGCAGTTAAAAATGGTACTCCGGTTAGAATTGGATGGAAATTAATTAGTAAAAAAGACACAACTAAATCAGTAGAGCATGTCATTGACACTAACCTTCTAACTGTCTTAAATGAAGAAGAGTTATTTGTACAACTTAATTCTTTCTACGCGCAAAAGCCGAGTTTAAAAAGAGATAGTTTAAAAATTGATTTAATCCCAATTGAATCAACATGGTGTTTAAGTACGAAAGGGCTCATTTCAAGTATCAATATTAATTCAGCAAATCAAGAAATATCCAAATTTGAATCAGCTGGTTTTAATACAGAAATCAGCTGGTATTGTAAAACAAATTTTTAATGAAAAAATATTGAATGATACATAAAATGAAAACGAAGTACACTAAACAAGTAAATTTTCCTTTCAAAAACATAATATATGTAATTATACTATTTACAACAAGTATTCAAAATACAATAGCCCAAAACGAGGTTAAAACTCGAGGCTCTAAAAATGCAATCAACAATCTTAAAATAGTAGGAAAAGGAACCATATCTTCAACAGATTTCGAGTTCAATCAAACCCGAAACAAAGAAGATAATATCGCTTATTTTACCAAAGCTTTACTCCCTGACTGGAGAAGAATGTCCATCGTTGTTAGCACAAAAGACAAAAACGGAAATTGGTCAACGCCAAAATTAGCAAAGTTCTCTGGTAAATATAGAGACGCCGATCCATTTATATCACCTGATCAAAGGAGATTAATTTTTATATCAGACAGACCTTCTCAACATAAATCAAAATCCGCCCATTATGGCTTTTGGTTTATAAACCTACCTCTCACCAATAATTCAATTCCTTATCCAGTTATAAATGAATTTAATAAAGAGATACAAAACCCTGTTTATCCTAGTCTATCTAAAGACAATACTCTTTTCTTTTCAAGTGGCACTAGATCTGGATCTAATATATACTATTCAAATTTTGACGGAAGAAAATATGGATCGGCAGTGTCCTTAAATTTCAACAATGATAATTATTTCGATCTGGATCCCGTGATTGCACCTGATAAAAGCTTTATAATTTTCGTAAGTAATAATAGAAATGGAAAAGGGGGCAAAGATTTATTTGTCAGTTTTAATAATAACGGAATTTGGAGTAAACCTAAAAATCTCGGAGACAAAATTAATACGAGAGCTAATGAAGGGCAGCCTGGTTTATCTTCCGATGGTAAAACTTTGTTTTTTTCCAGTCTAAGAGTTGAAAAAGCTGCAAATTATAAACCTAGAGACAAGAAGATTGACAATAATCAACTACTAGAAGAACTAAAATCGATTCATAACGGCCTTCCCAATATTTGGCAAGCTGATATTTCAAACATCCAACTTCTAAACAACAATAAATCCCATTAACATTACTCTATCTATAATCTTAAATTATGACAAAAGCACATATTACGTTTATACTATTACTAGTTTGTGGAAATATTTTTTCACAAGTTAACCTACCTAATACTCTTTCTAAAGAAGACAAAATTTATGGACTCTCAAAATTCTGGCAAGAAGTAAACTACAACTTCATATATTTAAATAAAGTTGATAAAGAAAAGTGGAATAATGATTATAAAGAATATATCAATAAAGTTCAAGAAACACAAAATGACTATGAGTATTATCGCCTCCTAAGAAAGTTTTGCGCAACGTTAAAAGATGGACATACAAGCATTCATCTATCAAAATCTTTAAGAAAATTAATTTATAACACGGCCTTTGGTGATTATTATATCCAACTAACTAATATTGAAGGAAAAGCAATAGTAACAGGTATTACCGAAAACAAAAAAAATGAAATTCCTATTGGAACAGAAATAATCAAAGTTAACGGCATACCAACAATTGAATATGCAAACAAATATGTTAAACCTTACATTGCATCTTCAACAAATTATGTTCTTGAAAATAAGATGATATCGAGACTATTGAGTTCTCCAAAAGGAACTAAATACAATCTTGAACTTAAAAAACCAAATGGACAAATTTTTAACCTTAAAGTAACTCACCAGGAATTAACCGACAAAAAGATTTATCCACCATATAAACAAGAAAAATTATTGGAATTCAAATGGAAAGAAAATAACATAGCATACTTGGCCCTTAATGGTTTTTCTGACCCTAAAATCATCTCAATGTTTCTCGAAAAATTACCTGAAATTAGAAAGGCTGAAAAACTAATAATTGATTTACGATCTAATAATGGAGGGAGCTCTAACGTCGGATGGCAAATCTTACAATATTTCACAAAAGACGATATACTTCTGAAATCAACTTCAAGAAGTAGATTACATATACCAGCATATAAAGCTTGGGGCAGATGGACAAAACCTAAAGACACTATAAATGTTTCTGAAAAACGCAAACAAAAAAACAAGCAAGCATTACTATCATTAAATGATAACTATTACTACTCATTCCCTTATAATCCTTATAAAATAGAACTCTCTAAAAAAGAAAGAATTATAATTCCTACTGCCATTTTAATTGGAAATAAGACAGCATCTGCTGCTGAAGATTTCCTTATCTCCGCTGACAATCAAAAACATATGATAAAAATAGGACAAGCTTCAAATGGAAGTACCGGACAACCAATAGTTTTTGATTTACCTGGAGGAGGAATTGCCAGAGTTTGTACAAAGGAAGATACTTATCCTAGCGGTAAAGTATTTGTTGGAGTTGGAATTCAACCTGATATTGAAACAGCACTAACGCTTAATGACTTTCAAAACAACAACGATTCTACGTTACAAATCGCATTGGAATATCTGAATAAAATCAATAATTAAAACTTACCTCAACAGAAGTATCTTGCTTGATATAAACAAACAATTTGATTATGCTTAAATTCTATAAAAAGTTAAAATTGAATTTACTGTAAACTTCAAATTAGATATCAAGTATATTTAACCAACACTAAAAGCAAATCAATGAACCCCAAATTAAATCTAGATAAACTTGGATTAAAATTACCTAATGTTTCCTCACCAGGTGGAAGCTATCTTTCTGTAAACACTAGAAAAGATATTGCTTATGTTGCTATTCAATTTCCTATTTTAAATGAAGAATATAAATATCAAGGACGATTAGGAGAAGAAATTACAACAGATCAAGGATTCAAGGCAATGGAACTTTGTGCTCTTAATGTTTTGGCTCAAATTGATTCGAAAATCGGATTTGAGAACATTCTAGGTCTAAATCATATTGACGCTTATTTTCAATCTGGAAAAGATTGGGATGATTCACCAATTGTTGTAAATGGTGCATCTGAATTATTTGTAAATGTATTAGAGGAAAAAGGCACACATTCAAGAGCAATATTCGGAGTAGAAAAGCTACCAAGAAATTTTAGTGTTGGACTAACTGCAACGTTTACTTTAAAAAATGAATAAATACTATTCAAAACAAAAAAGGAGCTTTTAATAAAACTCCTTTTTTGTTTTATTCTGGTTTTATGTTGTAATCAATATCAATAGGTGTTGGTCCCTTGACCGGGCCTATAAGGTGAAGCATCTGCATTCTAAATCTTTCTACAATATCTCTTTTTAACAACCATCTATGAAAATCTGCTGGTGATGTATTATGATTATGTACATTTTTATAACCAGCTGGAGCTTCTACGTCTCTTCTCACTGGAAATTGTAACCATTTTCCTTGAAATTCTTCAGATAACATCCAATTTAAATATAATTTAGCCGCAGCCTTATGTTTAGCTTCTTTAGGAATACCTGCTGCTTGAAACCAAGTTAAAAAGTAATCTTTTTTAGGAAATTGAAACTTAGTATTCATTCCTGGTATTGGTTCAAAAGCCCAAAATGTTGTAAAACTAGCTCCGTACCATCCTTTATTTATCGCAACATATGGCATCGCGGTACCGCGAACCCAAACAGGTTTCGTATCCACAAGCTTTTGTAAATATTCCCACCCATACATTTCCTTCAGATTCCAGAATTGATATAGGACAGCATCATCATCATGAGGATAAGTTAAAATAACTTTTCCTTTCAACGCAGGATCTAGATAATCTAAGGCATCTCTTGGAATCTTATCTTTAGGAATTACATCTGTATTTACGTAGTTTGAAAATGTTACACCATACAAACCAGTCCAATGTCCATGAGGATCTTTATAGTCTGGGAATACTTTATCCCAATTTTTTGGTTTATAGAAATCTAAAAACCCTTGTTCAGTATAATATGTAAAACGATGTAAAGTTTGAAATTGAATAACATCGGGAATATTCTGTTTTCCTCCTGCTGCTCTTGCATTATCATATCTAGGAGCATGGTTAATACTTACATCTACAGAATGTGTTACCTTTAATCTTGGGAAGCGCTTCTTGAACATATCCAAATAATAATCTATTTGATCACTTTTATCTCCTCCAGCCCTTAAAACGAACTCACCTCCTTCTTTGATTGCTTCTTCGTATAACTGTTCTAATGTTTTTGATTCAATTTCAACATATGCAGAACCTTTGACTTTTTGTGAAAACATATTCAGGTTCATCAACAAGAATAATGTAATGTTTATTACGGTATTAGAATATTTCATTTGTGTGAGTTTTAATTATTGGTTTCTGTTAAATTCCCTTTCGCATAATCATACGACCTTTTAAGAATTAGTTTTGAGACTTCTAATTCAGATTCATTTCTTGGTGCATACAGCATAATTATATTTGGCGGAAGAAATCCTTTTTTAATAAGTGGATGCCATTCTCCCCAACCTTTTGAAATAAAAACAGTTGCATCCTTTTGAGTTAATCCTAAGTGCATACTATAATCAGGATGAGGATGAAAATGAGCAAATTCATTACCTATCATAAAAGCATTGCATTTCTCACAAACATGTTCTTGCTCCATAAACATTGCTTCAGCACCAGGAACAGAAATTAGGCTTGCTCTTTTTTCTATATTCCCAAGATTAAATGCCCAATCTTTTAATTGCTCCACATATTGAATATTTACGGGCTGCTGATCCAATTGAGTATGTGGGTTTGTATTTGTAGTTTTTGGTCTTTCACCTTCTCGTTCTGGAAGGTTTTTGAGTGTTAGATTATCCATTTCATTCACTTTTAAACTTTTACTTAAAAAATTAAAAGAGGTAAGAAAGAATAGAATAAATAGCTGCAGTCTAAATAAGCTTTTTACAATCATACATCTTTACTATTACTTGCAAAGTTCGATTGTAAAAACCGCTAAAAGATTAATGTAGATTAAGAAATTTTCTTACGGAGTAAACTCAGAAACTCTGGTGTTACACCTAAATATCGAGCAATTTGTTTTTGAGAAATTCTTTGAAGCAATTCTGGGTATTTTTTGATGAAATATTTATATCGCTGTTCTGCTGTAAAAGACAAATTCTGTAATATTCGTTCTTCATGTGCAAACATTGTATTTCTAAATAACGACCTTGTATAAACAACAAAATTTGGAATTTCATTTAATAAATAATCCCACTTGTCTTTATTTAATGACAACACCTTTAATGATTCTAAAGCTTGAATATTAAAAGAGGCTGGTTTATTTCTAATAAAACTATTCAAATCACCAAACCACCAATCTTCTTTAGAAAATGATATATTATGTTCATTTCCGTTATAGTCAATAATGTAGGTTCTCACACATCCTTCTATAATAAAATGCACTTGTTTAGCATAATCATTAGCTTTAAGTAAATGATCATTTTTCTGGTAGGTTTCTTCCTTCATACAATGTTTTAATTCTGATAATTCATTGTCAGATATAGAAACATAACTTTTAATGTGATTGAAAAGCGTATCCAAGATAAAATAACTTTAGATGTAAATATAATTCAATTAATTTCGGTTTCTCTTTAACGCAAAAACACTTCCAAGTAACAAGACTAAAACCAACCAAATCATCCATTGAGATGAACTTTCCATCACTGGAGCATCATCTCCATAAACCACAAAACCTGCCCAGTAATAAGGGTTTGACAGTTTTGTTTCTTTATTTTTTAGGATGTAACTCTCTTTCGCTCTTTGTAAGGCTTTTGATTTGGAAATTCCCTTTTTAAGTTCTTGATAAAAACTTTTCATTATTTCACTAGTAGCCACATCTGGCACTTCCCACAAGCTGGCAACGGTTGAAGAAACTCCTGCAAACGTAAATGCTCTCTCAAAAGACTCTAAACTCCTTCCTGCATTCTCTTTACCTAAACCAGTATTACATGCGCTTAAAACAGCTAAATCTGCTTTTAGATTTAACGCATACAGTTCTTCTAAATATACATTATTTGAGTAGTTTCCTTTTTCATCGAAAACTAACCTACTTAAGCCTGGTTCTTCTGCATTCATTTCAGCATGCATTGCCAAATGTAGCATCGATGCTTTTGGCGAAGATTCTAAAAAAACATCTTTGGTTACTTCATCTCCTAAATAGGTTTTTGATGAGAACAAACTTGAGACCATTTCAGCTTCCTTTTTGGCTCCATCCAAAGCCGAAAAACCAGCTCTAGTTGCTAATAATCTCTTTTCTTCAGATTCGTATGTTGGTGCGTACACGTAAACTTCTTGCTTTTCTTTATCTGAATAGGAATTAGTTTTAATAAATCCTAAATTAGAAGTATAACTGATGTTATACTTTTCAATGAGATAAGAATTGTTTTTTCTTAAAATTTCAAAAGGAAGTTTATATAATTCACCATCTGGATTTATGATTAACTTTTCTTTACTTGAACTGATATCGGGAAGTAAATGTTCACTCAAAAGGCCTACGACCTCTTCATTATAATTTTGATTCAAATTATCTGTTACCACTTGCTCTAAGACATCTCGTTCTTTTTGAGTCCAATTTTTCAATTGCCATTTTACAGACGAACTTGTTATTGAAACAATGACCAAATAATTTTCGAGAATTAAATACTTTAAAACTAATTCACTTTTGGAAAGCTTCTTCTGCAATTCAAGAATATTAAACTTTTTATCTTTTAGTAATTGTAAATTAGGAAATGCCTTTCCTACATAATCATTATGCTTTTTTATTAAGTCTTGCACTGAATCTAATTGCTGTGTTTTGTCTCCTTTTTTTGCAATAACCAAGGCTGTTTTTAAGTCTAATTCTCTTCTTGTAACTGAATCTAATTTGGTGAGTGAATTTGTATATCTATTTTGATTGAACTCTTGCCACGCCCGTTTATTAACAATACTTTCAACACGACTCATAACATTTTCTATCGTAACATTTTTAGTCATTATCTCTTTTTTATTGGACTTTAAAAAGCCTAATAAAATCTTCCGTAACATTGTGTTTTCCTCCTTATTAAACTTTCCTTTTCCATAACTGTTTTCAAACTGAACAAAAGCTAGATAATAGAGTCTTGCAATCTTTCTTTTTAAATTAGGATCATCACCGAAATACAATTCTATTTTCTCTGCTACTCTTCTTAGTAATCTTGAATGTGTAAAAACCGCAGTAGGTTTAAAATTACTATAGTCTGGAAGTAAACTATCTTTTCCTGAATGCACTTTTTCAATTACTTTTTGAAAGGTATTTAAAGCTTCCTCTTTTAAGTTTTGCTTCGCTTTTATTAATCCTTTTTGAGCAAGAAAGAATGGCCTAATTCCACTTGTTTTAGGAAGTGAATCTAATAAATGAGTAATTAAATCATCTGCTTCTTTTAGTTTTTCTCCTTTAGTTAACGCTTTACATTTATTAAACTTGAAAACAAAATAACTACCTGGGTAGTTTTGATTCAAAATCAAATCGAGTGATTTATCAACATAATAAGTTCCAGCTTTCACATCTTCTTTAGTGATCAAAGAATCTTCTTTATGACTTAAATACCAATCTCCAATATGATTTAAAGCTGTGGAATAATAAACTCGTTCATTAACATTGAATTTTTTCGAGTTTTTTTCAATCTCTAATTTCTCAATAGTATTTACGAGTTCTATACTATCCTTTTTCGTTTTCCCAAGTTTGTACAAGAGATAAACTTTTCTGTATAGTAACACTATTTCATATCGATGATAATTACCATTTCCATCAACTTTAATTTTATCGAGTGCTTCTTTATTTTTTAAGTATAACTTTTCTGCTAAACGCAAATAATATTGTGCTTCCTTTAAATCCCCAAAATAAGCTAACTCACTAGATAACAACACATAACTATTTACAGTATAATCTAAAGCAGCATCACTAATTGTTGAAAGATTTGCTAAGAAATCAATTCCTTTTTTTAAACTTTCTATTGATTTTTTAGATTGAAATAATTTGCTTTCGGGCCAAGCTCTATCTGCATATAATCGCCCTTTATATTCTATTCCTTCATTAGAATTTGTAGTATATCGAATTCCATTATTTGAACTTTTAATACTTGCTAAATATTCTCCTAACTCATAGTTTGCTTTTGATGTATAGTAATATAGTTTCGCAATCATCAAACTATCTTCTGACGATTGAATTTTCACAGATTTTAAAACTTTATCACTGTAAGTTATCAATTCCGTATTAGCAGATTTCTTATGCAGCATCCTAGCATAATTCACAATGGTATCTTTAGCTTCCTGTTTCTGTTCAAAAGCATTGATACTTTTTGAAAAACCAACTAGTAATACAAGTAAGAGATGTAAAGTTTTCAAATTCAAAATTTTATAATTCACGAACAACTTCCTAAAAATACAAAAAGCAGCTTATCAAAAAAGCTGCTTTTAACTCAAATACAAACAATTAACTTATTTTCGATTTCTTTTCGATATTCTAAATCTTCTCTACGAATAATTCCTTGCAAATTATTTCACAACAAAACCAAAGGTTACTGGATCAATTTTACCTTTCACATCTCTAGGTATTGCACTCAATTGAACTTCATATTTTCCTGATTTCAAAATCCCTGATTTTTGTTGAGGAACAAATGTCCTTTTCTCCATATCATCCCATGATGTTACTGATAGTACACCTATAAAATCAAAGGCTTCTGCAGGTAAAAACATTTCTCCAGGAAAATAAGGCATTGGAATATGTCTTCTCACTTTTCTTATAGTTCTTCCGTCTTTCTTCACCACAGTCATAAAGTCGAAAAACACAACAAACTCTCCTTCCTCATTCTTCTTTAATCCATCTGCTTTAAAATTGAATCCGATTTTATAAGTATTCACTTTAAATTGCTTAAATAAGTCTACTGCCGATTTGGATTCTAGACTTAGCATTATTTCTTTGTTGTTATTTAGTAATAAACCTCCATTAATTTCTTGTGCCTTTAATTGAATTGAGATCAAAAAAACTAATAAAACAATCAATATATTTCCATCACTTCTCATATACAATTATTTTAAAAATCCTAAATCTTTTGCCATAGCTAAGGTGATCTTTTCAAAATCTCTATTCTTAGCTTTTTCTTCTTTATTAAAAGGAGCTCCAGGAGCTACAATCTCTAAAGAATACCCTTCAAACTTTATTTCTAATTTTCTTTTTGCAGATGTATACAACGCAGCTTTTCCCACATTTGGAATCCATTTTCCTGTTTTAGACATTGATTTTTTTAAAGACCATGCTTCTTCCCAATTCTCTCCTTGACCAACAGCTTCAGAAATCCCACCTTGATCCTCACTAGCTTTCACTTCTTTAAAAAGTGTTACCATTCCGGTTAAAAAATTCCAATCTGTATCGTCTAGTTTTACACGAACCATGCATGTTTTCACTTGATCATTCTGCACAAACTTTCCTTTTCCAACAGTTGTTATATAAGATGCCGGAACATTATATAAACCTGCGACTTTCTCTGGATTCAATAAAGCACAAACATCCTCCACATCAGCAAAATTTATGGCATTTCCTTTAAAGTTCTTATTCACAAAGGAAGTATCTCCTAAATCAGATCCTATTATTGATTTTTTGTCTCCAAAACATGAGCTCAAAATGGTTAAACTCAGTACTAAAATTGTTATTTTAAATGTTTTCATTTTCTTTAGTTTATGTTATCTGTAATCGTTGAATTTTTTCAATTTCACATTAATATTCCCTTTAACATCTCCTTCTCTTAACACATAAAACTCTTTCATTAGATTTGACCTATTCTCCTTGCACTTCTTCTCTTCTTCTCTTGAAGTTGCAGCTCTTTTTTCTAAGCATTCCACCATTTGAACTCCTTTAAAACTAGCCACAAATTCATTCTTATTAAATCGCTTAATATGTAGAATTCCTGAAAATGCTCTTCCTTCAATTTGTTCATAGGTATCAACAAAATCAATACTATAGGTTGTTTTTTCTTCTGGTTCAATAAAAGCGACATTTCCGGAATAACTATTCTCAACTTGCTTCAATAAAGGATCACTTAATTCTTTTATTTTTTTTCCAAATTCATCTGGTGAAATCTTTCCTTCTTGAAACTTTTTAGTTAGTTCTTTAACTTGATCTTGTACACTTTTCTTTTTAGTTTCAAGATCTTGTTTCTCGTTTTCAATGCGCTTAAAATCTTTGCTTTCAATTTGCTTTCTCATATTCATATCATCGTCATATCCTTTCTTCAAATTACTTAGATTGATATATACGCTATCTTTCTCTTCAATAGGAAATTTCAATCCGTTTTTAAAGCTTACTTCCATTAAAAAAACAAGATTTTTTGGACGATTTACATTATCTGCAACAGTAACATCTCCTCCAGATAATTCATACTTCCCGCCATGTCCTTCTCTCAACTCCTTTTCGGCAATATATAAGGAGAATTTCTGTGGACTTACATTAGCTTCTATCGCCTCACAATTACCGAAGGATTTTGTATCATATACCATTTGTTGACCAATGGCTAAATGGAATGAAAAAAGAAACGCAATTGTTATTAATACTGTTTTCATACTTATTGTTTTATAATTTTTTTATGAATGCTATTTTTAAACTCATCTTCTAGCTTTAAGAAGTATATTCCTGTTGGTAATGATTGTAAGGAAATTTGAAGATTTGATTCGTTTAAGTTCTTTTCACTGTAATGCGATTTTCCGTTTACATCATATAAAACCGCACTTTTTATAACTGAACTATTTTTAACAAATACCTGATCTGTAGTTGGATTTGGATACACCAAAACTTCAGTTGATTTAGTTAATTCATCAACAGATAATACAGTTGCATCTTGAGCGTTAATTACAAAACTTCCTGATCCGTTTCTTGCTCTAGATGAAGATGAAAGTTCTAACCAAACTTGTAAATAATATTCTTGACCCGCAGTTAAACCTGTTGCAGATAAATTACCTTCATCACAATTCAAAGGAGTACTATCCGTACAAGACTCATATAAGGCAATTTTAGAAACTAATGAACCTGCGCTGATTGTTATATTCATACTACCAGATGCTGGAGCAATAAAAGAATACCATACATCATAAACTACAACTCCGCTTTCAGCACAATTTGGATTTGTAGCTGCTCCAGAAGCACTGATTGTATTCCCAGGAGTATCTTGACCTAATGTAATTGGAACTGTAAAAGAACATTCATCATTTACGGGAGTACAACTTTCACTGTAAGACGTTTGCATATCAATTTGCGCCCAAGTCATATTACTATAATTTACATCATCAACTTCGATACATGTTAAATTTGAATTGGCAAATGCAGAAAAGTTCTCATTAGAAATTTGGTTATTATTTCCATTTCGTAACGATATTCCTAAAAGATCGTTATCATTTGCAACCAGCCTAGTTAACTTAGTATTGTTAACTAAATTTAAATATTCAATACTATTAACTTCACAGATAATTTCTTCAAGTAATGTATTGGATAATGTATTTAATTCTGTTAGTTGATTTCCACTACAATTAAGAACTCTAAGTTGTGAGTTTTCAATTATCGATAATGATGTAATATCGTTATAAGAACAATTTAAAGAAGTTAGTGAAGTGAAAAATTCGATACCAGATAAATCAGTAATATTCTGGTAGCTTACGTCTAGTTCAGTTAATTCTGCAACAAGCTCAGCTGACACTTTAGAATCTCCAACAATTCCGTTTCCTACATTAATTGATTCTAAAAAACTTTCAAAATCAGTATCAGGAATAGTAACTGTTTCTCCAGAAAATGGTTCGTTACAGTTATTCTTAAACTCCAAATGTTCATCAAATCGTAATGCTCCTGTAATTTTCGTTCTAGACCAATTTTCATTTACATAATCTGCATCGGAAACTTCAATACAAGTCAAATTGGGATTTGATAAACTCTCTAAGTAAAAATTGTTAAGCCCATTCTTAATCGACACATTAGAAATACTATTCAATTCAAAAAGTATTATACTATCTATAGTCGTATTATTAGCAAAATTTAGGTTGTCGATTTTATCACAATAGTACACGTAAAAATCAGTAAGACCAGTATTTGAAGAAGTATCAACAGTTTCGAGTTTATC
This sequence comes from Tenacibaculum sp. 190524A05c, assembly GCF_964036595.1. NCBI lineage: Bacteria > Pseudomonadati > Bacteroidota > Flavobacteriia > Flavobacteriales > Flavobacteriaceae > Tenacibaculum > Tenacibaculum platacis. Next base: position 3,281,197 of record NZ_OZ038523.1, on the reverse strand, counting down.
ACTATTATTTAAACTAATAGACTCTAGATTGGTTGCATTCGTAATATTTAAATTAACCAACTCTGAATTATCTTTTAAACCCAATATTTCTATACTTGTATTATTAGAAACATCTAGAGTAGTTAAAGAAGAATCTTGCAATGTAATCCTTATTAACTTCATTAAACCATCGATGTTTAAAGAGGTTAAAGATTGGTGTCCTAATGTTATATACTGAAGCTCTGTGTTTGCAGTTAAATCAATAGACTGAATGGGATTTCCTAAAACCCTTACAGTATTTAAATTTGTAAAATCTTCAAGTCCAGTTAAATCCTGAATTCCCAAATTATTCATTGGTAAAAAAGAAACATCCTTAATATTATCCGTCAAAACATAATCATCTAGGACATCATCATATCCTTCATTGATTAAAAATTGTTCAAAGGCATCATCGGGCACATATGTTTGTTGCCCTAAAAGAGCAAATGGTAATAACAAAAGAAAAAGTAATGTTTTCGTGTTCATATCTCTACATTTAAATGTTATTCAATAGTTTCGTTTTTATATTCATATATTAGTTTTTCAATTATTTCAAATCTTAACATTTTGAGAAAAAAAATTTTTTCTGTTAATATTTTTAAACTCAAAAAGACTAATGAGTAAACCGCTTGATGACATAGCAATACAAGAAGAATTACGAAACGGAAATAAAGATTCTTTAAAACAAGTATATGTGAGCTATAGAGCGGATTTTTTAAAGTATGCTTTTACTTATAAAATATCGGAAGAGGATGCTTTAGACATATATCATGATACTATTATTGCTTTCAATAAAAGTTTTACGAGAAATAAATTAGTTCTAGAAAAGAGCTCTCTTAAAACCTATTTATTTGGGATTGGAAAAAATAAAATTTACAATCATTTCAAAAAAGCAAAAAAAGTAGTCTTGGTAAAAGATCAGGAGGAAGATGGTTACGAAAGTGTTACAGTTGAAGATAATGAACCAACTGTAGAGCAACTTGCCTTGAGTAAAGCTTTAGAAAAAATATCTAAGTCTTGTAGAACGCTTTTAAGATTGTTCTATTATCGAAACTTGGATATAGAAGAAATTCTAAAACTTACAGATTATAAAGATGCTAATACCATAAGTAGTCATAAATCAAGATGTATGAAAAAACTAAAAGAGTTAGTGAGAAATGAATAATTATCAAGATTTAATACAGAAATACCACAGCAATAAATTAAATAACGAAGAACAAATGTTATTTGATAATCTTGCCAATACAAATGACGAATTCAAAGTACTTCTAAAAGAACATGAAAACCTAAACGCTGCTTTTCAAATTATCGAAGACAATGAAGTAAGTGATTTGATCAAAAATTTAGAAAGTAAAAACAACGGTAAAAATATCTTCTTAAAAATTGCTGCTGCAATAACAGTATTTATTACTGGTTATTATTTCTTATTCTATTCTGGAACAAATTATGACTCTTATTTTGAAGAATATCCTAACGTATATTACCCGATTACCAGAGGAGCGTCAGAAAATGATTTGCAGAAAGCCTTTAGTGCTTATGAACAGCAAAACTATGAGTTAGCCATTCAAAAATTTGACTCCTTATTAATAGAAAATAAAACTCCTGAAATTAAATTTTACAAAGCCATGTCTCTATTGAACATGGATAAAAAAAATGAAGCTCTACCTCTATTAAAAGAATTATCATCAATAAATTTCGATTATTCAGAAGAAACACTTTGGTATTTATCGATTACAAGTATTTTATTAGATCAAAAAGATTTAGCAAAATCCACTTTACAATTCATGGACGAAAAAGGAATGAAATTCAAGAAAAAAGAACGTAAAGAAATACTAGATAATCTGAATTAATTATATCGAAAACTTCTGTATTCTGAATAAAAACCAGTTAAAAACACTTTACGAAATCGATACCGTAAAAAAATCGAAAAAAAAATTTGGTTAACTGAAATTAATTTTCAAGATTTGTTACCAACAAAATAACAACGAATAAGTTATGTTACAAAACGTATGGCAAGGTTTCTATTTTTACTTTTACTTTTATAGTAAGAGGAGAGACTTTGTGTTATGTGTTTAGGTAGCTAATAAAACAATATAAATATAAAGTCTCGATTACATCGAGGCTTTTTTTTTGATCTAAAATGAAGAAAATAGCCATTCAAGGAATAGAAGGAAGCAACCACCATATTGTTGCAACTCAATTTTTCGATAACAACATTTCACTAAAAGAATGTTTATCGTTTGATGTGCTTGTTGATAGTTTAGTAAATAATGAATCAGACCAAGCAATTATGGCAATTGAAAATACAATTGCTGGTTCTATTATTCCTAATTACGCTTTAATTGACAAGAATAATCTTCACATTTCTGGAGAATATTACTTACCGATTCATCATCATTTAATGGCATTACCAAACCAGGATATCTCAGAGATAAAAGAAGTTTGCTCGCATCCAATGGCCTTATTACAGTGTAAAGAATTCTTTAAGCAACACAAACACATAAAGTTGGTAGAAGATGTTGATACGGCTGAGATTGCAAAACGAATTTCTGAAAAAAAATTATCAGGTGTTGCTGCAATTGCACCTAAAATTGCAGCTGATATTTTCGAGCTTGAAGTAATAGAAGATGAAATTCAAACGATAAAAAACAATGCTACTCGCTTTGTTATTCTTCAAACTTCTCAACCAGAAAACGGAATAGATTCGATAAATAAAGCCTCATTAAAATTTGAGTTAGATCACAAAAGAGGAAGTTTAGCCGCTATTTTAAATGTAATGAGCGATTGCAAATTGAATCTGACTAAAATTCAGTCATTACCAAAAATCGAAACACCTTGGAAATATGCCTTTTTCGTAGACGTGACTTTTGATGCATATGAAGATTACAAAAAGGCTAAAGCTATTATAGAAATTATGGCTACAGATTTTAAAATATTAGGAGAATACAAAAACGGAAGATCATGATAGAATTTGCAAACCGTTTACAAACCGTTGAAGAATACTACTTCTCAAAAAAGTTAAGAGAAGTTAGAGGATTAGTTGCTGCAGGAAAACCAATCATTAACATGGGAATTGGTAGCCCAGATTTAGCTCCACCAACCGAAGTAATTACAGCAATTACTGAAAGTATGAGTGAAGCTGGAGCTCATAAATACCAAAGCTACCAAGGAATTCCTGAGTTTAGAGCAGCTGTAAGTTCTTTTTATAAATCGAACTACAATGTTTCTCTTGATGCTAATACCGAAATACTTCCTTTAATGGGTAGTAAGGAAGGAATTATGCATATTTCATTAGCCATTTTAAATGAAGGTGACAGTGTTCTAATTCCTAATCCAGGTTATCCAACATACAGTTCAGTTACGAAACTTGTAGGTGCAAATCCGATATATTATGATTTAGTTGAAGAGCATAACTATCAACCAAATTTTGAAGCTTTAGAGCAAGAGGATTTAAGTAACGTGAAACTAATGTGGATTAATTACCCACATATGCCAACAGGAACAAATGCTTCTGAAAATACCTTCAGAAATATTATTGAGTTTGCTAAAAAGCATAACATTGTTGTTGTAAATGATAATCCGTATAGTTTTATATTAAATGAAAAACCTACGAGTATTTTACAAGTTGAAGGAGCAAAAGAGATCGCATTAGAATTAAACTCTCTGAGTAAATCTTTCAACATGGCAGGTTGGAGAGTCGGAATGTTATCCGGAAAACAAGAATTCTTAAATGAAATCTTAAAAGTAAAAACTCAGATGGATTCTGGAATGTTTTATGGAATTCAAAAAGGAGCTATTGCTGCTTTACAACTTTCTAAAGAATGGTTTAGTAGCATTAACTCAATTTATGAGACCAGAAGAGCACTAATTCATGAACTTGTAGAAAAATTAGGCCTTACTTGTAAAAAAGATGGTTCAGGAATGTTTGTTTGGACAAAAATTCCGTCTAACCAAAAATCAGAAGATTTTATTGACAACCTCCTTCACAAGTACAATTTATTTGTTGCACCTGGAAGTATTTTCGGAAGTCAAGGTGAAGGATATATAAGATTTTCTTTATGCGTAAAGGAAGAAGATATAAAAACAGCAATTCAAAGGATAGATAATTTAGTGTAGTATGAATGTATTTATAGTTGGTGTAGGTTTAATTGGCGGAAGTTTAGCGCTAGATATTCGAAAAGAATTTGACAATGCTGTCATTTATGGAATAGACAGAAATGAAGATCATTTAGAAGAAGCTTTGTCTTTACAGATTATTGATCAAAAAGCTACAAATGAAGATTTAGTAATAGCGGATATTGTAATTGTTTCTATTCCTGTGGATGTTTCGTTACACGTTATCCCAGAGGTATTAAACCATATTCCAGACAACTGTTTGGTTTTAGATGTAGGGTCAACAAAAGAATTGGTTTGTGATGCTATAGCTGATCATCCAAAAAGAAGAAACTTCTTGGCAACACATCCAATTGCAGGAACGGAATTTTCAGGTCCGCAAGCTGCGTTAACAGATTTATACCGAGGAAAAACCAATATAATTTGTGAAGTAGAAAAAACTGCTTTCAAATTGCAGGAAAAAGCCTTAGAAATTTTCTCAAAATTAGGAATGCGTATACGATACATGGATCCTAAATCTCATGATAAACATATTGCTTACGTATCACATTTATCGCACATCAGCTCTTTTATGTTAGGTAAAACAGTTATTGAAAAAGAGAAAAACGAACGTGATATTTTCGATATGGCAGGCAGTGGATTTGCTTCTACCGTACGTTTAGCAAAAAGTTCACCAGCCATGTGGACACCAATATTTGAGCAGAATAAGAATAATGTTATAGAAACCCTAGATGAATACATTCAAAATTTACAAAACTTTAAAACACTATTAGAACAAGATAATTTTTCAGAGATCTACTCTGAAATGGAAAACACCAATCATATTAAACAAATTTTAAACGGAATTCAAGAAGTAAAGCTTCCTTAAAAAGACAAAAAAATGGAAAATACCAAAAAATTAAGAACGTGGTTAGATGATTTCAAATTAAGTCATCCATTAGTAATTGCAGGACCTTGTAGTGCAGAAACGGAAGAGCAAGTATTAAAAATTGCTCATGAATTGAAAGATACTGATGCAACAGTATTAAGAGCGGGAATTTGGAAACCAAGAACAAGACCTGGAAATTTTGAAGGTGTTGGTGCACTTGGGTTAAAATGGTTACAAAGAGCCAAGAAAGAAACTGGAATGTTAACTTCTACAGAAGTTGCTAATAAAGATCATGTAAAGTTAGCTTTAGAGCACGACATTGATATTTTATGGATTGGAGCAAGAACAACGGTAAGTCCATTTATTGTTCAAGAAATTGCAGATGCTTTAGAAGGAACTGATAAGATTGTTTTAGTTAAAAACCCAGTAAACCCGGATTTAGCTTTATGGTTAGGGGCTATTGAGCGTTTATACTCTGCAAATATCAAAAAGTTAGGAGTTATTCACAGAGGGTTTTCTACGTATGAAAAAACGAGATATAGAAATAACCCGAATTGGCAAATTCCTATTGAATTACAGAATCGTTTCCCAGACTTACCATTAATCTGTGATCCTTCTCATATTGCTGGTCGAAGAGATATCATTTTTGACATCTGTCAGACTGCTTTAGATTTAAACTTTGACGGTTTAATGGTAGAAACTCACTACGATCCAGATAACGCTTGGAGTGATGCGAAACAGCAAATCACACCTGATACATTAATCCAGATGATGGTGGATTTAAAAATCAGAAAAGAAACTGATACAGAAGCTGATTATAGCAATGCTTTAAATACGCTAAGAACTCAAATTGACGTTGTAGATCATCAGTTAATTGAAATGTTAGGAAAACGTATGAAAATTTCTGACCAAATTGGTGCTTTAAAGAAAGATAAGAACGTTGCAATTCTTCAAACAAAACGTTGGAACGAAATTCTAGGCAAAATGATTCTAGAAGGTGAAGAAAATAATTTAAGTGAAGAATTTGTACTCAGAATATTTAAAGCAATTCATCAGGAAAGTATCAATCACCAGAAGAAAATTATCAATTCATAATTATAAAAAAGCGCAGTATTTGCGCTTTTTTTTATGTACATTTCCATAACCAAACTTCCTATTTAAATGAAACCAATTCATAACATTGATGACGTTATTGCTGTACTGCAAGACATTATTGATACTTCAATTCAAGAAAAAAGTCCGCTAGGTTATTTTGCTGCGTTATATCAAAAAGTAACCATTAAAGTAAAAGAAGGAATTCAAAATGGTTTTTTTGAGGATGGACCTAGAATGGAAAAGCTAGATATTATTTTTGCAAAAAGATATATAGATGCTTACTACGATTTTTCCCAGAATAAAACAGTAACCTCTTCATGGTTAAAAGCTTTTATGTTATCTAAAAAATTCTGGCCAATTGTATTACAGCATTTGCTAATTGGAATGAATGCTCATATTAATCTTGATTTAGGAATTGCCGCAGCTCAAGTTTCAGAAGGACAACCAATCGAAAATTTGAAAAATGATTTTGATAAAATCAACGAAATTCTGTCCTCATTAGTTACTGATGTAGAAAATGACTTAGCAACGATTTGGCCATTTTTAAGAAAGATTTTAAAATTCACTAGAAAGGTAGATAATTTCCTAGTTGATTTCAGTATGGAAATTGCTCGTGATGGTGCATGGAATTTTGCTGTTCATTTGGCTAATACTTCTCCATCTGATTTAGATAAAGTAATTCAAGAAAGAGATAAAAAAGTAGCTGAAATAGCTTCTTTAATAAGTAATCCTGGGCTAATTGCGAATGTTATTTTTGGTATAATTCGCTTAGGTGAAAGAGGAACAGTTCCTCAAAAAATAAAAGACTTAATGCATTAATCTTAGCTAAGAGATTCAATTTTTATTCTCATCTTTGTTATATGACAGGTACGGTTTATAAATCTACAGGAAGTTGGTATTGGGTAAAGACTGAAGAAGGTCAGTTTTTAAAGTGCAGAATAAAAGGAAAATTCCGAATAAAAGGTATTAAAAGTACCAATCCGATTGCCGTTGGAGATAAAGTTGAATTTGATATTGATAAGAAAAGTGATGAAGAAACTGGAATTATTACCAAAATTTTTGATCGCAAAAACTACATTGTCCGAAAATCAGTAAATCTGTCCAAGCAAACACATATTATTGCATCTAATATCGATCAGGTTTTTCTATTAGTAACGATCGATAATCCGCCTACATTCACCACTTTTATAGATCGATTTTTAGTTACTGCTGAAGCCTATTCAATTGACGTTGTTCTTGTTTTTAATAAGATTGACACGTATGAAATTGAGCAAAAAGCAGAAATTTTATACTTAAAAGATATTTACGAACCTATTGGTTATAAATGCATTGAAGTATCTGCAACAGATGGAACTAATGTCGATGTCATTAAAGAGATGATGACAGGAAAAACAAGTATGTTTTCTGGTCATTCTGGTGTAGGAAAAACTACATTATTAAATTGTATTGAACCTTCCTTAAATTTAAGAACAAAGGAAATTACCAAACAACACAAACAAGGCCAGCATACCACAACTTTTGCAGAAATGTTTGAACTAAGTTTTGACGCTCAAATTATTGATACACCAGGAATAAAAGGTTTTGGTGTAGTTGATATGGATAAAGATGAATTGGGAGACTACTTCCCAGAATTTTTCGCTTTAAAACATGAATGTAAGTTTAATAATTGTATTCATATTAACGAACCACATTGTGCTGTTAAGGAAGCTTTAGAAAATGAAGAAATAGCTTGGTCTCGCTATAAAAGTTATTTGCAAATTTTAGAAGGAGAAGAAGAAAACTACAGAACCGATATTTTATCTGGAAAATAATTTAACATGAGAGCGGTAATTCAAAGAGTAACTAAGGCTAGCGTTACAATTGAAAATAAAAAAGTAGCTTCAATAAGTTCTGGACTGTTAATTTTAGTTGGAATAGTGAATGAAGATACCAAAGAAGATATTGAATGGTTAACTAAAAAAATTCCCAATCTTAGAATATTTAATGACGAAAATAATGTCATGAATAAGTCGTTACTAGATGTAAATGGAGACGCAATTATAGTCAGTCAATTTACCCTTCATGCATCAACAAAGAAAGGAAACAGACCAAGTTATATTCTTGCTGCTAAACCTGATGTTGCGATCCCTTTATATGAACAATTTGTTTCGTCCTTCGAAACGGTTATTGAGAAAAAAGTTCAAACTGGTGAATTTGGAGCTGATATGAAAGTAGAATTATTGAATGATGGACCAGTAACGATAATAATAGATACAAAAGACAAGAAATAATTTTGTAGATGGCAGATAATGAATATATTTGCCATGGAAAATAAATTATATTAATTTAATCTATATAAAAAATGAAAAAACTAATTTTATCACTAGCAGTTGTTGCTATCGCATTAACTTCTTGTAAAGGAGAGAAAAAAGTAGAAACTAAAGAGGAAGTGAAGGTAGAAGAAAAAGTTACAAATCCAATTAGCTCATTCAATGTAAATGTAGCTGAATCAACAGTAACTTGGAAAGGAGCTCACCCAGTTGGAGAAGGTCATAATGGAACTGTTTCTATTGAAAAAGGAGTTTTTAATGTTGAAAATGGAACCGTAAAAGCAGGTGAATTCACTTTAGATATGAACACTATTAATTGTGCTGATTTAGAAGGAGAAAAGAAAGCTGGTTTAGAAGGACACTTAAAAGCTGCTGACTTCTTCGATGTAGCAAAATTCCCTTCTGCTAAATTTGTTATAGCTAGTTCAGAAGTTAAAGAAGGTAAATTACACATTACTGGTAACTTAACAATTAAGGATGTAACTAAAAGTATTACTATTCCTGCAACGTTAACTGAAGAAGGAAACGATGTAACTTTAAAAAGTGAAACATTTGGAGTTGATAGAACTGATTTTGGAGTTCAATATAAATCAGGAAAATTCTTCGACAACTTAAAAGATAAAGCGATTAACGATATCATTGAGTTCTCTTTTGATATTAAAGCTAGAAAGTAATTCTGAGAATTATCTGTAAAAAATAAAAAGCGAGCTATAAGCTCGCTTTTTTTATGAATTCATTTACTTCAAATAACTCTTTGAAGTGTTTTAATATTTTCGTTTTTACCTCTTCAACATCTAGTTTTCTACCTAATTCGGCCTCCATAGAAGTAACAGCTTTTCCTTTAATTCCACAAGGTATAATGTGATCAAAGTATCCTAAATCTGTATTTACATTTAACGCAAAACCATGCATGGTTACCCAACGACTGGTTCGTATTCCCATTGCACATATTTTTCTCGCAAATGGAGTTCCAACATCTAACCAAACACCTGTTTCTCCTTCACTTCTCTCTCCTTTTAATCCGTATTCAGCAATTACCTTTATAATAACTTCTTCTAAAAAACGTAGGTATTTATGAATGTCAGTGAAGAAATTTTCCAAATCTAAAATTGGATATCCTACAATTTGTCCCTGACCGTGATACGTTATATCTCCTCCTCTATTGATCTTATAAAAAGCGATTCCTTTATTTTCAAGTTGCTTTTCAGATAATAATAAATTGCTCATATCTCCACTTTTTCCTAGCGTATATACATGAGGATGTTCTACAAACAAAAAGTAATTATCAGTAGGAATAGCTAACTCTTCTCTCCTATTTTTAATCTTTACATCAATAATTCCTTGTAATAAATCTGCTTGGTAATCCCATGTAGATTTATAATCTTTTTGAAATAATTCGATTAAATAGACGTTTTTATTCATATTTTTGATATTCAACTTGTTACCCCAAAAGTTATTCCTTTATAACAAGTTTAAAACTAATGTTAATTAAAATTAATCCCGATGAACAGAATTACACTTGTATTAGTGCTTTTTTGCGCAGCCCTAACTAACGCACAAAGTTCGTGGAAAAAAATGGATTCCGAAAACTTTGTATATCGTGGTCAAAAAGCGTCAAGAAATGTAGAACCCAAACAATTTTCAATCTACAGTTTAAACGTAGAAAACTTTAAAAATGAACTAATTGCGAATGCAAAAGGTTCTCAAAAATTAATTAAACTGCCAACATATCAAGGTAGTTTAGAAGAATATTCTGTAGTGGAATCTTCTAACTTTACTGAACCATTACACCCTAAGTATGGTTTTATTAAATCTTACTCCATTCAAGGCACAAAAGACAAAACCGAAACTGGTAAAATAACTATTGGTACTAATGGTGTGCATATTTCTGTTTACTCTGGGAATCATCCAACTTTTTATGTTGAACCATATTCAAAAGATAATGCATACTACATGTCATATGACAGATCAAACATAGAAAACACCAATAATGACTTCAGGTGTTTGTTTGATGATAGTTCTATGAAGAAACAACTTGAAAATAATACAGTTTATAAAACTCCAAACGATGGATTTTTAAGAACGTATAGATTCGCACTGAATTGTACTGGTGAGTATGCACAATTCCATATTAATGATCAAGGAGTTGGAGGATCTTCTGAAACTGTTCAAAAAGCAGCCGTTTTATCAGCTATGAATACAACAATGGCAAGAGTAAATGGTTTATTTGAACGAGATCTATCTGTACGAATGAATATTATTTTAGTCAGTGGTGAAAACCCTTTAATCAACTTAGATGCAGCTACCGATGGATTTACAAATGATAGTCCAGGTTCTCTTCTTTCCGAAAGTCAAACAAAATGTGATGCAATTATTGGTAACGCCAATTATGACATCGGGCATGTATTTAGTACCGGTGGCGGAGGTGTTGCAATTTTGGGTGGAGTTTGTAGTATTAATTCTAAAGGAAGAGGTGTTACAGGAACTAACTCTCCAAAAGGTGATTTCTTTGATGTAGATTATGTTGCTCATGAAATAGGACATCAGTTTGGAGCTCCTCATACCTACAATAATGCTTGTGGTGGTCAAAGATCAAATAATGACGCTGTTGAACCCGGAAGTGGTTCTACCATTATGGCATATGCCGGAATTTGTGAACCTAATGTTCAAAATAATAGTGATGATCATTTTCATGCTATTAGTGTTACAAGTATGTGGAATCGAATTCAAGGAACATTTTGCGGTACAACATCAGCTACAGGCAATGCAGCTCCAGTTGCCAATGCTGGTTCTGATGTAACTGTTCCTAAAGGAACTCCTTTAGTTTTAAGAGGAAGCGCTACAGATACCGATGGAACGTCTAGTCTTACATACAATTGGGAGCAAATTGACAATGAAATAGTGGCTGACACCCCACCAGTTTCAGGTGCTACGGGAGGACCATTATTTAGGTCTTTTTCTTCTACATCATCACCAGATAGGTATCTTCCAAAATTAGCTACTGTAATCGGAGGTTCAACTTTTTCAACATGGGAAGTAATTCCGGCAGTAGCCAGAGAAATGAATTTTACCTTATTGGTTCGTGATAACAATTCAGGAGGTGGTGCAAGTGATAGAGATAACATAAAAATTACAGTTACCAATGATAATCCTTTTACGGTGACTACTCCTAACTCAAATGTAAGTTGGACCGGAGAAACTTCACAAACTATAACATGGAACAAATCAACAACTGATCAAGCTCCTATTAATTGCCAAAATGTTAGAATCAAATTATCAACTGATGGTGGTTTAACGTTTCCTACAGTATTAATAGAAAGTACACCAAATGATGGATCACAGGTAGTAACTATTCCAAATATTCCTACTACAACAGCTAGAATTATGGTTGAAGCAGTTGGTAATATTTTTTATAATGTAAATATTAATAATTTTACCATAGTTAATAATCCAACTGCCTCAGTGGATGATTTTAGCTTCACTAATTTTAATCTTTATCCAAATCCTTCAAATGGAAATTTCAAGATTACTTTTGATGTTTTGAATACAGAAAACGTAATTATAAAATTATTTGATATTAGAGGACGATTAGTCGAAACATCGGAATTTAAAAACACTTCAAATACCTTTTCTGAAGAATTAAATTTTGAGAATATCAATTCAGGTTTATATCTATTGCAAGTTTATAACGGAGGTGAAAAAATCACGAAAAAACTAGTAATAAAATAATATTATTATATCAGAATATACTTTAAAAGCGAATCGAATGATTCGCTTTTTTTTATTCAATTTAATAGCACCATAATAATACAAGAATTAAATAACTACCTCATTTCTTGCTTTTTCCGTTCCAATTTAATAACTTAAACCTCCAATTAGTTCTTCTTTATTTGTATTTCTAAGATACATCTTTAACTAACCGAACAGAATTGCAGATTAAAACTCCCCCACATGAAAAGAATTACTCTAGTGTTAGTGTTTTTTCTATGCACTTTCCAAACTAATGCTCAAGATTCTTGGAAAAAGGTCGACTATCAGAAACGTATAGGTCGGAAAAATCTCATTAATCGTAATGTTTTTCCTGATGATTATGCTCTATATCATCTCGATATCAAAAAGTTTACAAAAGAACTTACAAACATCTCAAAAAGTGAATTCTCAAAAATCAAATTACCAAATGATTCAAATCAACTGATTGAATATAGAATTAAAGAAATTTCTTACTTCAGCGAACCCTTGAATGAGAATTACGGATTTATAAAATCATATTCAATTGAAGGTATTCAAGATAAAACAGAAACAGGAAAAATTTCTATTGGAACAGATGGTATTCACATTACTATTTTCTCAGGAAACCATGCCACGTTATATGTGGATCCGTATACGAAGGATAGAAACACCTATATCGCTTACAATAGAGAAAATTATAAAGGCAAACAGAACTCTTTTTCTTGCTCAGTTGAAAATCAAATGGGTAAAGAATTAATCAAACGCTCACTTCAAAATAAAACTCCAAATGATGGATTTCTTAGAACCTTTAGACTAGCTCTAAACTGTACTGGTGAGTATGCTCAATTTCATATTAACGATCAAGGCGTAAATAGTGGAACTGAAATTCAACAAAAAGCAGCAGTTTTATCTGCCATGAATACTACCATGACAAGAGTAAATGGTTTATTTGAAAGAGATGTTTCTATTAGAATGAATATCATACTAGTTAATGGGGAAAATCCATTAATAAATTTAGATTCAAGTACTGATGGATTTACAAATAATAGTTCAAGCTCATTACTTTCTGAAAGTCAATCTAAATGCGATAATATCATAGGAAATGATAATTACGATATTGGCCATGTTTTTAGCACAGGTGGTGGCGGAACCGCTATACTAGGTTCTGTTTGTTTAACCAATTCTAAAGGAAGTGGTGTTACAGGTACAAGTTTACCTAAAGGTGAACCTTTTAATGTAGATTTTGTTGCTCATGAAATTGGTCATCAATTTGGAGCTACTCATACATTTAACAATTCTTGTGGTGGACAGCGTTGGAATGCAACTGCAGTTGAACCAGGTAGTGGATCTACCATAATGGGTTATGCCGGAATTTGTCCAGTTGATGTTCAAAGTAATAGTGATGATCATTTCCATGCGGTAAGTATTAATCGAATGTGGAATTTAGTTCGTTCCTCTCCATGTGCTACACTTTCTTCTACTGGAAATAATGCGCCCGTTGCCAATGCCGGCCCTGATGTAAGTGTACCTAAAGGCACTCCTTTAATTTTAAGAGGAAATGCTAGTGATTCTGATAGTAATGGTAGCTTAACTTATATCTGGGAACAGATAGATATTGAATTAGCTCCCGCGCCTCCTGAGGCTGTAAGTATTGGAGGAGCTTTATTTAGATCTTTTTCACCTTCTTCTTCTTCGGAAAGGTATCTTCCTAAATTAGATATTGTAGCATCTGGAGCAACTTCTTCTACTTGGGAAGTTATTCCGAGTGTAGCAAGGGAATTGAATTTTTCATTACTAGTCAGAGATAATAATATTGATGGTGGTGCTATAGATAGAGATGATCTTAAAATAAACGTCACGGATGCGGATCCATTTGTAGTAACTTCTCAAAACACTTCAACAATTTGGAATGTTGGGAGTACACAAACGATTACATGGAATGTTTCTCAAACAAATCAAGTACCTATAAACTGTGAAAATGTTAGAATTTCTCTTTCTACTGATGGAGGTCTATCTTTTCCTATAATTCTAACCAATAGTACTCCTAATGATGGAACACACGACATTATTGTTCCGAATTATGCGACGGGTTCAGCAAGAATAATGATAGAAGGCTTGGATAATATATTTTACAACTTAAACGAAGCTAACTTTTCTATTGTGTCTTCCTCTCCTACTTTTGTACTAAGTAATTCAACCTCAAATCAACTAGCTTGTAATGCAGGAAATGCTTCATTGGAGTACGATTTAAATATAGATTTTGTAAATGGCTTTAATGAAAGTGTTACATTAACAGCACAAAATGCACCAACCGGAGCAACAGTTTCTTTTACTCCTTCTTCAGTTACTAGCGATAGTCAAATAAAAATGGTAGTATCCAATTTAGATGGTGTTTCTCCTAACAACTATAGCATAACGATAAATGCAACCTCCAATTCTGTTAATCAATCTGTATCTGCTGATTTAGAAATTTCTGATGGTTTTTTCTCTACTTTTAATTTAGCCGCCCCGATTAACAATTCACAAGGAGTTAGTATAGCTCCTAATTTAACCTGGGGAAATATTTCCGAAGCGGAATCTTATGATATTGAAATTGCTACAGACAATTCGTTTAACGATATAGTTCTTAATGCGAATTCGACAACTAATTCCTATTCGGTAACTCCTCCTTTAAATGGTTCTACCAAATACTACTGGAGAGTAAGAGGAAAGAACACCTGTGGTATTGGAAATTATACGAGTACTTTTAATTTCACTACGGAAAATCCTTCTTATTGCGAATCTACATTCTCTGATGATGCTGGTGGTGGCGATCATATTACAAACGTAACATTTAATACTATTGATAACACAACTGGAAATGATACCGTAGATGGATATATTGATTATACTACTCAAACAACAGATATAACTATCGGGAATAGCTATCCGATAAGCGTTACGTTCGACCCTGATGGATTCCAAGATCACTGTTATGTTTTTATAGATTGGAATCAGGATTTTAATTTTGACATTGAAAATGAACGATATGATTTGGGTAGCATTTCTGGTGCTATAGAAACAAAAACGGCTAACATTTCTGTTCCGGATAATGCCGTTCTCGGTAATACTAGGATGCGAGTAGTTGTTCAATATTTTGATGGAACAAACTTCATTCTTACAGATGGTGCTTGTGACTCAGATCATTCTTCCGAATGGGGAGAAACAGAAGATTATACTCTTAATATTATTGACAATACAGCTTCTGTAGGCGATTTCGATTTTACTAATTTTAATGTTTATCCTAATCCTTCAAATGGTAATTTCAATATAACTTTTGAAGTTATTAATACAGAAAGCGTAGGAATTAGATTATTTGATATTAGAGGAAGATTAGTTGAAGAAAAAGAATTTAAAAATACTCAAAGCACATTCTCAGAAGAACTAAATCTTGAAGGCATTAACGCTGGACTATACTTATTACAAGTTCAAAATGGAAATAAACGAACTACTAAAAAACTAATTGTAAAGTAATAATATACTTCTTGAATGATATAATAAAAAGAGGCGAGCTACATAGCTCGCCTCTTTTTTGATTAATTCTAAAAAATTATAAATTATACGTAATATTAAATGTTACAAAACGAGGCTGAACGATGTAAACTGAAGAACTATTAAAAATAGTATTCGAATCATCTTGGTTCAACGACTTTGTATTTAATAAGTTTGTCGCTTTAATTTTGTATTCCCATTTACTATCTCCTTTTTGATACGTTAAATCCGCATCCCAAAAGCTGTAATCATTTAATGTTGTCGATTGGTTTCTGAAGTTATTATAAGTATAACTTGTATTGAAAACTAAATCATCTGTGATAAATGTATCGAAATTAATGAAAGGACTGTGCGTTGTAAATGTGTTTACAATTCCTCCTTGATCATATTTATTAATACTTACATTATAACCTACATCAAAATTTGGAAATTCTCTAAAGTTTGTACTAAACCTTGTTCTATATGATTGTGTTAAAGAGTTTGACTCTCTATTTTCATTCTGTCCTGTTTGTCCAGAAAAGAATAAGTTATTTGATACCGAATAGGCTAAATTCCCTCCTAAGGTAACTTTAAATTTTCTATAACTCTTTTGGAAATTAGCATTAGCAGAAATTGTTTCATCAGGAAAAGCAGAGTTAATTGAACTAGAAACTTGATCTACTCCACTAAATACTGTCGCTCCTTTAACAGCATCAATAAGTTTACTATAATTTACACTTGCAAAAACGTTTGTGTAATTAAACATATTAAAACTAAAGTAACTTAAATTTACATTGTGTGATAGTGAACTTTCCAATTCTCTATTACCACTATACAAACGGTTGTAATTATTAAATACAAAACTTTCCGCTACTCTATTAATATCCGTAAAACTAACTTGCTGACTATAGTTTAATCGTAACGTTTCAGATTTTTTTAAGGCTACCTTTATAGAAGCATCTGGTAGAATCTTAGTAAAACTATTATCAAAAACACTTCCTAATTGTGTATTTACAGCAGCATATTTGTGTGCCGTTACACCTTGATTAAAAGTAAAGATTCCTGTAATAAACTTGTAATGTAATCCAGCATAGTAATCATCAAAAGTATATTCTACATCATTAATTGCATTTGGATTATTAATGTTTGTTTGATCCCCATTATCTAACACCTGGAATACATCGGAATTGAACTGTTGATTACTAACTGTTGTACCTAACGTAAGATTCAAATTACTTTTAGAATTGATTACATAGAAGTAATCCAATTTCGCATCTAGTTTATTAGTTTTTACTCGTTTGTTTTGTGATACATCAAATAACGATTGATTTGTTAATCCTAACTGATTAAAGAAAGATAATTGAGCCAATTGCGCATTGTAAAACGGATCTTCATTTTGCCATAAATGTTGAGCTTCAAACGCGAAAATGTTATTATCGTTTAACGTATAGTAATAATTCAAATTTTGATTAATAGAATACGGATTCTGACTAGTTAATTGATTAATTGGTATTGATGTAAATGTTCCGTCAATTGTTGTACGATTAGAGGTTAATAATTGGGTTTCACTCTGATCAGAAATTTTAGCAAAAACATCATAGTCAAACTGATTATCTGCATTGGCTTTGTAACTTGAGCTCAATTTAATTAAACCTAAGTCACTTTGCTGTTTGGTAATACTCTGTGTTGTTTCTGTTGCTATCGATTGTGGATTATTCTCATCTGGATTCAAATAATTTCGCACTGTATTTTCCTCTAAATCAGTATCAGATCCTGAATAAATTGCAAATCCGCTTAAATCCCAATTCTTCTTTGGAGAATAACTAAAATTTAATGCTCCAAAACGAGATTCAATTTCTTTGGCTCTATTATTTCTTAAAGTTAAAAAACCAATATCTGAAGAAGCCACATTAAACCCCGTACCTCTTCCTCCACCGCCTCGGAAACCTCCAGTGAACTTAAAGTAATCACGTCGAGTAAACGGAACTTCACCAATGTTATTAAAATCGGTAATTAGATTTAAACTATACTTTGGACTGTAATAGAAGAGTTTCGGATGAACAATATATCGTGTATCATCAGTAGCCATTCCTATACCTGCTGAAACCTCTCCAAACCAAAAGTTTTTCTTTCCTTCTTTAAGCTTTAAATTGATTACAATATTATCTTCATTATCAGTTACACTGCTCATTTGACGTACTTCACTGTGATTTTTTAATACTTGAACCTTATCAATCGCATTAGCTGGAATATTCTTTGTTGCCAATTTAGAATCACCATCGAAAAAATCTTTACCTTCAACCATTACTTTACTAACCGTTTTTCCTTCAACTTGAATTTCCCCTTCATCATTCACCTCTACTCCAGGAAGTTTCTTCAAAACATCACCTAATTTTTTTTCGGTTCCGCTTTTAAACGAATCTGCATTATAAACAATCGTATCTCCTTTTACCGTTACAGGCATTTTTGAAACAATTTCAACTTCATCTAACGTGTTATCAAAAGTTAAAACAATGTCTTTTTTAATATCCGTTTCTTTTGTAGAAATTAGAATTTCTCCTGTTTTCATTCCTACATAACTCGCCTTGATTATATAGTTGGCATTTTTATTCAGATTCAACTTATAATTACCAAAAGCATCGGTAAATCCATAAGAATCTATTTTTTTAGTTTGCTGATTAATAGCAATCATATTAGCCATTTCTAACTTGTTTCCACTATCATCTTTTACCACTCCGGATAGTTTAATTTGGGCACTAGTATGGCTAGCGATTAAAATAATCGCCAATAGTAATATTTGTTTCATTATAAAATTTTTGGTTATCTAACGTCTAGAATTTCGTCCTCTTCTTCCTCTCCACATATCACGCATTTCTTCCATTTTTTTCTTTACAATTTTATTGTATTCGTCTCTGGAAACTTTATCGCCTTTAGTTGGAGCTTCGATTTCAATTCTTTCTTTAGGATTAAGTACAATTTGTGTACATAAAATAGTTGTCTTTCCTGAATTTATTTCTAAAATAAGACCTGGTAACCCCCAGTATTCTCCTGGACCATTACTTACCGGAATTTGAGGTGTATACCATGCTGTAACAAGAACTTCCTTTGGCATTTCAATATCTTCAGTAACTTTCTTAACGTTGGCAGTATCTTTCTTTTTTTCTTCTTTACCACCATCTCGATTTCTACCGCGACCTCTTCCTCTTCTTCGCATATTTTGCCAATCGAATTCATCAGTCTTCTTTAACATTGTTGCCTTATAACAAACATAGTTTCCTATTTGTTTAGTTTCTCCAGTCATTTCCCATTGTGGCATTTCAGAAGTATCTTCAATTAAAAACTTCTTTCCAAAAAACTCACGTTCTTCTAAGAACTTTTTATCCGTAATGCTTTTGTATTGTAATTCAGCTGAAAAACCTCCAAATCTGAATCCGCCTCCTCTTCCTGGAGCTTCTAATTTTTCTTCTTCTTTATAAATTGATGCGCTTTTGTTAAACTGAAGAACATATTTTTTCTCTAGCATATTCTTCATACGCTCCATAATTCTCTTCTTTTGTTGTTCAGACATTTCGCGGTTATTCCACTGCTCTAAGTCGAACGAAGTTTTAGATTGGTAAACTGCTTTCCCATAAAAATCTTTTTGAGCAAAACAGGCTACTGAAAAGAAAATAAACAAATAGGTTACAAGTGATTTCATATTGATTAGCTTAATTTTATTAAAGATAATGTTACTTATCTTCCCTTAGACTTAAAAAAAAGCTAAAGGTTTAAACACTATCCTTGAATTTCAATACTTATTGATTCACCATCTTTTCTTGACTTACGATTATTTTTAAAACGCTCCATCATTTCTTGAGTTTTTTCACGCATAATCTTATCAAATTTCTCTTGAGAAACCTTCTTTCCTTTCTTTGGTTTTTTAATCTCTACTTTATCTGATGGATTTAAAACTAACTCTGAACAAACGATGGTTAATTTTCCTTCGTGTACTTCTAAAATTAAACCAGGTAATCCCCAAAACATTCCAGGACCATTACTTACCGGAATTTCTGGCGTATACCAAACTTCCGTGGTAACGGTTACCTTTTCTTTAGTTTCTTCTTGATCTCCGTCTGTCATCGTAAAACTTACACGATCTTCTTCTCTTGATCTTGTTGCTTTATAACAGGTATATTTTCCTATTTTCTTGGTTTCAGCAGTCATTTCCCAAGGAGCATTTTCTAGCTTATCTTCAATCAAAAAATTCTTCCCACTAATTTCTGTTTTGTTTCTATAAATTTTCTGATTTACGTCTTTATACAAAACATCATTTCCTCCACCATCTCCTATCATAACAATACTTACTCCTCCTGTTTGAGCTTCTGGCTTTAATTCTTTATTCTGCGTATAGGTAGATTCTGATTTATTGAAATTTAAAGTAAACGTCTTTTGAGACATCTTCTTTAATTGTTCGTGTAACTTCTTCTGCACTGCAGAATTTGGTGCGTTTTGATCACTACTAATTTTTATATCCATATTTCTATGAGTTTTGTAAGTAGCTTTTCCTTGAAAGTTTTGTGCTCCTGAAATTAAGGATAACAATACTAATGATAGAAATAATGTAATTCTCATGGTGTTCATTTTTTAGGTATTATGTTTACTATTTTGTTTTAAATATTTGATATAACTTTAATTACTTTTTTTGCAATTTTTATTGATCCATCAATATCTCCAGCTTTGCCTTTTACTTCAAAACTATGTTTGAATTCATGGTCATGTTTCTTGGTTTCATTAAAACGAACTCTATATCCTAATTTTATAGAATCTTGTTCGTTGTTATTTTTAAAAATATCTTTTACGTCTTTCCAATCAATAGTTTCTAATTCCTCTACAGAATCAACAGTAAAAACTAAAGATGTTATAGTATTATCTTTAAATTCAGCTTTAGCACTTTCTTTTTGAGCGTTCATATTCAACGCTAATAAAAAAGTAAATAGGACTAATATTTTTTTCATGACTTTTTGGTTTTTTAATTTCATGGTACAAATATGTTTTCAAAAAATAGCTTTCTAGGTTAACGAGTGTTAACTAGTGTTAACCGGTTGATTTTGTATGCATATAAAGTGTACTTTTGAAGTATGAAATCAAAAAAATACAATTGGATTCTATATTTTATTACAGCTACAATTATTACTACAATAGCTGTACAGTTCTATTGGAATTATAAAAATTACCAAGAGAACAAACAGCGCGTAATGAACGAAATACAAATAAGTTTAGACAATGCAGTAGAGCAATATTTTGCTGACTTATCAAAGAGAAGTTACTTCGCAATTGTTACTGATAAAAAAGATTCAACGAATAAGAAAAAGATAAATAATGTATGGAAAAACATCTTCTCTAAAATAGATAGTAATTCAAATACTTCTGATAAAAAAAATCAAGAATTAGACAGTACATCTAAAGTAGACTTAAAAATCACGTCTATTCAGTTTGAAACCGATGACGAGAATGATTTCCACAGAACTACTTCTGTAATTGATAGTATTATGTGCGATACTATTATTGGTTTTGATCCTAAATACAGTAACGTTAAACCAATAAAAGGTATAACTCAATTTCATAGTAATGGTAAAACAGGAACACATATTGAAAGTAATGCGATTTCTGATGTTAGAGTTTTTAGAGGTAAAAGAGCTACAGACAGTTTAAAATTAATTAAAGGATTAGAAACCATTTTTGTAGCTGTACAAAACGATACTATTAACCCGATAAAAATTGATTCGATTTTACGCAAAGAGCTCGTTCAAAAGAACATAAACGTAAATTATGGATTCCAATATTTTAAGTCGGATACATTACAATCGGACTTTTTACCTGTACCTATTAAACAATTTGAAATTATCGAATCAAAATCAACATTTCTTGGTCCAGATAAGCAATTCAAAATGAAGTATACCAATCCTTCTGCTGAAGCTTTAAGAAGAAGTTCTACAGGTATATTTTTATCATTATTATTATCATTAGCAGTAATTTCAAGTTTATTCTACTTGTTGAGAATTATAAACGAACAAAAGGAATTAGCTGAAATTAAGAATGACTTAATTAGTAATATTACTCATGAGTTTAAAACTCCAATCACGACAGTTTCTACTGCTTTAGAAGCCATTAATAACTTTAATGCTATAGAAGACACTGAAAAAACTAAAAAATATGTTTCTATTTCTGAAAACCAGATCAAGAAATTACACTTAATGGTTGAAAAACTTTTGGAAACTGCAACTTTAGATAGTGAGAAACTTTTACTAAAAAAGGAAAAGGTGGAAGTGATTAACTTGTTAGAAAAACTTTCGAATAAACACCAATTATTAACCAACGATAAAGAAATTCATTTTTCATCTAATGCTAAATCACTAGTTTTAAATATTGATGAATTTCATTTTGAAAATGCAGTATCTAATTTAATTGATAATGCTGTAAAATATGGAGGTGATAAAATTGATGTTTTACTCATAGCCGAAAGAGATAATATTACTATTTCCGTTTCTGATAATGGAAAAGGAATCGATAAGAGCCAACAAGAAAAAATCTTTGATAAATTCTATCGTATCCCTAAAGGTAATACTCACGATGTAAAAGGTTTTGGAATTGGATTGTATTACACCCGAAAAATTATTGAAAAGCATTTAGGTTCGATAAGTTTACAGGCAAATCCAGGAAAAACCGTTTTTAAAATTAACCTAACCAATGAGTGAAAAGATAAAGTTATTATTAGCAGAAGACGAACCTAGTTTAGGTCAAATTGTAAAGGAAAGTTTAGAAACTAGAAATTTTGAAGTAATTCATGCTTTAAATGGTGAAGAGGCTTATGAATTATACGTAAAAGAAAAACCAGAAATTTTAGTTTTAGATGTGATGATGCCCAAAAAAGATGGGTTTACATTAGCCAAAGAAATACGAGAAGAAAACAATTCAATTCCTATTATATTCTTAACAGCTAAGTCTCAAACAAAAGATGTTATAGATGGTTTTCAGCACGGAGGAAATGACTACTTGAAGAAACCTTTTTCTATGGAGGAACTAATTGTAAGAGTTTATAATTTACTTGATAGAGTTTCGCTGAAAAGAAATCTTGAGAAGATTCCAATCGGAGAATTCACCTTAAATTATGAAAAGCAAAAGTTATATTATAAAAACGATGCTGAGCTGCTAACACATAGAGAATGTGAACTGTTATATTACTTAATTGAAAAAAAGAATGAAGTTTTAGACCGTACATTTATCTTAAATAAACTTTGGGGGAATGATGATTTTTTTAACGCTCGTAGTATGGATGTATTTATTTCTAAGCTTAGAAAAAAATTAAAAAAGGATCCTTCAGTGGAAATTATTAACATTCGAGGTTACGGATATAAATTAACTTGCTAATCCTAAAAAATAATTGAAAATTATATGTAATTTTGACTGGCCTAAAACTATGATTTATGCACATAGCAATCGCAGGAAATATTGGAGCTGGTAAAACTACATTAACCAAATTATTAGCTAAACATTACAATTGGGAACCACACTTTGAATCGGTAGATGAAAATCCATATTTAGATGACTTCTACGGTGAAATGGAGCGTTGGTCTTTCAACTTACAGGTTTATTTTTTAAATAGTAGATTCCGTCAAATATTAGAATTACGCAAATCTGGTAAAGCTATTATTCAGGATAGAACTATTTACGAAGATGCTCACATATTTGCACCAAACTTACATGCAATGGGATTAATGACCAATAGAGATTTTGGTAATTATTCTTCGTTATTCGAGTTAATGGAAAATTTAGTGACTCCGCCAGATTTATTAATTTACCTACGAGCAGATATCTCAACTCTTGTTGGACAAATTCATAAACGAGGACGTGACTATGAAAGTTCAATAAGTATTGATTACTTAAGTAGATTGAACGAGCGTTACGAAGCTTGGATTAGCACGTACAACAAAGGAAAATTATTGATTATCGAAGTTGATAAGCTTGACTTTGTTGATAAGCCTGAAGATTTAGGTTATATCATCGATAGGATCGATGCTCAAATAAACGGATTATTCTAAATCATTTTAGATTTCAAAATATTCAAAACTCACTATAATAATAGTGAGTTTTTTTTATTCATTTCTCCTTTTCAAATTCTCTTAAATATTAAGGGTAACAAAATCTTTATGTGTTTGATTTATATATAAATCAAACTAAGATGTAATTGTTTAGAACAGCATACTTTTCAAATATTCTTAACAAAATATTTTAGTCTGACTTAAAACTAGAAATGTACTGGCATACATTTTTTGAAAGTCATAGTAAATACTAATTGCCAGGTTAGTTTTTCTGTGCTATTAATTAACTTATAGGTAGCCGAAAATATAATTTAATTGATACAGCTAAAAGTAGAGTAGGCAATAACAAGGAAATTACAAAACATATAAATGTATTGTGTCCTTAAATTTTTAAAAAAATGAAAAAAGATATTTTTTTTGAAACACTCAGCAAGGATGAACTAGTTTTTATAAAAGGAGGAAATCAGAATAGTTCTTCAAGTTACTCTGCCGTAGTAGATCCTGAAACAGACGACGATGACGATAGAGAAACAGAAAATGAAAGAGAAAGTATTTCACTTCCTTCAGATATACTCCTAAATGATAAAAACACCATCAAACTGTAGTTACTTGATCTAGGTTTTGTCAGAAATTAAAATCTTGTCAATTTTTTATTGGCAAGATTTTTTAATATGGAAAAATTTCTGTCATCATAATATGTGTTTTTAATTAATAATACTCGAGAAACACAGTTCAAAAACACATCAATATTAATTACTTATAGTTATCCATAATTTTAATTTTTCACACAGCAAATCGGACAATCTTCTGAATTCTTAATCAGTTACTTTTTATAAAAAGTATCTCCATTATTTATAAATAGAAACTCATAAGGCTTCTTTTTCTTCTCGGTTCACCAAATATTTGTATCGGGTTCAACTATGCAAAATAGCAAAATATTACAGCATTTAAAATGAGACAATACTTACCATTTTATTTTTTTTATTAAACAAATAGGTAACAAAATTTTGCTCTTGTTGATATAAACATGTACAACCAAATTAAAGTTTAACAAATGCTGGTACATTTTTTAAACAAAGCCGGTTTAATGCCAGATAAACTAGCTAATTGTTTTAATCGATACAGGAAGCTGAAAATGTAAGATTAAAACATCAATCAAAAACTAGAGTAAGCTAAAAACTAAATTTTATAGAAATGAAAAAATCATTTTTTTTATCAAAAGGATTAGAGAAATTTTCAAACAAGCAAATCAACGATTTATCTCTTATTAAAGGAGGAGCAATTCCTACAGACGATGATGTAATTTATTACCCAACAAGTGGTGGTGGTGGAAAATGTCCTTACGGTCAAGTTTGGAGTCATAAACTACAAAGATGTGTTGCTATTGCTGAAAAAGAAGAAGAAAGATTCAGACTATAATACGCTTTATTAAACCTCTCAAGGAAATTGTGATTCTTCACAGTTTCCTTGTTTAAAAACTTTCATCATGACCTTTAATTCTTTAGCCTTAAAAATAGCAAGCAGATGTAATCTAAATTGTTCGTATTGTTTTATGTATAATTTGGGAGACACCACATATAAAAAGCAACCTAAATTTATGTCTACTGAAATTGTAGATCATATTATTGAAAAAACAAAAGCTTACATTAAAAAATACAATAAAAAAGAATTCTCTTTTATCTTTCATGGAGGAGAACCTTTATTAGCTCCAAAACAATTTTACATTGACTTTATTGACAAAGTGAATCACATAAAAAAGGAATTGCCAGATGTTACTTTTCACTTTGACGTTCAAACTAATGGAGTTCTGTTAAATACTGAATGGATCAATTTATTCAAAAAACTAAATATTGCTCCCAGTATTAGTGTTGATGGAACAAAAAAAGCACACGACATGTATAGAGTTGATCATAAAGGAAACGGTAGCTACGATAATGTTTTTAAGAGTGTTCAACTTCTAAGAAAAGAAATGGATTATGCAGATATTGCTTGTGTAATTAATACAAACGAATCGCCAAAAGAAATCTATTCTAGTTTCAAAAAAATGAACGCAAGTTATGTGAACTTTTTGATTCCTGACTACACGCATGATAACTTTCCTTTTGATAAGGAAAAAACAACAATGGCAGATTGGTTAATTGAGCTTTTTGATATTTGGATTAGTGATCCCAATCGATTTAAAATTCCATTGTTTTTTGGATTATTAAACTCTTTAATGAGAATTAGTGAAGATGCTAAAAATGAATCAACCGTACTAGTAATAGAAACGAATGGAGAAATAGAAGCTATAGATTCCTTAAAAGCATGTGGACACGGATTTACAAAAACAGGTTTAAATATAACAACAAATAATCTCGAAGACATTCAAAATACATCTTTAGGTAACTTATACTTTAATGATTTAAATTCTAAACTTTGTAATCAATGTTTACAATGCCCTCTGAAAGAAATCTGTAAAGGAGGAAGATTGGTGCATCGACATAATAAAACAAACGGTTTTAATAATCCGTCAGTTTATTGCAATGATTTAATTAAACTAATCGCACATGTCCAGAAATTCTTCATTTCATGTTATCCAGAATTGCATGAAAAAGAAAATATCGAAGCAATAAATCCAGAAGAAATACGAAATTATCTTTCTAATTTATCGGAATTTGAATTCAATCCACATGCAGAAGAATTAGAATCTTTTTTATCTAAAGAAGCAGCAGAAGTTTAAATAGAACTTCCTCGTTTAAATTCACTTAATAAAATAGCTGTAGCTGTGGCAACATTTAAACTTTCTGTTTTCTGAGTTTCACCGAATCTTGGAATGGTTAGTTTACTTTGAATTACATTATTGATTTCTTCGGAGATTCCATTAGCTTCATTACCCATTACTAAAATAGCCTCTTTAGGTAACTCAGTTTGGTACACATTATCACCATCCATATCAGCAGTGAATGTGGGCAATTTTGTTTTTTCTAAGAAATCTTTCAATTCTGTATATACAATGTTAACTCTTGTAATAGAACCCATTGTTGATTGAATTACTTTTTGATTATAACAATCAACCGTGTCTGTTGAACATACCAACTGTTCGATTCCAAACCAATCACATAATCGAACTATTGTTCCTAAATTCCCTGGATCATTAATAGTATCCAATGCTAAAACCAATCCTTCTTCCGCAATATCTTTAGTACTTGGAATTTTAAAAATTCCTAAAACTTTATTCGGAGTCTTAAACGTGCTTACTTTCTTTAGTTCTGCTTCTGAAATTTCAACTACTTTAGCCTGATCTAGTTCACTAAAAATGCCTAATTCAGTAGTAAAAATGCGCTCTATTTCTAAATCAGAATTTAAAAGTTCATTCACTACTTTAATTCCTTCAGCTACAAACAAGCCATTTTCTTGTCTATATTTTTTTTGTCGTAAACTATTAATTAGTTTGGTTTGATTTTTGGATAAACTCATTTGCAGTTTTTTAACAGCACTTAACCATAAAAATGGTATTTTTGACACATCGGTTATTTTTGGGAAAGCATTCAAACTTACTTAACAGTAGGGTTTACCTAGCTTTTTTAGATTCACCGCTGTAACAACTAGCCCAGAAATAAAAGACAAAATGCGAGGCGTAAAGTTAATGAAAAAACTTTCTTTTTACTTTTTATTCATACTGCTTTTAAGTTCATGTAATACGATTAAGCATGTACCTGTAAATGAGTTGTTGCTTACAAAAACTACAATTACCGTAGATAGTGTTCAACAAAATGATGAAAAATTACAAGAACTACTATTACAACGCAGAAATGCTAGAGTTCTTGGCGCGCTTCCACTATCATTATACTTCTATAATTTAGGAAATCCTAAAGGCTCACAGGATGTTGAAGAATGGAAAGAAAATCATCCTCGTTGGTATAACACATTCAAAGATATATTTTCTGAAAAACAAAGTATTGCTGTAGCTAACTCTTTTATCGGATTAAATCAGTGGTACTTAAACAATGGTCAGGCTCCTGTTATCATTGACGATAAAAAAACCCGAAACACCGAGAAAAAATTTGAAACTTACTTTTTAACTGAAGGTTATTTTAGAGCTAAAGTATGGTCGAAAAAAGATACAGTTGGAAAGAAAAAAGGAGCTATTTCTTATTTCATTGAAAAAAACAAACCTTCTTTTTTAGATTCAATTACGGTTAAAATTCGATCTAAGGTTTTGGACTCTATTTACAATTTGAATAAAGATAAAAGTTTCCTGAAAATTGGTGATCAGTATAAAAATCAAAATTTTATTAATGAAACTCAAAGACTGGTAAAACTATTCAGAAATAAAGGAGTTTATCATTTCAACGAAAACTATATTGAGTTTATCAACGATACCTTACAAGATTATCAGAAAACTAAGGTTGAATTAGGGATTTTAGATCGATTAATTGAACAAGATGGAAACTATATTTCTAAACCATTCAAAGTTCAGAAAATAAAGAAAATAAACATCTACACAGACTATAGTTATAACAAAAGAAACGAACCTTATTTAGATTCCATAGCGTATAATGGTGTTAACTTTTATGCTCATGATAAATTAAGATATAATCCTAAATATCTTGGACAATCTGTATTTATTAGACCAAATCAAATTTATACCGACTCTTTAAGAGCTCTTACACAAACTCATTTAAGAGGACTCAAAAATTTTAAATCTACATCCATTAGATATAGTCCTCTTGGCGACGATGAATCTTTAGAGGCTAATATTTTTCTAACACCAAGAGAGAAATATACTATTGGAGTTGAAACGGAATTATCAAGATCAAATATTCGAAATTTTGATATTTCTGCTAAATTTTCATTCGTTAACCGAAATACTTTTAAAGGAGCTGAAATTTTCAAACTTTCATTCTTAGGTGGATATTTTAACTCTAGAAATGGACCAGGTTGGGAAATTGGAACTACAGCATCTTTAGAAATACCAAGATTTATGGGACCTTTTGGACTTCATAAATTGGTTCCAAAAAGAATGAGACCGAGAACTATTTTTTCTACAGGTTTAAACATTCAAAAAAACATTGCATTAGATAAGCAAAATATTTCTCTAGGTGTTGACTACAGATGGAATTTCAACAAAAGAAAATCAATTCAATTAGAATTATTAAACGCGCAGTACGTTCGTAACTTAAATGTTGATAATTACTTTATCATTTATGGTTCTGAATACGATAAATTAAAGGAAATTGATGATGTTTTTACGGGAACTCCATTACCTGCTAAAGCCGCTGAAAATAATACGGCTATTGTAAATTTCATGAGAGAGGTTTTGGCTGATTCAAGTTTTCAAGCTTCTAATCCTTTAGAATATCAAGATGCACAGAACATATTAAATCGATATGATATTATTACCTCAGATTTCTTAATTCCAGAAATCGCTTACTCCTTTACTTACAATAATCAAGAAAATGTAAAAGATAACGACTTTTCTTACTTCCGCTTCAGAATAGCCAATTCTGGAAATGTAATGGGACTTTTATCGAATCAAACTAATGAAAATAACCAGAAAACGGTATTTAAAATCCCAGTGGCTCAATACTTCAAAACAGATCTTGAATACAAGAAGTTTTGGGATTTAGGTCAGAACAACATTATTGCACATAGAACATTATTAGGTGCAATTATTACTTATGATAATTCTGCCATCCCTTTTTCAAGAAGTTATTTTGCAGGAGGTTCAAATGATATTAGAGCATGGAGAACTTATGATTTAGGTCCAGGTAGAAGATTACCAGGATTAGAATATAATATTGGAAGTTTAAAATTCTTGACTTCATTTGAATACCGATTTGATATCGCTGGAAGTTTAAAAAGTGCCATATTTATGGATGCTGGAAACATTTGGGATATTACAAACTCTTCTCGAGTTGATGAAGAATCTCGATTCTCTGGTCTAAAATCGCTAACTGATATTGCCATCGGAACTGGATTTGGTATTCGTTATGACTTCAAGTTTTTAGTCGCCCGTTTAGACTTAGGTTTTAAAATAAGAGAACCATACTTAACGGATAATAGATGGTTTCAAAACTTTGGTTTTTCTAACGCTGTCTACAATATTGGAATCAACTATCCTTTCTAATAAAAACCTAACTATAACGTAATCGTAATCTCTTCCTCATTTTCTTCATTTAAAGGAAAATTTATGTAGTTTTGTCTCTATTCATAACACAAATCTAAAACTAACAAAATGATAAAACCAGGAGTTGCAACCGGACAAGAAGTTCAAGAGATTTTTAATTTAGCAAAAGAAAAAGCATTCGCTTTACCAGCAGTAAATGTTGTAGGATCAAATTCTATCAACACAGTTTTAGAAACTGCAAAAGAAGTAAATGCTCCTGTAATTATTCAATTCTCTAACGGAGGTGCACAATTCAATGCAGGTAAAGGTTTATCTAACGAAGATCAAAAAGCTGCAATTGCTGGAGCTGTTGCCGGAGCAAAACATGTTCATTTAATGGCTGAAGCTTATGGTGTTCCTGTAATTTTACATACCGATCACGCTGCAAAAAAATTATTACCTTGGATTGATGGATTATTAGACGCAAGTGAAAAGCATTTTGCAGAAACTGGTAAATCATTATTTAGTTCTCATATGATTGATCTTTCTGAAGAGCCAATCGAAGAAAACATTGAAATTTGTAAAGAATACTTAGCTAGAATGAGCAAAATGGGTATGACTTTAGAAATTGAATTAGGAATTACAGGTGGTGAAGAAGATGGTGTTGACAATACTGATGTAGACAGTTCTAAATTATACACACAACCAGAAGAAGTTGCATTTGCATATGAAGAGTTAATGAAAGTAAGTCCTCAATTTACTGTAGCTGCTGCTTTTGGAAATGTTCATGGTGTTTATAAACCAGGAAACGTAAAATTAACTCCGAAAATCTTAAAAAATTCTCAAGAGCATATTTCTGAAAAATACAATGTTCCTCATAATACTATTGATTTCGTATTCCATGGAGGATCTGGATCTACTGTTGAAGAAATCCGTGAATCAATTGGATATGGAGTTATTAAAATGAATATTGATACTGATCTTCAATATGCATTTAACGAAGGTGTAAGAGACTACATGACAGAGAACTTACCTTACTTACAAACACAAATTGGTAATCCTGATGGTGATGATGTACCTAACAAAAAGTACTACGATCCTCGTAAGTGGTTACGTGAAGGTGAAAAGACATTCAAAACACGTTTAAAGAAGGCTTTCGAAGATTTAAACAACATAGATACTTTATAAGCTTTTACACACTTTTAGTTTATTTTTGGTAATTAGCATTAGTTTTTTACTTATTTTGCGCTGCGAAATAACAAACTAACTAAATACTATAATACACCGTAATATGGCTTGGTTTAAACGAAAAGACAAGGGAATTCAAACCCCTACAGAAGAGAAGAAAGACACTCCTAAAGGTTTATGGTACAAAACTCCTAGTGGAAAAATTATTGACACTGATGAGTTAAAGAAAAATCTTTATGTTAGTCCAGAAGATGGTTATCACGTAAGAGTAGGTAGTAAAGAATACTTCGAATTATTCTTCGATAATAATGAGTTCACTGAACTAAACGAGAAATTAACAGCAAAAGATCCTTTAAAATTTGAGGATACTAAAAAATACCCAGACCGTTTAAAAGCTGCACAAGATAAAACAGGATTAAAAGATGCTGTTAGAACTGCAGTTGGAAAATCATTTGGTAAAGATTTAGTAATTGCATCTATGGATTTCTCTTTCATTGGAGGATCAATGGGAAGTGTAGTAGGAGAAAAAATAGCAAGAGCTATTGATTATTCTATTAAAAACAATATCCCTTTCTTAATGATTTCAAAATCTGGAGGAGCACGTATGATGGAAGCTTCTTTATCTTTAATGCAATTAGTAAAGACTTCTGCAAAATTAGCTCAATTAGCAGATGCAAAGATTCCTTATGTTTCTTTATGTACAGATCCAACTACAGGAGGAACAACTGCTTCTTTTGCAATGTTAGGAGATATTAATATAGCAGAACCTAATGCTTTAATTGCTTTTGCTGGTCCAAGAGTTGTTAAAGATACTACAGGAAAAGAATTACCAGAAGGATTCCAAAGATCAGAATTTGTTTTAGAACACGGATTCTTAGATGGAATTTACGAAAGAAAAGACTTAAAGAAACAGGTAAACTTGTATTTAGATTTAATACAAAATCAACCTGTAAGAGCATAACACAAAAAACCAGCCAATCGGCTGGTTTTTTTCAACTGAAAAACTACTATCACTACCTATTTATTTCTTAACGAAATCTCTCTACTTTCTCCATCTGCATTTGTCAAGGTAGCTTTATTATCACAAGATCCGTCTCCGAAATCTAATGTGTAAACATTACCATTTTTAGATATTTCTGTAATTCCACTAACAATATATTTACAAGCATATTCTCTTCTTAATTTTTCGATAATATTACCTGTAAACTCTACTCCATTTTTATTTACAAACTTCCAATTACCTGAAATTAAGTATACATCATCACCTCTTAAAAAAGTATCATCTCCTTCAATCTTTTCTCTTGTTCGTGTTCCTTCTAAAGTTACTACCTCACCAGTAGATAAAGTCAATGTTAAATCTACCGTATGCGTAGCTTCTTTATTCCCATTCGCATTCTCTTTAACTTTAACTACAGATTTAGAACCTTCTAATTGATTTCCATCTACAGAAAACTCTTCAAAAGTTACAGATTTAGAATACCCAGTATCTGTACGTTCATAAACAATAATAATCTTACCTTTAAATTCTCTTCCTCGTTTACCAACACAGCCATCACCAAAATCTAAAGTAATCGTTACTGTATTTTCATTCGGATTCTCTTCTACTGTTCGAACCACACAATCAGAAACACTACTTTTACTTTGATCAATTCCTTTACCTAATAAATTAAAATCAGTATCATCATCCTCTAATATATTATCGATATCTGAAGTAATATCATCCGCCAATACAACTGCTTCTACATCATCTGTACTTAAATCTGTTTCCACGGCATCCATTCCATCGTTATTAGAGCATGAAGCAAGTACAACCATTCCAATAACTGTCAAAATCTTTAATTTAAAATCCTTAAGTGTCATAATTATTAGTATTAAAAGTTAATCTGATTCTTTGACTTACAGTTTTTAAAAAGGTTTAATTTTTGACAAAAAAAGATTAATTAATTAAAGCATAACCCTAGGATAATCTTTAGAAAAATAATTGTACATTTGCAACTTCAATGAAAATCATTGGTACATTAAAATCATTTATAACAATATTGGTATGTATTTAACAAAAGAAGTAAAAGGAGAGATTTTTGCTAAGCACGGTAAAAGCGCACAAGATACTGGTTCTGCTGAAGGACAGATTGCGTTATTTACTCACAGAATTAACCACTTAACTGAGCACTTAAAGAAAAACCGTAAGGATTTTAACACGGAGCGTTCGTTAGTGAAGATGGTAGGTAAGCGTAGAAGCTTGTTAGACTATCTTAAGAAAAAGGATATCAACAGATATCGTGCAATCATTAAAGAATTAGGAATTAGAAAATAATACCTAAATTAAAAGAGGCTGGAATTTTCAGCCTCTTTTTTATTATCTTAGCAAAAGTTGTATTCTACAAGCAACTTCCATTGAAGCAACAACAACACACACAACACAACAACCAAAGAGTAATTTTTTATTAGAAAAAAACATTTTATGATTCCAAAAGTATTTAACCAAGTTATTGAACTTGGAGACGGAAGAACTATCACATTAGAAACAGGAAAGTTAGCAAAACAAGCAGATGGTTCTGTTGTTGTAAGAATGGGAGACACAATGTTATTGGCAACTGTAGTTTCAGCAAGAACTGCAAACCCAGGAATTGATTTTTTACCTTTAACTGTAGATTATAGAGAAAAATTTGCAGCAGCTGGTAGATATCCTGGAGGTTTCATGAAACGTGAAGCAAGACCTAGTAACGAAGAAATTTTAACAATGCGTTTAGTGGATCGTGTTTTACGTCCATTATTCCCAAAAGATTATCATGCAGAAACTCAGGTAATGATTCAATTAATGTCTCATGACCCAGAAGTTATGCCAGATGCATTAGCAGGATTAGCAGCGTCTACAGCTATTCAATTATCAGATATTCCATTTGAAGCTCCAATTTCAGAAGTACGTGTAGTACGAGTTAATGGAGAATTCATTATTAACCCAAGTAGAGCTCAATTACAAGAAGCTGATATCGATTTAATGGTTGGTGCTTCTAGTGAATTCGTAGCAATGGTAGAAGGAGAAATGGATGAGGTTTCTGAAGAGGAAATGGCAGAAGCTATCCGTGTCGCACACGAAGCTATTAAAGTACAATGTGAGGCTCAAACTAAATTAGCAGAAGCATTTGGTAAAAAAGAAACTCGTGAATATGAAGGTGAGGCAGAAGATGAAGAATTAGCAGCTAAAATTCACGAAGCAACTTACCAAAAGTGTTATGATATTGCTAAAAAAGGGACTTCAAAACAAGAAAGAGGATTAGCTTTTTCTGAAGTTAAAGAAGAAGTTTTAGCAATGTTTACTGAAGAAGAGTTAGAAGAAATCGGAGATTTAGTTTCTAAGTACTTTAGTAAAGCTCATAAAGCAGCAGTAAGAGATTTAACATTAAACGAAGGATTACGTTTAGATGGACGTAAAACTACAGATATTAGACCAATTTGGTGTGAGGTAGATTATTTACCAAGAACTCACGGTTCATCTATATTTACGAGAGGGGAAACTCAAGCATTAGCAACAGTTACTTTAGGAACTTCTAGAGATGCTAATATGATTGATTCTCCAACTATTCAAGATGAAGAGCGTTTCTACTTACATTATAACTTCCCTCCATTCTCAACTGGAGAAGCAAGACCAATTAGAGGTACTTCGCGTCGTGAAATTGGACACGGAAACTTAGCACAACGTGCATTAAGTGGAATGGTGCCAGACGATTGCCCTTACACTGTTCGTGTAGTGTCTGAAGTATTAGAAAGTAACGGTTCTTCTTCTATGGCAACTGTTTGTTCTGGTACAATGGCATTAATGGATGCTGGTGTACAATTGAAAAAACCAGTTTCTGGTATTGCTATGGGATTAATTTCTGATGGTGATCGTTATGCGGTTTTATCTGATATTTTAGGTGATGAAGATCACTTAGGAGATATGGACTTTAAAGTAACTGGTACGGCAGATGGTATTACTGCTTGTCAAATGGATATTAAAATCAAAGGTCTTTCTTACGAGATTTTAGTAAAAGCTTTAAAACAAGCTCGTGATGGACGTTTACATATCTTAGAAAAATTAACAGATACAATTGCTACTCCAAATGCAGAAGTTAAAGCACATGCTCCTAAAATGGTTACTATGCGTATTGCTGGAGAATATATTGGAGCTGTTATTGGACCTGGAGGTAAACATATTCAAGAGTTACAAAAAGAAACTGAAACTACAATTGTAATTAATGAAGATGAAGTTACTGAAGAAGGAATTGTTGAAATCTTAGGAACTAGTCAAGAAGGAATTGACAAAGTATTAACTAGACTTCAAGCAATTACTTTTAAACCAGAAAAAGGTAGCGTTTACGAAACTAAAGTTGTAAAAGTTCTTGATTTTGGTGCAGTAGTAGAATATACTGAAGCTCCAGGAAATGAAGTTTTATTACATATTTCTGAATTAGCTTGGGAACGTACGAACAACGTAACTGATGTTGTAAATATTGGAGACATTGTTGATGTAAAATACTTCGGTGTTGATCCTAAAACTCGTAAAGAGAAAGTTTCTAGAAAAGCGTTATTACCTAGACCACCTAGACAAGACAAAAAGCCTAGAGAGGATAGAAAACCTAGAGAAGAGAAAAAAGAAGCATAAGACTTCTGTAAATATTTAGAATATTAAAAAATCGTCAAGTAAAATTGACGATTTTTTTTATGCTTTTTGTTTCTTTGTGTTCATATTCATCTGCATTGAAAATACAACGTATTACATACTTATCATTAGGAACAAACCAAGGAAATAAACTTGAAAATCTACAAAGAGCAATAGATGCTATTGCAGAAGAAGTTGGTAGTGTTTTAAGTATTGCCTCTATTTTTGAAACTGCATCTTGGGGATTTGATAGTGATAACTTTTATAATACCTGTATAAAAGTATCTACCTACTTACCTCCAGAAGAACTCATCGCAAGACTTTTAGAAATAGAAAAAGAACTGGGAAGAGTTCGCAAGGATAGTAACGAATATGCTGATCGATTGATTGATTTGGATATTTTGCTTTTTGATGATGAGATTATTTTCTCAAAAAACCTTATTGTCCCTCATCCAAGAATGTTAGAACGTAAGTTTGCTCTCGCTCCTTTGGCTGAAATCGCAAATACTTTTATTCATCCTATAGAAAAAAAGCAAATTGGTATTTGTTTAAAAAACTGTAGTGATGATTCTGAAATTTCAATAATTGAAGAAAAATTAACTCGACCTGTTTCAATCGCAGAAAAGTATAATTACATTGCAATTGAAGGAAATATTGGAGCTGGAAAGACAACTCTAGCCAATATGATGTCTGATGAATTTAATGCTAAAATTGTTTTAGAACGATTCGCTGACAATCCTTTTTTACCAAAGTTTTATAAAGATGAAGAGCGTTATGCTTTTCCTTTAGAAATGAGTTTTTTGGCTGATCGTTACCAACAACTTTCTGATGATTTAGCACAATTTGATTTATTCAAAAACTTCATTGTTTCTGATTATTACATTTTTAAATCGTTAATATTTGCTCAGGTAACCTTGCACAATGACGAGTATAAGTTATACCGCAAAATGTTTGATTTAATGTACAAAGAAATCGTTAAACCTGATTTGTATGTGTACTTATATCAAAACACGGAAAGATTGCTTAAAAACATTCAAAAACGCGGAAGAGAATACGAGCAGGATATTGAAGCCGCTTACTTAGAAAAAATTCATGATGGATACACCAACTTCATTAAAACTCAGCAAGATCTAAATATTTTAGTTATCGATGTATCTGAACTTGACTTTGTAAATAATAAGGTTGATTACAAAACGATTTTAAATCAAATCAAAGATTATAGTTAAACCAAAAACAATTCAATTTTAAAATAAAGATTGCAATTGCTTTTCGAAGTTCTCACACTCTTTTATAGTTCCTTCGCTATAATTTTTATTCTGAAGATCTGTATTTAATTCATATAAAAATCGGTTCAACCCGAATGAAATCTCAATGAATTTTCCTCTTTCTTCTTCAGTTTTAGATAAAGACCATCGCTGATGTACCTTATCAGCATAATCACCTAAAACATCATAAAATTTTATTAAACGTTCCTTTTTCAACAGCAAATCTTTATCAATTGTATTATATGATTCATTTGATTTTTTTTGCCCCAATAAAAAATTAAAAAATGACATATTATTTATTTTAACGTAACATACTCCTATTAGACTACTTAACCTATGAAATTGTTACTACTCGATTGAACTTTTTGTAAAAATAAATCATTCTTAAATAAAAAAAGTACGGTTTTCCGCATTAAAAGAATGGGAAAACCGTACTTATATGTTTGTTATGAGTTATTTACTTATTAATCAACTCTAATTTTTCAGCAAAATAATCACAAAAATCGCGCATTGTTGCACTCATTTTATCATCGTTTGTAGCACGTTCAAAAGTATCTGCCATAGATACTAATGTTTGATGGAAAAACTGCTTCATTTCATCTACAGGCATGTCTTTTGTCCATAAATCCATACGTAACGTATCCTTCTGTTTATGATCCCAAACAGATAACATAATTGCTTTAGAAGCTTCATTACGTATTCCACCATCTTCTGCATTCCATGAAATTTCTTCTGGTACTCTATTCTCGTCTAACCCTACTTTAAATTTTATTTCAGATGTATGTACTATTGCCATTATCGTTTCGGTTTGTATTTTGATTTTTTGAAAATTATATCTTCTTCCGTTTGTAAAAGTTCAGGCAAAGATACGTCATTATTCTGCATGAAAGAACGAACAATTTGCCAACCTATCCATACACCAATTCGTCCCGGAGATAAATTATCCTCTCCTAAATAAAACTTTGAAAACGGCGCTATATCTAAAAATCTTTTATTCAATTTTAAATCTGTATCGTACAGTAATTCTCGCTCTATGAAATATTTCCAAATATCTTCTTCACTTTCCACTGCCCAATTATACTTTACAGGATCATATCCAATTTTCTCCACATCTGAAACTTGAGGCAAGTAGGCATCTAACAAATACATTTTCTTTCCTTCATAAATCATCTTATTAATAAAACTTCGTTCATTATTAGGAGGCATTTGTTTGTTGATAATTGAATTTGCAACATCAACTATAATATGTTCTTTACGATTGTTTTGTTTTACATAATCTGGAAAATCACTATAAAATTCATGTTTTCCGCCTAAATAACAGTCTAAAGAAATTAATAGTAATCCTGAGTCAAACAATACTTTATTTTCATAATCTACATTGGTAAGCATACTAATTACAACTGGTTCTTGAAAGTTCTTGTTGTAATATTTTACATGCTGAAATAAATCCACTAATTCCATTTCAAGAAAAGATAGATTAGGATATTTCTTTTGAGTTTCATCGAACAATTCACGCTCATCTTTATTCTGGATTTTATTTATCCAAACAGAATCAACATTATGCGGAAAAAACATAGGATATATCTCCTTTGTTTTTGATAAAGTTTGAGGAGTAGAATTGTAAAAATCAACATCAAAACGAGCCAGTTTCAAATCCACATTTATATTAGAAACATCTACTTGTAACTTATTTTCTTTTTTACAAGAAACTACCATTACCGTCAGTAGTAAAAAGGATATAATCTTTCGCATGAAATAGCTATATTTACGTTAAATATATTAAACTTCGAATTTACTAAAATCGTATAACATGAATACTCCAAAAGTTGCTGAACACATTATAAATTGGTTAAAAGATTATGCTGTAAACGCAAAAGTTAAAGGATTTGTTGTTGGTGTTTCTGGTGGAATTGATTCTGCTGTTACTTCTACTTTATGTGCTGAAACAGGATTACCAACTTTATGTGTAGAGTTGCCAATTCACCAAGCTCAAAGTCAAGTTAATAGAGCTCAAGAACATATAGCGCAATTAAAAGAGCGTTTTTCTAATGTTAGCGATGCAAGAGTAAATTTAACTTCTACATTTGAAGATTTTAAAACTGTAGTTCCTGAAGTTGATGCTTCTCCAAAATTAGATTTATCATTAGCAAATACTAGGGCTCGTTTACGTATGACCACATTATACTATTTTGCTGGATTACATGGTTTATTAGTTGCAGGTACAGGAAATAAAGTAGAAGATTTTGGCGTTGGCTTTTTCACTAAATACGGAGATGGTGGAGTAGATTTAAGTCCAATTGCAGATTTGGTAAAATCTGAAGTTTATGCATTAGGTGAATTTTTAAAAGTACCAGAATCTATTCAAAAGGCACAACCTACCGATGGCTTATTCGGAGATAGCCGTACTGATGAAGACCAAATTGGTGCTTCATATGATGAGTTAGAATGGGCTATGACAATGCAAGACAACGGAAAATCTGTTGACGATTTTGAAGGCCGTGAAAAAGAGGTGTACAAAATCTATTCGCGTCTAAACACGATCAACCAACATAAAATGGTGGCTATACCTGTATGTGAAATCCCTAAAAGTTTAAAGTAAATTTGCGGATACCATTAATTCCTTAATTTTTCGGTATGCGCGTTTCTTATGACCGTTCGAAATTTGAAATGGCAATTCTATAAACAATAGAATTAGCTTACCTATTTGAAGCAATTTTCTCATAGTTTTGTTCAAGTTTTATTTCTGTTTCTTTTCTTCTGGGGGCCTAAAGTTAATAAAAAATAATTATCTGCCTAATAATCACATGTTTTTTGAATGTAAAATATTAAGCCTCCGAAAAGTACTCATTACTAAAACAAGTGAAATAAAGAAAATCCCCCTTTTTGGTTAAGGAAAAAACACTAAATAACTCGATTCAATTTTTCGTAAAGTAATTTTTTGAGTTCTATGTAGTTTGTTACTTCTTCGAAATCAGGAGCTTGATCTTCGGCTTCAGCTTCTTGAGCTTCTTTAATAATTGCATTAATTTTTACTTCAATTAATACTCTTCGAAGATTTAAAATAGCATCTGTAACTAACTTTGGTAGAATTTTTGAAATATCAGTCACGAAGACTTCTTTGCGTTCCCAATCGCTCAACTCATATTTTTCTTCATCCATTAAAATATTAGTTACCAAACTAGAAACTTCAGTATTGTCACTAGCAATTAACCTATCTATAGAGATTTGTTCATCTTGATTCAGCTGATGGATAATTTCGAAATAAACGTCTCTAAAAGTTTCGTTTGTAAACTCAATTTCATCTTCTTGTAAATTCAAATATAGCTCGTTAGAAACTGTATTGGTATACTCTTCTTTCTCTAAAATTGGTCGTCCATATTTATCTTGTGAATGCACCCAATTTGCCAATTCAATCTCTTCATTTCCGTATAAAAGTAAAATACGAACGATCTCCTTTTCTAATAAAAATAAAGTGTCAACTTTAGGTTTTTCTGGCTCTTTTACAGGTTTTAAAGGTTGTTGAAAACTTTGAGTTTGTTGACTCCTACTTCTATCTTTTTGGCCTTTGTTGATTAGTTGTGCAAGTTCACTAAAAATTACACGTTCAGAAATATCCATTATACGAGCACATTCTTGAACATACACTTCGCGTTGAATTCCATCCGGAATTTTAGAAATACTCGTTACAATATCACGGATTAATCCTGCCTTTTTAATTGGATCATTTTGAGCATCTTTCATTAACAAAGACACTTTGAACTCAATAAAATCCTGTGCTTTTTCTTCTAAATACTTCTTTAAATCTGCATCAGAATTTGATTTTGCAAAACTATCTGGATCTTCTCCATCAGGAAAAGTAACCACCTTAACGTTCATTCCCTGTTCAAGAATTAAATCAATACCTCTTAAAGAAGCTCTAATTCCTGCTGCATCACCATCAAAGAGAACCGTAATATTATTTGTCAATCGGTTTACCAATCGAATTTGCTCTGGAGTTAATGCAGTACCTGAAGAAGCCACAACATTCTCAATTCCAGATTGATGAAAAGAAATTACATCCGTATATCCTTCTACTAAAAAACAATTGTCTTGTTTAGCTATTTCTTTTTTAGCTTGATATAAACCGTAAAGGATTTTACTCTTATGGTAAATATCACTTTCAGGAGAGTTTAAATACTTAGCAGCCTTTTTATCATTGGTCAAAATACGACCTCCAAATCCAAGTATTCTCCCAGACATACTATGAATAGGAAACATTACACGACCTTTAAATCGATCGAATATTCTGTCCTTTTCTCCTCCTTCTTTAACAATGGTAAGACCGGTAGATTTTAAATATTTAAGATCATAACCTTTATCTAAAGCAGCTTTGGTAAAATTATCCCATTCGTCTTTACAATATCCTAAATCAAACTTTTCAATTGTATCTTCTCTAAATCCTCTTTCTTTAAAGTAAGACAATCCTATAGCTCGACCTTTTTGAGTATTCATTAAAACATCATGAAAATAGTCTTTCGCAAATTTAGAAACCAAGAACATACTTTCTCTTTCATTGATTTGCTGCTTCTGCTCATCACTCTGCTCTGTTTCTTCGATTTCAATGTTGTACTTTTTAGCCAACCATTTTATGGCTTCTGGATACGAAAAATGCTCGTGTTCCATTAAAAAGGAAATCACATTACCTCCTTTTCCTGTACTAAAGTCCTTCCAAATTTGCTTTACCGGAGAAACCATAAAAGATGGCGTTTTCTCATCTGTAAATGGGCTTAGTCCTTTAAAATTACTTCCTGCTTTTTTTAATTGGACAAACTCACCTATCACCTCCTCTAAACGAGCAGTTTCAAAAACTAAATCTATGGTTTGTTTGGTAATCATGTGTTAAAGATAAAAAACCTCGCAAATATAAGTTTTGCGAGGTTTATTCAATATTTTTTTATCGATTTTAAGACGCTGCTTTTAATTTTTGAAGCGCTTTCTTCGTTAGCTTTTCTTCAGCATAATCTTTAGTTACTTCAAACTCCTTAATATCAGAACCTGGTAACTCAAACATTGCATCTGTTAAAATTGCTTCACATAAGGAACGTAAACCTCTTGCTCCTAAACGATATTCTACAGCCATATCAACTATATACTGTAAGGCATCTTCAGTCATAGAAAACTCAACGTCGTCCATGCTAAATAGCTTTGTATATTGTTTAATGATTGAATTTTTAGGTTCAGTAAGAATTGCTCTTAATGTTTTTGCATCTAAAGGATTCATGTAGCTTAATACAGGTAAACGCCCAATGATTTCAGGAATTAATCCAAAAGATTTTAAATCAGAAGGAATTATGTATTGTAATAAGTTCTCTTCATCAATTTTATCTTCATCAATAGAAGCACTATAACCTACAGCTTGCATGTTTAATCGCTTACTGATAATTCTATCAATTCCAGAGAATGCACCACCTGCTACAAATAAAATATCCTTCGTATTTACTTGGATAAACTTTTGTTC
The DNA here is from genome assembly GCF_964036595.1 of Tenacibaculum sp. 190524A05c. Lineage (NCBI taxonomy): Bacteria > Pseudomonadati > Bacteroidota > Flavobacteriia > Flavobacteriales > Flavobacteriaceae > Tenacibaculum > Tenacibaculum platacis. The sequence continues at coordinate 3,238,800 of NZ_OZ038523.1, read as the reverse complement.
TGGGTGTTTTCTTCCTCCTTTTGGTGCTACATTAACTATAGCTCCCTCTAAAAGCTTTAGTAAAGCCTGTTGAACACCTTCTCCTGAAACATCTCTAGTAATTGAAGGATTATCACCTTTACGTGCTATTTTATCGATCTCGTCAATAAAAACGATTCCTCTTTCGGCTTTTTCTACATCGTAATCTGCGGCTTGTAATAATCTACTTAAAATGCTTTCTACATCTTCTCCTACATAACCAGCCTGTGTTAAAACAGTAGCATCAACAATTGAAAAAGGCACATTTAACATTCTAGCAATAGTTCTTGCAACTAATGTTTTACCTGTTCCTGTTTCTCCAACTAAAACAATATTTGATTTTTCAATCTCAACTCCATCAACCGGAGCTTTTGCCTGTAGCAATCGTTTATAGTGATTATAAACTGCCACCGACATTGCTTTCTTAGTTTGTTCTTGTCCTACAATGTACTCATCTAAAAACGACTTAATCTCAACTGGTTTTTTAAGAATTAAATCATTAGAAAGACTTGTTGTTTTTGCTTCTGCTATCTCCTCCTGTACGATACCGTACGCCTGCTCTATACATTTATCACAAATATGAGCATCCATACCTGCAATTAATAAATTTGTTTCCGCTTTTTTACGACCACAAAAAGAACATTCTAAATTTTGATCTTGTGACATTTTATTTCGCTATACTACTTTAAATTCTTGCTTCACACTTTACACAGAAATTACTTTCTGCTTAAAATTTCATCTATCATTCCGTATTCTTTAGCTTCGTCAGCTTTCATCCAATAATCACGATCAGAATCAGCATGTACTTTATCGAATGGTTGACCAGAGTGCTTAGAAATGATGTTATATAATTCAGTTTTTAACTTACCAATCTCTTTTACTGTAATTTCCATATCAGAAGCCTGACCTTGCGCTCCACCTAAAGGTTGGTGAATCATAATTCTTGAATGTGGTAATGCAGAACGTTTTCCTTTTTCTCCTGCACACATTAATACAGCACCCATTGAAGCAGCTATTCCAGTACATATAGTAGCTACATCTGGCTTGATAAATTGCATCGTATCGTAGATACCTAAACCAGCATAAACTCCTCCTCCTGGAGAGTTGATATAAATCGAAATATCTTTAGTAGCGTCAACACTTTCTAAGAATAATAATTGAGCTTGAATAACATTAGCAACTTGATCATTAATACCTGTTCCTAAAAAGATAATTCTATCCATCATTAAACGAGAAAACACGTCCATTTGAGTAATGTTCAATTGACGCTCTTCCATAATGTATGGAGTTAAACTACTAGTGATTTTATTATAATACGTACTACTAATACCATGGTGTTTAGTAGCATACTTTTCGAATTCTTTTCCGTAATCCATTATTTAGATTCTGTTTTAAAAGTTACAAAGGTTAAAGATACGGAAGTTTTTATTCGTTGACAAACCAACTCCATTTTGTACACTATCTTCTTTAGAGTACTACATTCAAAATTAGATAGCTACCTAAATACAACATTGTATTCTAAAATCACCTCATAAAAAACAATTCTTTGCAGTCATAGCACTTAAATTTTTTTTTATTTAAAAACCATAACTTCTCTGTGATACTTCTTTTTTTTCTCCTAATAGCTCCCGAATTGCATTTTGGACAGTTCATAATTCCCCCTTATTATGTTAATATCACCTTAAAGAAAAAAAATAACTTTATTAATGGTCGAAAAAAATATACGAGCGTATGGTTTTAGCTTCCGAAATGCATTTTTTCAACCATAAAAAAACCAGTATTGGGGGATACTGGTTATTTATAATACTACTATATTGGGGATAATTCTAAATAGAAATTAGGGATTATTTCGGGATTATATAGGGGAATTATAACCCAGTAGTATCACTACGCTATTTACACTGCAATATTAGCACAAAAGGCAAATTCTCCACTAAAAATCGTGGTAACAAAAAGTGACAACAGTGATTTTTTAACAACCAAAACTATGTAACCCTTTGTTTTACTGGGTTTTGACATAAATCGCAATAATTAACAGAAACAAGAAAATATTTGATGTTGTACTTATGTTGTAGTAAAAATGAGCTAAAGAGTTTGGATATATTTTTCTAATTCTTGGCTTTTTGGCACTTCCATTTTCTTTCTTATTCTATATCGAACAGCTTTAACTGAATCTGTACTCGAATTTCTAATAGAAGCAATTTCTTTTATCGAAAGATTTAATCTCAATAATGAGCAAATTTCACGTTCCGTTTTTGTCAAGTTCGGAAACTTATTGCTGATATTTTGATCGAAGTTTTTATTTACCTCGGTGATTTTATCTTGTAGTAGCGATAATTTGTTTTCTGTTACAATTTGCTGCTGCAATTTTAAAAGTAATCTATTCGCATAATTCTTCACATTTCTATCCTCAGCAGAATCTTTATCTTCCTTTATTTGCTGAGTTAAACGAGTAATAAACTCAAGACGCATCGAATTATCCGCTATTAAATTCTTCAGTTCTGTTTCAGAAGCTTTAATTTTTTGAGTTAGTATCTCTTTTTTTAAGGTTTCTTTCTCCAATGAATCTTCAATTCTTTGAGATCTTTCTTTGTAATTTCTTCTGATAAGTAATGCCGTAATAATACTAAAACATAAAATTACAATTGACAATGTTGCATATAAATTTGCTCTAATTTCCTTCTTTTCACTAACGATTTGTAATTCTTGTTTTTCTTTCTCTAATTGATTCCTAAGCTCAATATCACGAATTTCCTTTTCTTTTTTCACGATGAGATTAGAATCAGAATATCGTTTATAAAACGTATGGCTTTTGAAGGCTTCTTTATAGTTCTTCAAGTCCCTATAAATACGACTTTTAGATCGATATGCATTGGTAACATCTCTTTTCAATCCATTTTCTTTGGCTAATTGTAAACTGGAATCAGCATACTTTAATGCATTATTATAATCACCGAGCATTCTATATTCAAAAGAAATATTACTATAACCCGTTACAACATTGTTCACATTTTGCAGTTTCTTAAAGAATTCTAAAGTTCCTAAATGAATCTCCAAAGCTTTGTCATATCTCTTTTGCCTACCATATAGCATGGCCATATTACTTTGTACTTCATTCAGCTTAATTGAATCCTTTGAATATCTAAATATAGATTGTGCTTTATTGTAAAAGTAGAATGAAGAGTCATACTTCCTAAGAACTCTATACACACCGCCGAGCATATTATGAGATCTTCCCATGTTTGCACTATCATTATTCTTTTTTGCGAACTCGATAGTCTTATTAAAAATTGAAATTGCTTTTTCTGGTTTTCTTAAGTATCGATATTGGATTCCGATATCGACCATTACTGCAGCAAGACGTTCAGCATCATTGTTGTTTTTATAGATCATTTCAGATTCAAGAAAGGCATCCAGTGCACTACTATAATCACCTCTTGCTCTATAAATTCTTCCCTTCTGATGTAAGATTCGCGCATGATTAGAAGAATTTTTATCTTCAATTAACAAACTGGCTTCGTTATAAAAGTATTCAGCTTTTATGCCGTCTTGATCAATAAATTCATCTCCAGCTTTAATCAACGCATTTACCTTATCGTCGTCATTCTCCAATAAAAAAATCTCACTTTTCTTATTAAGAAACACACTATCAATATCCTGAGCAAATCCAGATATTAAAACGAAAATAAAAATGACTATAAAGCTCCCCCTCATACTCTAAATATAAAAAAAACCAGCAAAATTGCTGGTTTTTTATCTTTATGAAGTTTTATTTTTCTATCCTCCGAAGTCGTCAAAACGGATATTTTCGTCATCAAGACCAAAATCTTCACCCATTTTTTGTACTGCTTTGTTCATTAATGGTGGACCACAGAAATATAATTCTAAATCCTCAGGACTTTCATGCTTAGATAAATATTGATCTATTACAACTTGGTGAATAAATCCAACAAAACCATCTCCTGATTCATCATTAATATCTTTTTTCACTTTCCAGTTATCTTGCTCTAATGGCTCTGATAAGGCTAAATAGAATTTGAAGTTTGGAAAATCTTTTTCTAATGCTCTAAAGTAGTGGATATAGAATAATTCAGCTTTAGAACGACCTCCATACCAATATGTTACTTTTCTACCAGTTTTTAATGTTCTAAATAAATGATAAATGTGAGAACGCATTGGCGCCATACCTGCTCCACCACCTACATATAACATTTCAGCATCAGATTCATTGATAAAGAATTCCCCATAAGGTCCTGAAATCGTTACTTTATCACCTGGTTTTTGATTGAAAATATACGATGATGCCACACCTGGATTTACATCCATCCATGCATTTTTAGCTCTATCCCATGGTGGAGTTGCAATACGCACATTTAGCATGATTTCTCTTCCTTCAGCTGGGTAAGAAGCCATAGAATAAGCTCTTTCAACTGTCTCATCATTTTTCATGACTAATGGCCATAATCCAAATTTATCCCAATCTGCTTGGAATTTATTCGGCTCTCCTGGATGATCATCTGGGTGAGCAGTGATATCCATTTCAGAATACTTTATTTCACATTGTGGAATTTCTATCTGAATATATCCACCAGCTTTGTAGTCCATTTCTTCTGGAATTTCAACTACAAATTCTTTAATAAAAGTTGCTACGTTGTAATTTCTTACAACAACAGCTTCCCATTTCTTAATTCCAAAAATCTCTTCTGGAATAGAAATATCCATATCCTGTTTTACTTTTACCTGACATGCTAAACGAATTCCATGTTGTAATTCTTTACGTGTAAAGTGAGGAGTTTCAGTTGGTAAAGCTTCACCTCCACCAGAGTTTACGTGACACTCACATTGCACACAAGAACCACCTCCACCACATGCAGATGGTAAAAATATTTTCTCATTACCTAATGTAGATAATAAAGTTCCTCCTGAAGCAACTTCAATAGTTTTCTCTCCATTAATAGTAATCTTAACTGGCCCAGATGGAGCCAATTTTTGCTTTACAAATAACAATAATGCAACTAATAACAAGGTAATTGTTAAAAATGCGATTACTGTAATTGCAACTGTTCCTCCTGTACTTACTTCTAAAAACATCATTACTCTGTAATTTCTTTAGTGTTAGTTGCTAATTTTTCTACTTCCTCCTTAACCTCTTCTTTCTTCTCAATCTTTACTTCAGCTTTTGGAGTTTCTTTCTTCTCATTTGCATCATCTCCACCGGTTAACATACCACCGAAACTCATGAATCCGATAGCCATTAAACCTGTAATGATAAATGTAATTCCTAATCCTCTTAACGGACCTGGTACTTGAGAATATCTAATTTTCTCACGAATAGCTGCAATCGCTAAAATTGCTAAGAACCATCCGATTCCTGAACCTACTCCATAAACAAGAGATAAACCTAACGTTGGAATTTCTCTTGATTGCATGAATAAAGACCCTCCTAAAATCGCACAGTTTACTGCGATTAATGGTAAGAAGATTCCTAATGAGTTATATAATGCTGGTGCAAACTTCTCTACAATAATTTCTACTAATTGTACCATTGTTGCAATTGTTGCAATGAACATGATAAATGATAAGAAACTTAAATCGTAATCTGCATATTCAGCCCCTAACCAAGATAAAGCTCCAGGCTTTAATAAATATTGATCTAATAACCAGTTGATAGGCACAGTTACAGCTAATACGAAAATTACCGCTGCTCCTAACCCAACTGCAGTTGATACTTTTTTAGATACCGCTAAGTAAGAACACATCCCTAAGAATGTAGCAAATACCATGTTATCTATAAATATTGACTTGAAAAATAATTCTATATGTTCCATAATCTTATTTTATTAAAACGCTATACGTTTAGTCTTCTATTAATGCTTTGTTTCTACTACGTTGTACCCAAATAATGATACCAACTACGATAAGAGCCATTGGAGATAATAACATAAATCCGTTATTCTCATATCCTAAAGCATATAAACCTGTCTTTTCAATTGGATCACCTAATACTTTAATTCCTAATAAAGTACCAGAACCTAATAACTCTCTAAAGAATCCTACAATAATTAAGATTACTGCGTATCCTAGTGCATTTCCAATTCCGTCTAAGAATGATTTCCATGGACCATTTCCTAAAGCAAATGCCTCAAAACGTCCCATAATAATACAGTTGGTAATAATAAGCCCAACAAAAACTGATAGTGTTTTACTCAGTTCATATGCAAATGCTTTTAATACCTGGTCAACAATAATTACTAAAGTTGCAACTACAATTAACTGTACAATAATTCTAATTTTAGATGGAATAATATTTCTCATTAAAGAGATTACTACGTTACCTATTCCTAATACAAATAATACAGAAATAGACATCACTATAGAAGCCTTTAATTCTGCAGTAATCGCTAAAGCAGAACAAATACCTAATACTTGAATCGTAATTGGATTGTTATCCGCTAATGGATCCGTGATTAATTTCGCGTCTTTTTTTGATAAAAGTCCCATATTATTTTAATGTTTTAAAGTAAGGTACGTACAACTTTAACTCTGTCTTAATCATTGCAGCAACACCGTCTCCAGTAATTGTTGCTCCAGCAATTGCATCTACCTCATTATCATTTTTATCTTCATTCTTAGGATCAGCATTTGATTTAGAAACTGCAATTCCTTTGAATTGACCGTTACTCATTAAATCTTCTCCTGTAAAGTCATCCATAAAGAAACGTTGCTTTATGTTAGCTCCTAAACCAGGAGTTTCTCCTTTGTGATCAAAGAAAACACCTTGAACTACCATATTTTTATCCATTGCAACATAACCCCAAATAGCATCCCAAAGACCTTTTCCTCTAATTGGAGCGATGTAGAAAGTTTTCCCCTCTTTTTCTCCAACAAATAAAGGTAACTTTCTAGTTTTTCCTTCTTTTGCTAATGCTTGTTGTTTCTTTACATCAATTAAATAAGCCTTTTCATCCTCTGAGATATTCTCTCCTTCGATTACTAATTGCTTAGTGATGTATTTAGTGAATTCACCTGCAACTTTATCTTTAGAAACAAAAGTTGCACTTGTTTCATCATTTTCATTTACACCCATTGCATACAAGATATTTTGTTGCTTCTCGATACGTTTATTTGCATCAATCATTGGGCGAAGAGATGACGCTGTAAAAGCTAACAACGCACCTACTACTAATACCATTCCTATAGCGAATAGTACTGTATATAAATTACTATCTGTTTTCTTACTCATAATTAAGCAGCTTTAGCTTTTAAACGTTTTAATCTTTTCTTCACATTTCCTTGAACTACATAGTGGTCAATAGTTGGAGCGAAAACATTCATTAATAAAATTGCTAAGAATACTCCTTCTGGATATGCTGGGTTGAATACACGAATCATAATTGAAATAAATCCAATTAAGAAACCGTAAATCCATTTTCCTTTATTTGTTTGTGAAGCGGTTACTGGATCAGTTGCCATGTATACAGCTCCAAATGCTAATCCTCCGATAATTAAGTGATCGTACCAATCTGCGCTCATTAATCCGTAAAACTTGCTTGATTCAGTAATCACTCCTGCGTCAGCAATAGCATTAAAAATTAATCCCATTGCAGCAGCTCCTAAGAAAGTAGAAATAATAATTCTCCAACTTCCAATTTTCGTAAAGATTAAAAATGCTGCTCCTACTAAAATTAAGAATGCAGAAGTTTCACCAACAGAACCTGGAATAAAACCAAAGAACTTTTCAAACATAGAATATGCTACTTCTTGGTTTTGTGCATAACTACCTAAAATAGTCTCTCCTGAAATTGCATCAGCAGTTCCAGCTCTATTTACTGCGTCGTGAACCCATACTTTATCTCCAGACATCCAAGTTGGATATGCGAAGAATAAAAATGCACGAATAGTTAATGCTGGGTTTAAGATATTCATTCCTGTTCCTCCAAAAACTTCCTTACCAATTACAACACCGAAAGCAACTGCTACGGCTAACATCCATAATGGCAAATCAACTGGAACAATTAATGGTACTAACATTCCTGTTACTAAATATCCTTCTTCAATTTCATGTCCTTTAATAATACAGAACACAAATTCAATTGCTAATCCTACTGTATAGGAAACAATTACTAATGGTAATACTTTTACAATTCCAACCCATAAGTTAGATAAGTTCCAAAAGTTACCACTAAAAAAACCAGTAATTCTTTCAACTTCTCCTGTTGCTAGGTGATGTTGATAACCAGCATTAAACATACCGAAAAGTAAACATGGAATTAATGCCATGATTACAGTATTCATTGTACGCTTTAAATCATCTGCTGCCTTAATATGAGTCCCTCCGTGAGTAGTTTCATTAGGCAAGTATAAGAAAGTATGAAAACCATTAAATAATGGAGCTATTTTCTTTCCTTTATACTTTTCTTTTAAATTATGTAAATTTTGTTTTAAGCCCATAATCTTATCCTAGTTCTTTCATCATTAAATCTAAACCTTCGCGAATAATCTTCTGGTGCGGTTGTTTAGATACACAAATAAATTCTGTTAATGCAAAATCCTCTGGTGCAACTTCATAAGCTCCAAGACCTTCCATTTCATCAAGATCTTTATACATACAAGCTTTTAATAATTGCATTGGATAAATGTCTAACGGGAATACTTCTTCATAAGCACCTGTTACTACAAATGCTCTATGCTCTCCGTTTGTATTTGTATTTAAATCGTACTTCTTTTTTGGAGTTAACCAAGAAAATGTTAAGGCTCTTGAAGTAGAAATTTTATTAAATACAGGTTTATTCCATCCAAAGAACTCATAATCGTCTCCTTCCGGAATTGCTGTAACTTGATTATCATAAAATCCTAAGAATCCGTTCTCATCTACTTGTAATCCAGATAATACGTTACCACTGATAATTCGAGTATTATCATTTGTAATATTACCCTTTACTACATCAGCAATTTGAGCTCCAGCAGTTACAGTAACATATTTTGGCTCATTAATTTTTGAACCTGTCACAGCAACAGTTCTAGTTACGTTTAACTTTCCAGTTAATAATAACTCTCCGATAACAACTAAGTCTTGAGGTGTAACCACCCAAACAACTTCACCTTTGTTAATTGGATTTACTTGAGCAATTTGAGTACTTACGTTACCTACTGGATGTGGTCCAGAAACTGTATGCACTTCAACTCCTGACATAGAACTTAAAGGCGAGCTAGAAGAACCAACAGAAACGTGAACTTTACCTTCTGTTAATTTAGTTAAAGCTGTTAAAGCAGCTTGTAATTCCGCTTCTTTACCTTGTAATACGTAATCATAATCTGCAGCTAAAGGCGCACTGTTGTAACCAGAAACAAATATTGCTTTTGGTGCTTGATTAGGATTTGCAACAATGTCATATGGACGTTGTTTGATAAATGGCCAACATCCTGAATTGAATAAGTGATTCTTCACCTCTTCTCCAGACATTGAGTTAACATCTACCTTTCCAAAATCTTTGTACTCCTGTGTTCCGTTAGTTGTAATTTTAATCTCTAAAACTTTTCTACGAGCTCCACGAACAATTTCTGTTACTTTACCACTTACCGGACTAGGAAATAAAACACGTTCGTCACTCTTGTTGTAAAAAAGAGCTTCTCCTGCTTTTACTTCAGTACCTTCTTTTGCTAAAATTTTAGGAATTACGCCGTGAAAATCATCTGGCTTTACCGCAAAAACACTACCTAAAGAAAGTTCGGCAGTTACCTTATTTGCTTCGCCAACGAGCTTGATGTCAAGCCCTTTTTTTATACGGATGTCTTTTGACATAGTAACTAATGTATTTGATTTTCTTAAAAAACATGCAAATTTAAAAATTTAAAAAATGACTTGTAATCAATTGAGGCTATATCTTACAGATAACATCTTATTTATATTTATTCTAAATAAATAATTGTCATTTGGCTTGCATTTTGATATTTTTGTTTTACTATGTTAAAAAACTTAAGCTTCTTAATTCTAATCATTTTCTGCTTACAGGCAGAAAGTCAAAATATTAAAACTATCCAATTGGTTCCTTTACACAAAAGATCGCCAGTACCTATTGTTCCTTTAGGTAGCGTCTTAGAACTCACTTTTGACGATTTAGATGCCGATAATAAAGACTACCAATATAAAGTTGAGCATATGACTTATGATTGGAAACCGAGTAATTTACAAGCAAATCAATACATCAACGGATTTGAACAGAATTACATCATAAACGTTACAAATTCCTTTAATACACTTCAAAGTTATACGCATTATAACATTCAAATTCCAAATCAAAATACTGTAATTACTCAAAGCGGTAATTATTTAATTTCTGTTTTAGATGATGATGATGAAGTTGTTTTTTCAAGGAGATGTGTTTTCTATGAAAACCGTACTATTGTTGGTGTAAATGTTTTAAGAGGAAGAAATACTCTTAGTAATAATTCCGAACAAACTGTTCAATTCATTGTTAATCATAAAGGGTTAAATATTAACAACCCAGTTCAGGAAATTAAAGTTCAATTGTTTCAAAATAATAATTGGGCAACTTCTATTACTGATATAGAACCTCTTTTTATTCGAACGAATCAACTGATTTACAACTATACCAACGGAACAAATTTTTTAGGTGGAAATGAGTTTCTAAATTTTGATAATAAATACATTAGAAACACCAATGTAAATATCGCCAAAACAACTAGAGAAGATCTCTTTCACAACTATTTATATACCGATATTGAAAGAAGTACAAGACCATATACATACAATCCAGATATTAATGGAAACTTTATTATTCGCACACTTGATGCAGACAACGAAGAGACCGAAGCAGATTACGCAATGATGCATTTCTCACTTGAAGTAGATGAACCTTTCGAAAATAAAGATGTTTACATCTATGGAGCTTACAATAACTTTGAATTGAATGGAAGCAACAAAATGGAATACAACAGTGAGGAAAACATTTATGAAGCATCTATGCTCTTAAAGCAAGGATTTTACAATTACACATACGTTACCTTAGATGAAAACAATAAAATTGATCTTACTAAAATAAACGGATCTTTTTTTCAAACAGAAAACGAATATACTGTTATTGTGTACTATAAACCATTCGGAGCTTTATTTTACAGAGCAATTGGGGTTGGTAATGGATTCTTTGATCAAAACCGATAATTGCATCATAGTTGTAACTTTCAATAAAAAAGATTACTTTTAGTATATGTTTCAACAAATAACTAAAGGAATTAAAATCTCTGTAAAGACTGTATATAATGGTATAATCTATCGTGGTTATGTTCAACATTATGCATTTAGTTATTTCGTTACCATTAAAAATAATTCTAAAGACACAGTTCAATTATTAGAACGCTTTTGGGTTATAAATGATTCTTTAAATGAAACCGAATATGTAGAAGGAGAAGGTGTTGTAGGACAAACTCCAGTGATAAAACCAAATGAAGAATATAATTATAGATCGAATTGTTTTTTGATTTCTTCCGTCGGATCAATGTCTGGAAGTTATAAAATGATTAACCTCAAAAATAATAAGGAATTTCTTGTAGAAATCCCTACTTTTCAACTAACAACTACACCTACTCTAAATTAAATGGCTAAAAATAACAAGCTAGCTGTAATTAAAGACACTAACTGTTTAAATTGTGGATTTCCTTTTGCCGGACATGAATTATTTTGCCCAAATTGCGGGCAAAAAAACAAAGGAAACAAAATCACTTTTGGCAATTTTATTAAAGAAGTTTTCGCTGGATTCTTTTCTTGGGACACAAAATTCTGGAGAACATTATTTACATTAATCATAAAACCAGGAAAAATATCTCTTGATTACATCAATGGAAAGAGAGAGCGATATGCGAATCCATTTCGTTTTTACATAACTGCTTCGATTATATTTTTTCTTATTTATGGAATAAACCAAACCGTAAATAACTTTCAAAACTTAAATAGAAAACCTTCAGTTTCTACTGAAAAACAAATTGATATTGATTCCATCAATAGTATAATAAAACAGGAAATTGCGAATACACAAATTCCTTTAGACTCGACGCAAAAAGAACTAGCAAAGAAACTCAACCTTAATGTTAACGACTCTCTTAAGTTTAACAATAATACTCCTGCAATTTCACTTGGTGGAGATACAAGGTTAGACAGTTTTATTAAACTTCACAATAAATATCCAAACCTAGATGTACATTCGGCCTTAGATAGTTTGGAATACGAGAATACATTTTGGAACCGATTTTTCTATGATAGAGCTAAACTTGTAAATTCATTTAAAACTGAAAAAGGAAAAAGAATGGAATTTGTGAGTAAAATGCTGTCCTATGGATCAGTTTCTTTGTTCATACTACTTCCTATTTTCACTTTGGCTTTAAAGTTATTCTACCTTAGAAGGAAGTACACTTATGTGGAACATTTAATCTTTGTTTTCCACACTCAAACAGTCTTCTTTTTATTAATCACACTGTTAATGATTGTAAACTTTTTTACAGAAGACACTAGTATTGGAATTTTCACAGGACTATTTCTCCTCTATCTATACATAGCAATGAAAAAGTTTTACCGACAAGGTTACATTAAGACATTCTTAAAGTTTTGCTTGGTAAATATGGTTTACATGTTTTTAGCTGCTATAGGAATTACCTTTGTTGGAGCTTTGTCTTTTGCTTTATTCTGATGAGATATAATTGAAGTTTTATCTTTCAAAACATCGTAATATTTCAACTCTAAATCACCATTATTCTTTGTGATCGAAGTAACACTTACGGTTTCAACAAATGGTCGTTTCATTTTAAGAGACACTTCTTCCCCTTTTGAATCATCTAAATGGAATTTTAAAACCTCAGATTGTTTGAATGAATCTCTATTTATTAACCAATCAGCAAACCACTCTTTTCTCATATTTTTCATCTCTTGAGTATAAAGTGTTGAGCTCGACCAAATATGCGGTTTATTCTCTAATTTTCGGAAATCTTTTTGGGTACTGGTCCAAACCAACTCATATGCATTCAATTCATTTTCCCAATCCAACATAACAATAGTGAAGGGTTCAACCCCTTGTAAATCCAAGTTTTCGATAAAACTCACAGCATCATCAGATTTTAAAACTTCTTTTACAATAACACCTCTGCTCACTCTATAAGAAGCTTCTCTTTCATGAATTTCATAACCTCCATTAAGCAAACAAACTAATCTCTTTTTATCACTTAAACCAATCCATGTACCACCTGCCAATTCATCTTTAGGATAGGTTAACACAACATTATCTTCAACATATTCATTAGGCTCAATAGTACTTCTCATTGGACTTTCATCCCTATTAGATGTAAAAATAAAATCATCTCCTCCTAACGGCAAATAAGTTACTGTACACATTCAGTTTTATTTAAAATTTGTTATTACAATTTTATTTGTGGGTTGTAAAATAGAAACTTTACAAAAAACACCCTAAAAATTGTACATTTGCTAAACCAAAATTATCATATATAAATTCAATAAACAAACAACCATGGGAAAAGGATTTTTCAATGTTCCAGTTGCAGTAAACGAACCTGTTAAAGGATACGCTCCTGGTTCTCCTGAAAGAGAAAGTGTTTCACAACAATACAAAACATATTTTAACGGTTCTGTTGACGTACCAATGTATATTGGGAACGAAGAAGTAAGAACTGGAAACACTAGAAACATGACTCCTCCTCACGATCACCAACACGTTGTTGGACAATATCATATCGGAGATAAAAATCATGCTCAAAAAGCTATTGATAGTGCTTTAGAAGCTCGAGTTAAATGGTCTCAAATGCCATGGGAACAAAGAGCTGCAATCTTTTTACGCGCCGCAGAATTAATTGCTGGTCCATATAGAGCAAAAATGAATGCTTCTACAATGATTGCACAATCTAAAACGGTTCACCAAGCTGAAATTGACGCTGCATGTGAGTTAATCGACTTTTTACGTTTTAACGTAGAGTACATGTCTGAAATCTATGCAGAACAACCAAATTCTGATGACGGAATTTGGAACAGAGTTGAATACAGACCGTTAGAAGGATTTGTATATGCAATTACTCCATTCAACTTTACTGCTATTGCGGCAAACTTACCTGCTTCAGCAGCAATGATGGGTAATACTGTAGTTTGGAAACCTTCTGATAGCCAAATTTTCTCAGCAAAAGTAATTGTTGACGTATTCAAGGAAGCTGGGTTACCTGACGGAGTAATTAACGTTATCTATGGAGATCCTGTAGAAATTACAGAAGTAGTTTTATCTTCTCCTGATTTTGCTGGATTACACTTTACAGGTTCTACATATGTATTCAAAGAACTTTGGAAAAAGATTGGAGAAAACATCCATACTTATAAAACATATCCAAGAATCGTAGGGGAAACTGGTGGTAAAGATTTTATCGTTGCTCATCCATCTGCTAATCCAAAACAAGTTGCTACCGGTATTAGTCGTGGTGCTTTTGAATTCCAAGGACAAAAATGTTCAGCAGCTTCAAGAGTGTATTTACCAAAATCTATGGCTGATGAAGTTTTAGGATATGTTAAAGAAGATATCGCTTCATTTAAAATGGGTTCTCCTGAAGATATGGGTAACTTTATTACTGCAGTAATTCACGAAGGATCTTTTGACAAACTTGCGAAGTATATTGACCAAGCAAAAGAAGATAAAGACGCAGAAATTATAGCTGGTGGTTCTTATGATAAATCAAAAGGATACTTTATTCAACCAACTGTTATTTTAGCTAAAGACCCTAAATACACTACAATGTGTACTGAGTTATTCGGTCCTGTTGTAACTATTTATGTATACGAGGATGAAAACTGGGCTGAAACTTTAAAATTAGTTGATGGAACATCTGAATATGCTTTAACAGGTGCTATCTTTTCAACTGATAGATATGCAATTGCTGAAGCAACAAAAGCTTTAGAAAACTGTGCTGGAAACTTCTATATTAATGACAAACCAACTGGAGCAGTTGTAGGACAACAACCATTTGGTGGAGCTAGAGCTTCTGGAACAAACGATAAAGCAGGATCTGCTCAAAACTTATTAAGATGGGTATCTCCAAGATTAATCAAAGAAACTTTTGTTTCTCCATCTGATTATCGCTATCCATTTTTAGGATAAGATTTTAATATTTTAAAAAAATGAAAAGGCCGGAAATATATCCGGTCTTTTTTCGTTTAAGAAGAAAATGCTTATTTTTAATAAGTATTTTTTACACATATAATCTATTTGAAATCAGAAAAATACATTTACAAATCCCCTAAAAATGACATTAGATCAACACACCCAAGCTCTAGGTCTTCGAAATGCGAAACACCTACTTCGGAGAACCTCTTTTAATTACACTAAAGAAACGCTCTTAGAGTTTTCTAATCTTACTCCCGAACAAGCTTTTGATAAGCTAATCACAACACAGAGTACTAAATTATCTGAACCCTACGATCATAAACCAGAAGATAATCCTCATGGATTTTGGACATCCTCACCAGATGGAAGCTCCTTAGATGGTCAGTTCAGAAAAAAAATATATGTTGCTTATTGGTGGCTTTACAATGGACTTCATCAGAATTCTTTAAAACAAAAAATGACGTTCTTTTTACACACGTCTTTTACGGTTTCAAAATTCAATGCTGGTAGTTCAGTTCATTTTTATGACCACATGAGATTATTAGAACATTATGCTTTTGGTAATCTTAAAACAATGTCTAAAAAAATAACTTATGACAACTCAATGTTAGATTATTTAGACAATACAAAGAACAACGCAAATAACCCAAATGAAAACTACGCTAGAGAGTTTCTAGAACTCTTCACCATTTTAAAAGCTGAACAAGTTGGAAATGGCGATTATACCAATTATACAGAATTAGATGTACAACAAGCCGCTAAAGTCTTTTCAGGAATAAAAACTCAATACGACCGAACTAACATAGACTCAGATACTAATCTGCCTATGGGTCGAATTGATACATTTAGACACGACAAAGAGGACAAGACCTTTAGTTATGCTTTTGATGACACCGTAATTACAGGTAGTGACACAGAAGAAGGCATTGCTCAAGAACTAGATAATTTTGTTGAAATGGTTTTCAGTAAGGAAGCAACTGCTATTTCATTTGTAAGAAAATTATATCGTTACTTCGTAAAAAGTGAATGGGAAGATGAAGTAGAAGAAAATGTTATCAAACCATTAGCTCAGCAATTACAAACTGATAATTACGAAATTTTACCGATTTTAAAAACTTTATTGACTTCTAAACATTTTTATGATTTAGATGACGCTGATAATTCGGATGAAATTATTGGAAGTATTATTAAAAGTCCGCTTCAAATTTGTAATGAATTAATTTCTTTCTTTAAAATAGATATTCCAGATCCAGTTACGGAGTCAGAAGATTTTTTTAGATTTTTTGATTTCTTATATCGTTTCTATTTAAGTGCTGCTGGAATGGCTCTATGGGCACCTGATTCTGTAGCTGGTTACCCAGCTCATTACCAAAGTCCAGATTTTGATAGACATTGGTTTTCTTCGAATACAGTACTTGCCCGTTATAAATTAATAGAGAGTTTATTAACAGGAAGAAATAAAATCAGGTATAACAACAGAATTAACGTAGAATTAAATATTGTAGAGTTTGTTCAAAATAACATCAATGAGCCTTCATATGCCACTGATTTAATTACAGAGCTTGCTGATTTATTATATCCGGAACCTATTAGCGATGAACGTAAAGCATATTTTGCTCAAAACTTACTTGAAGGTTTTCCTGATTATTATTGGACCAATGCTTGGTTAGGCTATACAGGATCTGGTGACGACACAGTCGTAAAATCCAGATTAAATGCCTTAATTATCCAAATGATTAATGCCGCTGAATTCCAAATAATGTAAAGTATCATCCCCTAAACTTACTCTCATGAAAAGAAGAAATTTCATAAAACTAGCATCAACAACTACTGCCTTAGGTTTAATGCCTTTTGAACTTAAAGCAATGTTGAAAACAATAGATCTTGATATTGACTGTGGAGATATATCAAATAGAAAATTAGTTCTTGTTAATCTTGTCGGCGGAAACGACGGATTAAATACAACAATACCAATAAATGCATACGACCAATACGCGAATTTACGTCCTACATTAAGGATACCAAATTCTGGAGCTAATGGATTTATTCGATTAGACGGGACTTTACCTGAAAATCAACAATTGGGATTACATCCTGCATTAACAGGCTTTAAATCTCTTTATGACCAAGGTGAATTACGAATTTTACAATCTGTAGGATATCCTTCTCAAAATAAAAGTCACTTTGCCTCAAAAGACATCTATTCAACAGGAAATGACGGTAACAGTTGGAATAACGGAAAAGATTCTGGTTGGATTGGACGATTCATGGAAAATTTTTATCCAGAAGAAGTTGAAGAAGCATATCCTTTAGGAGTACAAATTGGTAATGGAAAAACTGAATTAGGATTCCATGGTGCTGAAGAACATGGATTATCCATAAATATTACTGGTCAAGACCCTGCTGGATTCTTTACGGAGATTAGTGGATTAGGTGGCCAAGCTCCAACAAATATTCCAAACTCTCACTTCGGAGAAGAGCTGAAATATATTATCGATGTAAACAACATCTCTAACAAATACTCTAAGTCAATTTCGGATGCTTTTAACGCAGGTAAAAACGAAGTTACTTACGAAGACAACAACCTATCTGATCAATTAAAAACTGTAGCGAGATTAATTAGTGGCGGCTTACAATCCAAGGTATATATGGTTAGCATTGGTGGTTTTGATACACACAACAATCAAAATCAAGAAAGTGGAGATGTAAAAGGTAAACATTACGAATTATTAAATGAAGTTTCTACTGCAATTGAAGCTTTCATGAAAGATTTAAATGATCAATCTTTAGGAGAAGATGTAGTTGGTTTAACCTACTCGGAGTTTGGAAGAAAGGCAAAAGAAAATGGTAATTTAGGAACAGATCATGGTGAAATTGCACCGATGTTTGTTTTCGGAAAGCCTGTATTAGGTGGAGTTTCTGGAACTAATGTTGATCTTTCTGAAGCTACAGATGATAACAATTACCAACTAGAAACTATTCAGTACGATTATCGTCAAACTTTAACAACTCTTCTACAGGATTTCTTAGGTGCTTCAGATTCCGTTATTGATAATACATTCTTCAACCATAGTATCAATACGAGCTTTATTGGAGATAAAATACCTAAAGTTATTAAAAGTGAATTTTCTATCCCAAAAGGATGTGTAAAAGATATTTTGGAACAACCTGGAATTGATAGACGTAAAGATTGGTTTATATATCCAAATCCGTTTGTAGATCAAATTAGTTTGAATTCTCTCAAAGAACAACCAGGCCTACAGTATAAATTGTTCAGTAAAAGCGGAAGTCTTATTACACAAGGACAAAAAGAAACTGCAAATAATAGTGCTTTAATCGACCTTCCTAAACTAGCAACTGGCTTATACTTTTTACAAGTTGAAAGTGGTGGAAATACCGAAAGCCATAAGATATTTAAGTTGTAATTATAGTAGTTACACTTATTTTTGGCTGTTATCCCCTTCAGATGGCACCAAAAAGGGGGAATCGATAATGAAACACATTCGGTTCCCTTATTTTTTATCCTTTATATTTTATCGGTAAATGAACAACCTTCTTTGTTTCAAAAAAGTCTTCTTCAAAAAAATCTGGTAAATCATAAATAGTAGCACTAGGAAATTTAGCCAACTCTTCTGTTAGATCTCCTCCTTTTAAATAAAGAATTCCATTTTTGAGTTCATGATTTTGTTTTTTCTGTACTTTATTCCTCACCCATCTATGAAATGTTTCCATTTGTGCAACTGCTCTACTCACAATAAAATCATAAGTCTCTTTTACCTCTTCAACTCTTCCGTGAGTAGTTTTTACATTTTCTAAACCTAAACCTTCTACTACTTCATTTACTACCTTGATCTTTTTACCAATAGAATCTACTAAATGAAAATTAGTCTCAGGAAATAAAATTGCTAAAGGAATTCCTGGAAACCCTCCTCCGGTTCCAACATCCATTACGCTTGTTCCCGGCTGAAACTCCATAACTTTAGAAATACCCAAAGAGTGTAAAACATGACGCAAATACAATTCATCAATATCTTTTCTAGAAACCACGTTAATTTTCAGGTTCCAATCTTCATATAAAGCTTGTAACTTTTCGAAATGAGCTATTTGATTTTCCGTAAGGTTAGGAAAGTATTTTAAGATGATATCCATATGATGTTATTTGCGTTTGCAAAAATAATAACAATTACGAATAGTTAAAGATTAATACAATTTAATAATTATCGTTAAAAACTTTCGTTTACAGATAAAGATGTTACAAAAACACTTATTTTTACCCCTTTAAATTAGAAGATGAAAACAATTAAATTCTCCAGAATAGATAAGACCAAGTTCTTTAGAACTTTAAATAAACGTGTAAACGATTATTTTAAAGAAAATGAAATCAAAAGAACAGGTAACTGGAAGCTATATTTAAAAGCACTTGTGATGTTCACTTTGTTCTTAGCTCCTTTTGCAATTATACTAACTGTAAATATGCCAGGATGGTTACAATTATTACTTACTGTAGTTATTGGTTTTGGTATGGCAGGTGTTGGAATGAATGTAATGCACGATAGTAATCATGAATCGTTCTCAAGTAAAAAATGGGTAAACGATTTAATGGGAAGCAGCATGTACATTTTAGCAGGAAACGTATACAACTGGAAAGTTCAACATAACGTTTTACACCATACCTATACAAACATTCAAGATCACGATGAAGATATGGATGCTGGTCGAATTATACGTTTTTCAAAACATACACAGTGGAGACCATTCCACAAGTATCAGAAGTATTATTCTCCAGTATTATATGGTTTATTAACAATTAACTGGGCAATTACAACTGATTTCAAACAAATGCACCGTTACTTGAAAAGAAAACTTTCTTACGGAAAGTTCCCTAATCCAAAGGTAGAGTGGACAAAATTAATCATTACTAAAATTGCATATTATGCAATGTGGTTAGTTTTACCATTATTAGTTTTAGACATTGCTTGGTGGAAAGTATTAATCGGATTCTTTGTAATGCATTATACTGCGGGAATCATTTTAAGTTTTGTTTTCCAATTAGCACACATTGTTCCTAAAACTGAAACTCCATTACCAGACGAAGGAGGAAACATGAAAAATACTTGGGCAATTCACCAGTTATATACTACTGCGAATTTTGCTCCGAAAAACTGGTTTATCAACTTTTATACAGGAGGACTAAACCACCAAGTTGAACACCATATTTTCCCTCATATTTCGCATATTCATTATAGTAAAATCGCGAAAATCGTAAAAGAAACAGCTAAGGAATTTAACTTACCTTATCACGAATACAAAACAACACGTAAGGCAATATTAGAACATTTAAGACATATTGCTGAACTAGGAAAAAAACCACAACTAGCATAATCAAACACAAAATGTCTGAAGCATTATCAAACAGAATTAACAGTTTACCTGTTTCACAAACTTTAGCAATGGCGGCTAAAGCGAGAGAGTTAAAAGGCCAAGGAAAAGATATTATTAGCTTAAGCTTAGGAGAGCCTGATTTTAACACTCCAGATTTTATTAAAGATGCGGCAGTAGAAGCCATCAATCAAAATTTCAACTCGTACACTCCAGTTGATGGATATGTTGAATTAAAAGAGGCAATCTGCACCAAATTTAAACGTGATAATAATTTAGATTACAAACCAAATCAGATAGTAGTTTCAACAGGAGCTAAACAATCTATTGCTAATGTAGCGCAGGTTTTATTAAACCCAGGAGATGAAGTATTATTACCAGCTCCATATTGGGTAAGTTACTCTGCAATTGCAACCTTATGTGAAGCTAAATTTGTAGAGATTCCGTCTTCTATTGATACTGATTTTAAAATCACACCACAACAATTAGAAGAAGCTATTACTCCAAAAACAAAAATGGTATTCTTTAACTCACCAAACAACCCTAGTGGAAGTATTTATAGTGAGGCTGAATACAGAGCATTAGCTGAAGTTTTAGAAAAACATCCACAGATTTACATTCTTTCTGATGAAATTTACGAGCATATCAATTACGGTGTAAAACCATTTAGTTTTGCAGCAATTGAAAGTATGTATGATAGAACAATTACTGTAAATGGATTAGCAAAAGCATTTGCTATGACTGGATGGAGAATTGGATATATTGGTGCTCCAGATTGGATTGCTAAAGCTTGTACTAAAATGCAAGGACAAATTACATCAGGAACAAACTGTATTGCACAACGTGCTGCAATTACAGCGGTTTCAGCTTCTCCAGATCAAGTACAATATATGGTAAACGAATTCAAATCTCGTAGAGATATTGTATTAGGTTTATTAGGAAAAATCGAAGGATTTAAATTAAACGTACCAGAAGGTGCTTTTTATATTTTCCCAGACATCTCTGCTTTCTTTGGAAAAACAATCAGAGGTAAAGAAATTAAAAATGCGAACGACTTTTCTATGTTATTATTAGAGGAAGCAAATGTAGCAACTGTAACAGGTGAAGCTTTCGGAGCTCCAAACTGTATTAGAATGTCTTATGCTGCTTCTGAATTACAATTAAGAGAAGCTGTCAAAAGAATTAAAGAAGTTTTAAGTTAATTATAAACTTATTTCAAGATACATTAAAAAGGCAACGACAATGTTCGTTGCTTTTTCTTTTTCATCTTTTTCAAGTACAATACTTTCTTATCGTAATCGATAAACGCCTTTCCTTTTTCTAACACATCGGCACCAATAATTCCATGTACTTTTTCAGCCTTATGTTGAGTTAAAGCAGTATTTACATGAGTCATATCAAACAATACTAAATCACAACTTTTTAGTTTCCAATCACCAATTTTTAAATCATTACCAGATGATTTATACGTTTCCATATCTGTAGCTCCGGCTCCAGCAGCTTTTACTTCACTTTCTTCAGAAGTTAACTTAAAATAATCCAGTAAATCTAAACCAACACAAGAATTTGAAGCCCCAGTATCTAAAATAAATGTTCCTTTAATCCCATTAATTTTTGCAGATAATTCCAAGTGATTTGTAATCATCTTTTTTAATTTGATTCGAACGTATTTCTTTTTACGTAATACTTTTTTCAAACTTGCCATTTCTTGTACTTTTGTCGCACAAAGATACAGCATAATTTATATGATTACAGATACACATACACACTTATATTCTGAACAATTTGATGAAGATAGAGATGTAATGATTGCAAGAGCTAAAGAAGTTGGAGTTTCACGATTTTTTATTCCAGCTATTGATAGTTCCTACACGGATAGAATGTTCGAATTAGAGAAAAATTATCCGAATGATGTGTATTTAATGATGGGATTACATCCAACTTCTGTGAAAGAGAATTATCAAGAAGAATTAGCACATGTAAAAGAATGGATTGATCAGCGCGAATTTTGTGCCATTGGTGAAATTGGAATTGATTTGTATTGGGACAAAACATTCTTAAAGCAACAACAAGAAGCTTTTAGAACACAAATACAATGGGCAAAAGAAAAAAAGCTTCCTATTGTAATTCATTGCAGAGAAGCGTTTGATGAAATCTTTGAGGTGTTAGAACTAGAAAAAGGAGATGATTTACGAGGAATTTTTCATTGTTTCACTGGAACTTTAGAACAAGCACAAAAAGCCATTTCGTACAATATGAAATTAGGTATTGGTGGTGTGGTAACATTTAAAAACGGTAAAATTGACAAGTTTTTAAATGAGATAGATTTAGAACATATTGTTCTTGAAACTGACTCACCTTATTTAGCACCAACACCATTTAGAGGTAAAAGAAACGAAAGCAGTTATATTGAGCAAGTAGTTGGAAAGCTTGTTGATATTTATGGAAAATCTTTTGAAGAAATCTCTAAGATTACAACAGAGAATTCAAAAGCTGTTTTTGGGATTTAGTATAAAAATGACCTTAGCTACCGTCCATACAAAATCAAACGTTCTTGACAATAGAAATCCTTTACTCTATTTTTTCATCGTAATTGCACTTATTCTCTTAGGAATTCTAATTGAAGTTTCTGGTTTTTTAATTTCTATTCTTGGACTTTTAGCTTTGATTCTACTTTTCATCTCTTCTAATTCAAAAGAGTCTTTAACAATAATAGAAACTGGCACGATAAAAATTACAGAAGATTCTTTTGTATTTAATCAAAATGAGATAATTTATTTCAACCAAGTCAGACACATCGTATTATCAAGCGAAGATTATCAAGGAAGGCCTTTACACCATAGAAACTCAATTACAGAAGGAAGTTATAGTTCCGGAACAGATAATTATATTGAATTAATTACTAAAGAAAACCAAGAAATCAAAAAACAATTCCTCTTAATCTCAGAGAGACAAATGTATGCGCTTAGTACTTTTTTATCTGAGTTTATAATTAATGACATGTTCAAGAATGTTAGGAACGTTAAACAATTAACTAATATTCTACCAGAACATTTCAGAAAAATGGATCGATCAAGAAAATATATTGCTGAACTTATTAAAAAGGGAAAATTAAATAAAACTGAAGGCTTATTAATTATGAATTATTCTTCTTATGAAGAAGCTCAAGAATTAAAGAAACATTACTTGTAAAAGTTAAATCTTCATATAATTAAATAAAACAGCCTCTTCTCTAAAAGAAATTTCAGATATTACCCGTCGAAATTTTAATTGTAAATTTTGATCGACTCAAATAGCCCTTACAAATACTCTGAGCATCAAATTTTATCTACACTTGTTGGAATTGTGTATTTATGGTTTGGTTTTCTAAAAATATTTCCTCAACTCAGTCCGGCAGAAGAAATTGCCTATCAAGTAATTGATTGGTTAACCTTTGGTTTACTACCAAAACAACTAGCTATTTATATTCTCGGAATTGGTGAAATTGGAATCGGAATTGCCTTACTATTTTATGCAAAAAGAAACATTGTAATTAAAATCACACTGGCTCATATGTTTTGTACATTTTTGCCTTTATTTATTTTCCCAGGTGAGTCTTTTGCTTATTTTCCTTATGCTTTTTCACTTTTAGGACAATACATCTTTAAAAACATAATTATTGTTGGAATATTGATTATCTTACTTCGTGCAAATACGCACCACCAAAAAGCATTGAATTGAATCCAGAAACCACATATTATAAATCTCCGATTGGAACACTTGAAATAAAAGGAGACGATAAGGGTGTTCATTCTATTTATTTTATAGATGATGACTTCTCGACTTCGCTCGAAGTGAAATCGGGAGAGCTTAAAAAATGTGTTCAACAATTGGATGAATATTTTACTGGAAACAGAAAAGAATTTGAATTGACTTTAAGTCCTAAGGGAACAGAGTTTCAAGGAAAAGTTTGGACAGAATTATTAAAAGTTCCTTTTGGTAAAACGAGAAGTTATTTGGAGCAATCTAAAAAACTCGGCGATGTAAAAGCAATAAGAGCTGTTGCTTCAGCAAATGGTAGAAACCCAATATCGATTATTATTCCTTGTCATAGAATTATTGGATCAGACGGATCTTTAACTGGATATGCTGGTGGAGTTTGGAGAAAAAAATGGTTACTTGAGCATGAAAGTGGTAACAAACAACAGAGTTTGTTTTAGTGACTTAACTGAAACTCCACATCTAGTTGATAAATCATACTTTCAAAATCACTATACACTTCAGTAAAATCGTCATAAACTTCATGATCCCAAAGAACTATTGGGTAATTATTATCCCTAGTTTTTTTAGTCGTATCAAAACACAACATTCCCCAATCGCTCCAATTTGCAAATGGAATCCTTCCTTTATCTAGTAAGAACTCTGTTGGATATCCATTATAGATCATTTCATTAAAAGACTTATTCCAACTATTTACAGGATGAGAACAAAATCCACATTCACCTATCTGTAAGTCATAAAAATGCTTATACCTTAGAAATCTTTTATAAGAATCAGGCAAAGCAACTTTTATCATATCCTCCAAGTCCTTAATTTCATCTTCTGTAACTTTACTTTTAATAGGAACCCACTTTTGCCATCCTTCAGCATCCATTTCAGAACCTTTCATTTCTTCCTCAACTTTCATAGGAACACCATTTAAACCTAATTCCACTAATAAATTCAAATGTTAGTCTATAATCTTTTCCATGTTTTAGTTCAAGTTTCTTTTTTCAACAAAAAAACGTCTCATTAATTGACCACATTCTTCTTCTAAAACACCTGAAACAACCTTAGTTTTAGGATGCAGTTTGGTTCCTAAAACCGTAAAACCAGATCTTGGCTCGCTAGCTCCATAAACTATTTTTCCTATTTGTGTCCAGTAACTAGCTCCTGCACACATTTGACAAGGTTCTACAGTTACGTATAATGTGCAATCTCTTAAATATTTCCCACCTAAATAATCTGCAGCTGAAGTAAAAGCCTGCATTTCCGCATGCGCGGTAACATCATTCAATCGTTCTGTTAAATTATGAGCTCTAGCTATAATTTGATTTTTAAAAACAACTACTGCCCCTACAGGAACTTCTCCTTTCTTGTAAGCCTCTTCTGCCTCCAAAAGCGCTTTTTTCATAAAATATGTATCGTCAAAAGGATTCATTACATATTCTTTTTTAATCTCTTTTCATTGTAAACATCAGCTATCGTAGGTTTTGTTTTATCCGTTTTTATCAATTCAAAAACATCTCCTTTCTTCACATAACCCGTTTGCAAGACTTTAAAATACACCCCGCTTTTATCCGTATTCCAAAACTGCTTTACAATTTTCATATCATTAAATCGAACTCCCAATTTCATGCAAGGTTGTCTTGGTTTAGTTACTTCAACAATAGTTTCACCTACTTTAAAAGTGTCACCAACATGAAGTTCAGATTCTTCACAATCCGATAATGTCAAATTCTCTCCAAACATTCCCAATTCCCAATCTAAATCTGGATATAATTCTTTAAAGTATTCGTAATGTTTTTCTGAAAACGCATAAACAGCTTGATCTATTCCTCCATGTTTTTCACGATTACAAATTGCATCTCCTTTTACATCTTCAACATCAAGAAAAATAGGTTCATCCACTGGAAATTTAAAAATCCCAGTAGTAACAATTTTACCTTTCCAATCTATTTCTCTTCGCTCACCTATATTTGTAGCAACTATTTTCATCTGTTTGCGTTTTATACAAAGTTAGCTAAATAAAATAGTTATTTTTACCCAAAATAATTCGATTTGACGTCTATTACTATTTCAAATAATAAGAAAGTATATTTTGCCTCTGATCAACATTTAGGAGCACCAACTCAAGAAAAAAGTTTTCCTAGAGAGCAGAAATTTGTCCGTTGGTTAGATGAAATTAAAAAAGACGCTGAAGCTATTTTCTTACTAGGTGATTTATTCGATTTTTGGTTTGAATACAAAACTGTAGTTCCAAAAGGATTTGTTAGAGTTTTAGGAAAGCTTGCCGAAATTAGAGATAGCGGTATTCCGATTTATTTTTTCGTAGGAAATCATGATTTATGGATGCGTGATTATTTTGAAAAAGAACTTACTATTCCGGTTTTTCATTCTCCACAAGAATTCACAATTAACAATAAATTATTTTTAATTGGTCATGGAGATGGTCTCGGACCTCATGACAAAGGATATAAGAGAATGAAAAAAGTGTTCACTTTTCCTTTATTTAAATGGATGTTTAGATGGCTACATCCGGATTTGGGTGTAAAACTTGGTCAATACATGTCTGTGAAAAACAAAATGATTTCTGGAGATGAAGATTTTAAGTTTTTAGGAGAAGACAACGAGTGGTTAGTTCAGTATTGCAAACGCAAATTAGAAAGCAAACATTATGATTTCTTTGTATTTGGGCATAGACATCTTCCATTAGACATACAATTGAAAGAAAGCAGCAGATACTACAATTTAGGTGACTGGATTAATTTCTATACCTATGGAGCCTTTGAAAAAGACCAATTCTCGTTATTAGAATACAAATAAAAAAAGGCACCGAATTCAATCAGTACCTTTTTTGTTAAACAAAAATTGATT
Source organism: Tenacibaculum sp. 190524A05c (assembly GCF_964036595.1). Lineage (NCBI taxonomy): Bacteria > Pseudomonadati > Bacteroidota > Flavobacteriia > Flavobacteriales > Flavobacteriaceae > Tenacibaculum > Tenacibaculum platacis. The sequence goes on along the minus strand of NZ_OZ038523.1, from coordinate 3,211,624 downwards.
AATTCAATTAGAATTTAAAAGTAAGTCCTCCTCTAAAGGTCATACTATTAAATTCAAATTGGTCAACTTTTTAAGGAATCCACTCATAAAATTCCTCATAGCAACTACGAACTCTTGTGTATTTATTTCTATAAAGGGAAACACCGAAATTACAGAGTAATCGTGTATTAAAATGAAAACTTATTTTAATCACTGCTATAAAAATGGATTAATGAACAAAAATTCACAAAGGTAGAACAACAATGCTTCTCTAACTTATAATTCACTCGTATATAAATCTTTAAAATTCGAATTTATCCATTTCAGTACCTATCAAAAATAACATTAAATACAATAAAATCAACTTTTTAATGATTTTTACAACTCAAAAAGGAGATTTCAGTGATAATTTCATTAGTTTTTTAAGAATTTAATTAACATATAACTAAAGACTAACCTCTTAATCTTTAACCTACTTTTAACAAGAAAAAAATTGTTAATATTGTAGCTTTGTTCACTGAAATTATAACGAATAACATTTTTTACATATGGATGTAGATGTAAGAGCTATTAATGAAAAAATCGAAGTTGAAAGTGCATTTGTAGATTTGCTAACAAATGAAATGAATAAAGTAATTGTTGGTCAAAAAGACATGATTGAACGACTTTTAATTGGTCTTTTAGGAAACGGACATATTCTTTTAGAAGGTGTTCCTGGACTAGCAAAAACTTTAGCGATTAATACATTATCAAAAGCAGTACAAGGAAGTTTTAGTAGAGTTCAGTTTACTCCTGACCTTCTACCAGCTGATGTTATAGGTACAATGATCTACAATGTAAAGGACAATGATTTCTCTATTAAGAAGGGACCTATTTTCGCAAACTTTGTACTAGCAGATGAGATTAACCGTGCGCCAGCAAAGGTTCAATCTGCATTACTTGAAGCAATGCAGGAAAGACAAATTACCATTGGTGATGAAACTTTCAAACTAGATGAACCTTTCTTAGTTATGGCAACACAAAACCCTGTTGAGCAAGAAGGAACATATCCTTTGCCTGAAGCTCAAATGGATCGTTTTATGCTAAAAACTGTTATCGATTATCCAAAACTTCAGGATGAACAATTAATCATGAGACAAAGCTTAAATAATAGTTTTGGGAAAGTAAATCCTGTTGTTTCATTAGATAAAATCATTAGAGCTAGAGAAGCTGTAAACGAAGTATACATGGACGAAAAAATCGAGAAATACATTCTTGATATCATTTTCGCTACTCGTTACCCTGAAAACTACAACTTAAGTAAGCTTAAACCTTTAATTAGTTTCGGATCATCTCCTCGTGGTAGTATTGCACTGGCAAAAGCTGCTAAATGCTATGCTTTCATTAAAAGAAGAGGATATGTTATTCCGGAAGACGTAAGAGCTATGGCTCATGACGTACTGAGACATAGAATTGGTATAACTTATGAAGCTGAGGCAGAAAACATGAGTTCTCTTGATATTATAAATGCAATTATTAACGAGGTACAAGTACCTTAAAAATAAATCATAACTAAACCCAACACCCAACAACTTAACAAAATCCCAACTATCAACTAAGCATTCATCAAAACTATACTAATCCCTTAAATTTTGCTAGGAATGACTTTTAAATTAACAACGTATAAAACGTTAACAGGTGAAAAACAAATTTTAGAAACAAAATCTCAAAAAAGCACAGAAGCTGTAATTTATGAAAACAATCAACCAGCATATTTGGTAGACTGTTTCGATTTACAGACAGAGTCAAACGTACAAATGAACTATTTAGTTCTTTGTCAACAAAGAAGTATGAAAAACGTGATTGAAGAAATAGGAGAAAAAAATAATGTAAACCTAACGGTAAAACAAGCTCCCCTATTTTCTATTAAAAAATCATCAGAAGTTAAAGATATGGAGTTACCGCCTCTTCCTTTAGAGTGGGTAAATTAATATATGGATACCAAAGAGTTACTTAAAAAAGTTCGTAAAATAGAAATTAAGACAAGGCGCTTGTCTAATCATATTTTTGGTGGTGAATACCATTCTACTTTTAAAGGTCGTGGAATGACCTTTTCAGAAGTTCGTCAATACCAATATGGTGATGACATTAGAGCTATTGACTGGAATGTTACTGCTAGATATAACGAACCTTATGTTAAAATTTTTGAGGAAGAACGAGAACTCACCATGATGCTCATGGTTGATGTTTCTGGTTCTGAACTTTTTGGTACTTCTACTCAATTCAAGAAAGATACTGTTACAGAAATAGCTGCAACTTTAGCTTTCTCTGCAATTCAAAATAATGATAAAGTAGGTTTAATTTTATTCTCAGATCAAATAGAATTATACATTCCTCCTAAAAAAGGAAAAAGTCATGTGCTTCGTATTATTCGAGAATTAATTGAATTTAAACCTAAAAGTAGACGCACAAATATTAATGAAGCTTTAAAATTCTTATCAAGTGTAATGAAGAAAAAAGCTATAGTATTTATGCTGTCTGATTTTGTAGATGAGAACTACGAAAGAAACTTAAAAATTGTCGGAAACAAACACGATTTAACTGGTATTCGAATCTATGATAAATTCGATGAGGAAATTCCTAATCTAGGAATGGTTCCTATGTTGGATAACGAAACAAGTGAAGTTAAATTAATCAATACCAGTTCTAAGTCTGTTAGAACAAAATATAAAGCAAATGCTTTACGCTTAAAAGATGAGTTTGAAACATCATTTAAAAAGAGTGGACTGGGAACTATAAATGTTCGAGTAGACGAAAGTTACGTGAAAAAATTATTAGGCTACTTTAAAAACAAAGGATAAATTGAAGAAATATTTACTGTATATAGCATTATTTTATTCAGCTTTTCTTTCGGCGCAAACTTCGCCTGTTAAAGCAGAAATTGACACAACGAATATTCGTATTGGAGAGCAATTCGAATATAAAATTTCTGTTGATGGAACTGATAATATTATCATGCCTAAGCTTGAACTTAAAGGAATTGAAGTAATCGATAGCCTTCGCTTAGACACTTTAAAAAACAAACTCGTACAAAAATATATTTTAACTGGTTTTGATAGCGGAGCTTTTTATATTCCACAACAACAAGTTTTCATTAGAAACCAGGCACATTTAACTGATAGTTTATTAATAAATGTTGCTACCGTTGCAATTGATACTACCAAAATTCAAAAGTTTCCGATTAAAGGAATTAAAGGAGAACCGTATCAGTTTGACGATTACAAAAACATTCTCTTTTGGGCCCTAGCCATTATTTTAATTGTGACTTCAGTATTATATTTTGCGCTTAAACGAAGTGATAATGATGAAGTTAAAACAAGAGAACAATTATTAAACCCTTACCAAGAAGCTGTTCGTAACTTAAAGTTACTGGATGAAAAATTATTATGGCAGAATAACAAAATTAAACAGTATTACAGTGAGTTAACGGACATTCTTCGTAATTTCATTGAGCGCGAATTAAATGTTCCAGCTCTTGAAACTACTACAAGTGGTTTAATTGAAACTTTATCTGATTTTAATGAAACAAAATCAATTTTAACAGATAAGGATACGATACAAAGTTTAGATAAATTATTGAAGCAAGCTGATTTAGTAAAATTTGCAAAATCTAAACCTTTAGCTCATGAAATTGAAGCTGATAGAAATGTTGCTAAACATATTTTAGATAATATTAAGCCGAATATTGAAATTGAAGAGTCTGCTGAAATAGATCCGGTTATTATTGTTGAAAAGCCAATAGTTAAAAAACCATCTATTTTGGTAAGGATTGTAGCAATTGTCCTGATTCTATTATTAGCAATTTCTATAGGATATTCATTAGCTAAAGTAATTCCAATGTCGAACTCGTTAAAAACACCAGTAACCAATGTTGAATAATTTCGAGTTCCATAGTCCAGAGTTTTTATGGCTATTTGCCTTAATACCATTGATTGCTCTTTGGTTCTTTTCTAGTAGAAAAAAAGAAAGCACCTTATTGTCTGTACCTAGCGTTAGAGGGTTTGAAGGAACTTCAATTCTTGCCAAACTAAAACCGCTTTTACATGTTTTCAGAATACTAGCTTTTTCTGCATTAATTATTGCATTAGCAAGACCAAGGAATGTATCTGTTAGCAAAAAAACAAAAACGAATCGCGGTATTGACATCGTTATGGCTATTGATGTTTCTGCAAGTATGCTAGCAAAAGATTTAAAACCAAATCGTTTAGAAGCATTAAAACGAGTTGCCGTTGATTTTGTAAACAGAAGACCTAACGACAGAATTGGTATTGTTGTTTATGCTGGTGAGAGTTTTACCCAAACTCCAATTACAAGTGACAAATCTATTGTAAAAAGAACCATTTCTGAAATTAAATGGGGACAGTTAGAAGGAGGAACAGCAATTGGAATGGGATTAGGTTCTGCAGTGAATAGATTAAAAGAGAGTAAGGCTAAAAGTAAAGTTATTATTCTTCTTACAGATGGTGTAAATAATGCTGGTTTTGTAGATCCTAAAACAGCAACAGAATTAGCGAAAGAATTAAGTATAAAAGTATATACCATTGGAATTGGAACAAACGGAATGGCTCCTTTTCCTTGGGCAAAAGATCCTAGAACAGGAAAATTATCTTTTAGAAATCAACAAGTTGAAATCGATGAGAAATTGTTGAAGTTTATAGCTAGTGAAACAGACGGACAATATTTCCGTGCAACTGGTAATGCAAAACTAAAAGAAATTTATGATGAAATTGATAAGCTAGAAAAAACTAAAATCGAAGAATTCAAGTATTACAACTATTCAGAAAAATATAGAATTTGGGTATTGTTAGCTGGTTTCTTTTTAGTCCTAGAATTTATATTAAGAAATACAATCTTTAAAAGCTTTATTTAAAACATGTATAAGTTAGAAGAACCAATATATTTTTACTTTTTTGCAATAGTACCTGTTATTATTGTAATCTTCTTATTGGTTTTATGGTGGAAGAAAAAAACGCAAAGAAAATTTGCTGAATTAGCATTACTAGAAAAACTTGCGCCTAACCTTTCTACTTTTAAATCTGTTTTAAAACTTACCTTTTTACTAATCGGTTTATCGTTTTTAATCATCGCTTTGGTGAATCCCAAAATGGGAACTAAGCTTCAAACTGTAAAACGTGAAGGAGTTGATATCATATTTGCTTTAGATGTTTCTAAAAGTATGTTAGCGCAAGATATTGCTCCGAATAGATTAGAGAAATCAAAACAAATTATTTCTAAAATAATTGATAAGCTAGGTAGTGATCGTGTTGGTATTATTATTTATGCGGGAAATGCGTATCCACTTTTACCTATCACAACTGATCATGCTGCAGCAAAAATGTTTTTGCAAAATGCAAATCCAGATATGGTTTCAAGTCAAGGAACAGCGATTACTGAAGCCTTAGATTTAGCAAAAACATATTATAACAACGACGAACAAACAAATAAGTACTTGTTGATTATTTCTGATGGAGAAGATCATCAAGAAGAAACCAAACAAAAAGCTCAAGACATAGCTAACGAAGGTGTAAAAGTTTATACAATTGGTGTGGGAACCGAAAAAGGAGGACCAATTCCAATTGAACTCAACGGAGGATTAGTTGGTTACAAGAAAGATCGTAAAGGTGAAACTGTAATCACACAAAGAAAACCAGATATCCTCGAAGGAATTGCAAGAGCTTCTGATGGAACTTACATCGATGGAAATAAAACGGAACAGCCTGTAAAGGCCATAGAAAAAATAATAGCCAACGCTCAAAAAAGTGAGTTTGAAACTAAACAGTTTTCAGACTACAAAGATCAGTTTCAATGGTTCTTGGGAATAGGATTTTTATTTTTACTAATAGATGTTTTCTTTTTCGAAAGAAAAACAAAATGGTTGAAGAAAGTAGATTTATTTAATGAAAAGGATGATAAGTAGTATGAAGAAAATAATTCAATTGATAATATTAGTTTCTGCTTGTTTTTCGAACAATATCAATGCTCAGCAGGACACCATAAAACTAAAAAGGGAAGCGAGATCTTTTGTTAGAGAAGGTAATAAGCTTTATAACAAACAAAAGTTTAATGAAGCTTCAATTGCTTATCGTAAAGCTTTAGGAAAGGATACTAAGTACGATAAAGCAAGCTACAATTATGGGAATGCTTTATATCAAGGAAAAAAGTTTAAAGAAGCAGTTTCTCAATACGAACTAACGACTAAAACTGCCAAAACAAAAGCAGAAAAGGCAGAAGCATACCACAATATTGGTAATGCTATGATGGAGCAAAAGCAATATCAACAAGCTGTAGATGCTTATAAAAATGCCTTAAGAAATAATCCGAATGACGACGAAACTCGTTATAATCTTGCTGTAGCTCAAAAGAAAGCTGAAAAGGAAAAGCAGAAAAATAAAAACGACAAGAACAAGGATAAGAAGAATCAACAAAATAAAGATCAAAAGAAAGATCAGGATCAAAAAAACAAGGATCAAAATAAAGATAAAAAAGAAGGAGACGATAAAGACGACAAGAAAAAACAAGATCCTAAGAACCAAGATAAAAATCAAGATCCTAAGAACGATCAAAACAAAAAAGATAAGCAAAAGCAAAAACCACAACCTGGTAAAATGACTCCAGAGCAAATGAAACAACTGCTTGAGAGTTTAAATAATGAGGAAAAGAAGACTCAAAAGAAAATGAATGTAAAGAAATCAAAAGGTAGAAAAATAAAACAGGAAAAAGACTGGTAACAATTAGGAAAATTTTAAGACCAAAATCTTAAAAATCAATTATTTTATCATTCCAAAAAAATAGTATTTTTGTCCGATCTGAATTCACAAATGAAACTAAGGTTTATTACATTTATAATAGCACTGATTACAACTTCTGTTTTTGCACAAGAAGTTGAACTTGTGGCCAAAGTAAGTAAAAACAAACTTGGCTTAAATCAGCGTCTCCGTGTTGAATTTTCTATAAACAAACAAGGTGCAGATCATTTTGTTCCACCAAATTTCAAAAATTTTAAAATTGTTGGCGGTCCTAGCCATTCTGTAAGTCAGTCTTGGGTAAACGGAAAAGCTACTTTTTCACAAAAATATTCTTACATCATAAAACCATTACGCAAAGGAGAGTTTAATTTACCTTCTGCCAGTATTGACTATGATGGTAAAAAACTAAAGTCGAAGCCGGTAAAAATTATAGTTACTGAGGCTGTGAAAATTCCAAAAAATCCAAATGATCCAGATTATATCGCGGAACAAAATATTCATTTAGTTGCTGAAGTTTCTAAAGCAAAACCTTACGTTGGTGAAGGAATATATGTTGAATACAGATTATACTTTAGCAATAATGTTGGTATTTATGATAATGCCGTAACTGAAGCTCCGCAATACAATGGATTTTGGAATCAAGAAATTAAAAGAGACGGTTCTCAAGTTAAAACAGCAATGTATAATGGCGAACAATATCGTTATGCTGTATTGAACAAAGCATTACTTATTCCAACAAAATCAGGAAAGTTAACAATCGATCCAATGAAGATGGATATTGTAGTTGCTGTTCCAACAGGAAGAGGAGATTTCTTTGGTAACCCTATTACGAAACAAATTAGAAAAGAATATACTTCTGCAAGAAAAACCATTATTGCAAAAGAACTTCCTTTGGAAGGAAAACCTGAAGGATTTACAGGTGCGGTTGGAGACTTCACTTATGAACTAACTTCTTCTAAAAACGTTTTAAAAGCAAACGAATCTTCACAGATTAAAGTTACTGTTAAGGGTAAAGGAAATTTGAAACTTTTTGAGTTGCCAAAAATTGAAACTCCAAAAGAACTAGAAGTTTATCAACCTGAAAGAAAAGAAAAGGTAAAAATTACAACTTCAGGATTGACCGGTTCTGTGATTGATAATTATACAGTTGTTCCAGAATTTAAAGGAAAATATAAGATTCCTAAGACAGAATTCTCTTATTTCAACCCTAAAGATGGAAAATATCATACCATTGCAACAGAAGACATCTTCGTTGATGTTACCGAAGGAAAAGAACTTGTAACAAGTACTCCAAACAATGAAGTAGTTAAACAAACTGTAAAGACTACTGGTAAAAACTTCAGATATATTCAGACATCGACAAGTTTAGCTCCAATAGTTAAATCCGATTTTTATAAATCTACACTTTTCTATTTGCTGCTATTATTACCAATTATATTTATTCCTATTGCAATTCTTATCAATAAGAAGAAAGAGGAAAGAGATGCCGATATTATTGGTAGTAAACAAAGAAAAGCTGATCGATTAGCTAAGAAATATCTTTCAGAAGCTAAATCTCAATTAGGAAACAAAGAAGCTTTCTACGAAGCATTAGAAAGAGCTTTACATAACTATTTAAAGGCAAAACTAAGAGTAGAAACTTCTGACATCAGTAGAGATAAAATCAGTCAATTACTACAAGATAAAAACGTTGATATTAATACAATTGATAATTTCATTAGTGTATTAAAAGATTGTGATTTTGCACGTTATACTCCAATTACGAACGTTCAAATGAATCAGGAATACGAAAAAGCGAAACAAGTAATAACTCAAATTGATAAGCAATTATGATACAAAGAATAGTTTTACTACTTGCGTTTTTTACTTTGAGTACTCATTTTGCTCAAGAAGCTGATCAACAATTTTCAGAAGCGAATACATTATATAAAAATGGTGATTACACTAAAGCCATTGAACTATATGAAGCAATTGAAGCTACTGGAAATGTATCATCTGAACTATATTACAATCTTGGAAATAGTTATTACAAAATAAACAAAGTTGGACCATCAATTTTCAATTACGAAAAAGCTTTACAACTTGACCCTTTAAATGAAGATGCTCAAAATAATTTAATCTTCGCAAAAAGGTTATCTTTAGATAGAATAGAAGAACTACCGAAATCTGTATTCCAAAAGTTTGATGAGAACTATTTAAGCAAATTAAGTTACAATCAATGGGCCATTGCTGCTGTTATACTTTCGTTTTTAGCTTCTTGCCTATTCTTACTTTATTATTTTTCTCATTCGCCATCACTTAAAAGATTGTTCTTTACCTCGAGTTTAATTGGTGCGGTTTTACTTATTGCGACTTTATCCATAACAATGACACAGTATGGAAAAGCATCTAAAACTATTGAGGCCATTATTTATACTACTGAAGTTTCTGTAAAAAATGAACCTACGAAAAATGCTGAAGAAGCTTTTGTAATTCATGAAGGAACCAAAGTATCAGTTTTGGATAAAGTTGATGACTGGAAAAAAATTAAATTGGTAGACGGAAAAATTGGATGGTTAAAAGACAATGAAATCAAATTGTTACATGTTTTTTAGTTTTTTTTAACAACAACCTCAACAAGTTTTTATATTTTTAACAACCTAGAAATATGAAAACATCACTTGTAACATACTTTTTTGCTGTAATTTTAATCACTTCAATAGCATTACCTACTTATTTAAGTTTGAGTGAAAAAGCATGTGAATATTCATTAGTTCTTACAGATCTTGAAGATGATTCTGAGCAAACAGAAAAGAATAATGATACTGATGTTAAAATCATTCATATCTATCAAGAAATCATTCCTTATAAGCATTTAAAAAGTAAACATAGTATTGTTTATTTATCAAGTGAATACACTACTCTTTCACTTAAAGTTGATTCGCCACCACCGGAATTTAGTTAGATTTCATTTACATAACTGACAATTAAATAACTAAATCAAAAACCAACAACTTAAAAAATAAGTTAAACAAATTTTATATTATGTTTAAAACGATAAAAAATGATTTACCCGCTAGTATAGTGGTGTTTTTTGTAGCATTACCTTTATGTTTAGGTATTGCTTTGGCGAGTGGCGCGCCATTATTTTCTGGATTAATTGCCGGAATTGTAGGAGGTATTGTAGTTGCTAGTATTAGTGGATCTAGTATTGGTGTAAGTGGACCAGCTGCAGGATTAGCTGCAATTGTATTAGCTGCAATCGTAACATTAGGAGGACTTGAGAATGGTGGATTCGAAAAGTTCTTAGTTGCTGTAGTATTAGGAGGTATTATTCAAATACTTCTTGGTTTGGCTAGAGCTGGAATTATTGCTTACTTCTTCCCTTCTTCGGTAATTAAAGGAATGCTTACCGGTATAGGAATTATTATCATTCTAAAACAAATACCTTATTTCTTTGGAATGGATAAAAATCCAACAGGTGATTTTTCTTTCCTTCAAGTAGAATGGGACAACTTAATCTCGGGATTATTAAACTCTTTAAATGCACTTTTAAGTGGTAATATTAGTGTAGGAGCTACAGTTATAGGAATTATAGCTTTAGGAATCCTATTATTATGGTCGAATGTATTAGCGAAAAAAGCTAAAATTTTCCAATTAATTCAAGGACCTTTAGTAGCTGTAGTTGTAGGTATTATTTTCTTCCTAGTAACTCAAGGAGGATCTTTAGGATTATTAAAAGAACAATTAGTATCTGTTCCAGTACCTGATAGTTTCGATAGCTTTAAAGGACAATTTAGCTTTCCTGATTTCTCTGCAATAGGAGATAAAGATGTTTGGGTAATTGCATTTACAATTGCAATTGTTGCAAGTTTAGAAACATTATTATGTGTGGAAGCTACTGATAAATTAGATCCAGATAAAAATGTAACACCAACGAACAGAGAATTAATAGCTCAAGGAACTGGTAATATTATTTCTGGTATGATTGGTGGATTACCAATTACTCAGGTAATTGTAAGAAGTTCTGCCAACATCCAATCTGGAGGTAAGAGTAAAATGTCTGCAATTATTCACGGATTCTTTTTATTAATTTCTGTGATTTTAATTCCAACTTTATTAAATAAAATTCCATTATCTGTATTAGCTGCTGTACTTTTCATTGTTGGTTTCAAATTAGCTAAACCATCTACCTTTACTAATATGTATAAATTAGGTTGGAAACAATTTGTACCATTTATGGCAACGGTTCTACCAATGGCAATTACTGGAGATTTATTATTAGGAATCGGTTTAGGGTTAGCAGTTGGAATTTTTGTTATCTTATTAAAAAGTTTCCAAAACTCTCACTTCTTACACAAAGAAGGAGAAGATGTTAATGATGGTAAAGTAAAAATGACTTTAGCTGAAGAAGTTACTTTCTTTAACAAAGGAGCGATCTTAAAAGAATTAGATAACTTACCAGAAAACTCTTCATTAGAATTAGATGTTTCTAAAACACGCTATTTAGATAATGATATTATTGAGATTTTAGAAGATTTTGCTCACAAAGCAAAAGAAAGAAATATCAATATTACTCTAGTTTCAGAAAGAGGAACTGTTGAAAACCCTCCTAGCTATATTGAGTTTTTCAAACTAAGACCAAAAGCTAGTTAAGATTATTAAAAAGAAAACCATTAAAACAACAATATAAAATGAGAAATACAGCATTAACAAAAGACGCTCAGGCGAGTCTTTCGCCACAGTCTGTTTTGCAAGATTTACTTGAGGGTAATGAGCGTTATGTGGCAAATAACTTAACAAGCTCAGATGTTACTTCTTTAGTTCAACAAACAACAGGTGGACAATTTCCAAAGGCAGTAATTTTATCTTGTATCGATTCGCGAGTACCAGTAGAATTAGTATTCGATCAAACTATTGGTGATGTTTTCGTTGCTCGTGTAGCAGGAAACTTCGAAAACACTGATATTTTAGGAAGTATGGAATATTCATGCGCAGTTGCAGGAAGTAAGTTAGTATTAGTTCTAGGTCATGAAAGTTGTGGTGCAGTGAAAGCTGCTTGTGACGGTGTAGAATTAGGAAATATTACTGCAATGTTGAGTAATATCACTCCTGCTGCTAAAATGGCTTCGGAAGAAGTTGAAGGTGTTGCAGATTCTTCAAATAAAGAATTTGTAGCTAAAACTGTTGAGAATAATGTAAAATTAACTATCGAAAGAATTCGAGAGAAGAGTAAAATTTTACAAGAAATGGAAGACAATGGAGAAATTTCTATTGTTGGTGGAGTTTACTCTTTATCAACAGGAAAAGTAAACATGTTATAATAACGTAGTTCTATAAAACTAAAAAGCGATGAGTTAATCATCGCTTTTTTTATTCTTCTGTATTTTGTTCTGAATCTTGTGCTTCTGGCTCTACATCTTCATCATCTCCTTTTATAATTGAAGGAAATATCATCGGTGCAATTTTTTTTACAGGTGCATACAATATTGATTGTTGTAAGCTCTCTTTTTTTACAAAAGGTATTGTGTCATTCATTTTACCAAAAAAGATAAAAATCACACTTAAAATCAATCCTATCTTTAAAGCTCCAAAGACTCCTCCTAATATTTTATTTAAAATTCCTAGAGAAGCAAAATCGGCAATTTTAGTTAAGATTTTACCTAGTAAGGCAATTACAACAATAATGATTACAAAAGTTCCTGCGAATGCCACTAACGTAATATACTGCTCAGACCAATCTAAACTACTTTCTAACCAATCTCCTAAGAAATATGAAAAATGAATTGCTCCGTATACTCCAGCGACTAACGCAACTAAAGAAGCAACTTCAACAAATAATCCTTTCATTAATCCTCTTACAAATCCAAAAAGTAATAATGAAGCTATAATAATATCAAATACATTCATAGTCCTAGAATTTTAACAAATATAAATAACTCATTTGTATCTTTGCTCTTCAATTAAAAACGAATGAATAAAGTTGATAACTTAAAAGAGAAGTGGGATTTTTTAATTGCTTCATTATCGCAACAATTTGCTGAAGGAGACGAATTAAACGTCGACAGTATTATATATCTTATTGGGGTTCAGGAACTCGGACAAGGACAAAGAAAGTTTAAAAAAGATGAAAAAGTAAACTTAATGCATATTGCCATCTGTAAACTTCTTGAGCCTTATGGTTATTACGAGTTTGATTACTTTGATAACGACGGCTGGCCACATTATAAAATACTTACCGAACTGCCTAATTTAAAACCAGGAGAACAAACAGTATTGATGAAGGAAGCTATAGTAAACTATTTTGAAGCTATTGATTTTTTCAATTAAGTGACACTAAGCTTTCGGATCATTTTTGACAGTAACTTCGGATAAAAACGTTTTGCATAAACGCCTAATTTTTCCTTAGCTCCTGCTATATACACCTCTTCTTTTTGTTTAGAAATGGCTTTTGCCATTAATTTAGCAAAACGATCAGGATGAATTCCGTTTGCAGTTGCGGTGTCCATTTTATCTTGAGGAGTACCATCTCCTGTTAAGGCATTTTTAGAAACATTTGTAGTTACAAAACCAGGACAAACCATTGTTACTTTAATATTATCTTGATGAACTTCTGCACGTAAACTATCAAAGAAGCCATGTAATGCATGTTTAGTGGCGGCATAAGTTGAACGTAATGGAGTTCCAATTTTTCCAACAATACTTGTGGTAACTACAAAATGGCCCGATTTATTTTCAATAAAATGAGGAAGAATTTCTTTTGTCAAAGCTACTGTTCCTAAATAATTGATATCCATTAATCGTTTGTCAACGCTTATATTTGTATTCTTGGCTAAAGATCTTTGACTAATCCCACCATTGTTTACTAAAATATCTATCCTTCCAAAAACCGAAATTGCTTGCTGAACTTTGTCCGAAAAATTAGAATAACCTTCTAAATCTAATGGTAAAACACTCACATTATCAGGATTATTACACATTTTCTTTACCTCATTTAAAGACGACTCTTTCCTAGAAGATAAGATTAATTTTGTATTTTGCTGCGATAGATGAATTGCCAGTGATTTTCCTATACCAGAAGAAGCTCCGGTAATCCAGATTATTTTGTTTTCTAGACCCATTTTCCTAAATAAAGTTTGACCTAATGTACTCAAATTAAATAAGAAATAGTAATTTTGGTACGCTTATTGGAATACTGGAAACAGAATTATAAATATTATTATAAATAAATCCCTTGTTAACGATGAAAAGATTACTTGCATTATTAATATTTGTTACATCGATTGCAAATGCCCAATTTTCTATAAAAGGAACTATGACACCTCCAGAAGAAAGCGACTGGGTTATTTTGTATAAAATCGAAGGAGCAAAGCAAAAATTTATTAGTAATTCTACTATTGTGTTTGAAGATGTAAACATAGGTGGGAATACACAGAAGGTTGGTAGATTTGAATTAAACTTACCAGCGGATGCTAAAGAAGGTGCGTATAGAGTTACCTACAGAAATCAAGGAGCAGGATTTGTTGATTTCTTCTTCAACAAAGAAAATATTGAATTTGTTTTCAATCCAGTATATCCAGAAGAATCAATTGTTTTTACAAAATCTAGAGAAAACAAAGTATACAGAGAATATTTAGATGCGATCGCATTAATGCAAAGATCTATAGATTCTTTACAAGTTGAATACTTAAAAGCTGACGAGAAAAAAACTAAAAAAGCTTATAAGAAAGCATATAAAGAGCAAGAAGAAGTTCAAGAGATTTACGAAGGTAAATCTGAAGGAATGTTAGTGAACACTTACATTAAAGCTTCTAAACCTACAAACTCATCTTCTATATTTGATGATACTCAAGAATACTTAAACCACGTTGTTGGAAGTTTCTTTGATAATGTTGATTTTTCAGATAAGAAGTTATACAATTCTCCTTTTATTATCGACAAGATTACAAACTATGTTTTCTATTTAAACATTGCAGAAAATCAAACATTACAACAAAAATTATACAACGAATCTATTGCTAAAGTAATGGATCTTGTAGAAGATGATAAAGTTCGTAAAGAAGTTACAGAATATTTAATTACTCGTTTTGCTAATGCAAGAAACTCTGAAATTGTTGATGGACTTTTCGCAAATTATTACGATAAGTTACCAGGAGAATTCCAAGATCCAAAGTTTAGAGATGATAAAGTAGCTTTATTACGTGCAACTGTAGGTAGAATTGCTCCTGATTTTTCATGGAAGGAAGAAGGAAAAGATTATAAATTATCTACTTTAAACGATGGAGAAAAGTATTTATTAGTATTCTGGAGTACAGGATGTTCTCACTGTTTAAAAGAAATTCCATTATTATATGACTTTATGAAAACTCATGATAAAACTTCTGTGATTGCCTTTGGTATTGAGCAAGAGGATTTAGAGTGGAATGAGTACGTGAAGAAATTATACGGATGGCACAATGTTATGGGAACTCACCCAGACAATAAGTGGGAAAATGAAGTGGTAAGAACGTATCAATTAGTTGGAACACCAACATATTTTATCTTAAACCAAGACAAGAAAATTATCGCAATGCCAAATTCTTTTGAAGATGTTAAAGATTACTTTGACAATGGTAATGCGGCAAAAGAATAAAACATTTTTGTTTTAGCATATAAAAAGACTATCTAAAAACAACATTTCGTACATTTATGCGATTATCGTTTTTAGATAGTCTTTCTTTTTAACCATAAAATATAAATATTACATGTTTAAAAAATTACTTTTTTTATTTCTATTCGTAACATCAATCTCTTACGCACAGTACAGTATTAAAGGTACTATGACTCCTCCGGAAGAAAGTGATTGGGTAATTTTGTATAAAATTAACGGACCAAAGCAAAAATTTATTAGTAACGGAACTATTGTTTTCGAAGATATAAACATTGGAGGAAATGTTCAAAAAGTTGGTCGTTTCGAATTAAAATTACCAGCAGATGCACAAACTGGTGTTTACCGAGTTACTTATAGAAATCAAGGTGCAGGATTCATAGATGTATATTTCAATAATGAAAATATAGAGTTTGTATTTAATCCTCAATACCCTGAAGAATCGGTTCTTTTTACGAGGTCTAGAGAAAATAAAGTTTATCGTGAATATTTAGAGCAGCTGAACATCAGACAAGTTGCAATGGATTCTTTACAAAGCGTTTATTTAAAAGACGACAATAAGAAAACTAAAAAAGCTTATAAGAAAGCCTTTAAAGAGCAAGAAGAAATTCAAGATGCTTACGAAGGTAAATCTGAAGGAATGTTAGTAAACACGTTTATTAAGGCTAACAAATCAACAAACTCATCTTCTATTTTTGATGATACTCAAGAATATTTAGAATATGTTGTGGAGAGCTTTTTTGAAAACGTAGATTTTTCTGATCAAAAATTATACAGATCTCCTTTTATTATTGAGAAAGTAACAAATTATATTTTCTATTTAAACATTGAGGGAAATCAAGAAGAGCAACAAAAAGTTTACAAGCAATCTATTACAAATGTAATGAAGCAAGTAAAGGATGATCAAATTCAAAAAGAGATTTTGGAATATCTAATTACTCGTTTTACAAATGCAAGAAACTCTGAAATTGTTGATTTCTTATTTGCTGAATATTATGATGAAATGGATGATGAATTTAAAGACGCGAAATTCAAGAATGATAAATTAGCAGAGTTATTAGCTTCTCAAGGTAGAGTTGCTCCAGATTTTTCATGGAAAGAAGGAGAAAAAGAATTAAGCTTATCAGGCTTAAATGACGGAGAAAATTACTTATTAATTTTCTGGAGTACACAATGCGGGCACTGTGTTAAAGAAGTTCCTGAAGTTTATGAATACATGAATTCAACTCATCCGAATACTTCTGTAATTGCATTTGCTATTGAGGACGATGAGAAAGACTTTACAGACTGGGCAACTAACAAATTACCTAAATGGCATAATGCTATTGGAACACACCCTGAGTTCAAACTAAAAAATGAAACTGTTCAAAAGTATAGAATAGAGCAAACTCCAACGTATTTCTTATTAGATAAGGATAAAAAGATTATTGCTGTACCGAATACTGTACCGGATATTAAAGATTACTTAAACGGACCTTCAAAGGAAGAAGAAGGGAAATAATCTTATTCAAATAAAATTATCAAACGACATCTCAATTGGGATGTCGTTTTTTATTTCAAAAAAACAGAAATGCATCTTCAATATGTTTTATCTCAAATGACTTATTTCCGATAACTGAAATAATATCAAATCTAACTTCTATATCTAAATTAGATTCCTGCATGTAATGATCTAGAGCCGCAGTGAGTAATTGAATTTTCTTTTGATTGATAAAGTCTTGAGGATTCCCAAAGTAATTTGACGTTCTTGTTTTTACTTCAACACCAATGATTATATCATCTTTCTTAGCAATTATATCAACTTCGGCTTTGAGAAATCTGTAATTACGACGCAGTATTCGATATCCTTTTTCTATTAGGTAATTTACTGCGGCATCTTCTCCTCTCTTACCTAGTTCATTATGTTGAGCCATAACTTTTTCCTACAAAAATATCTATATTTGAATTAATATGAATGAAGAAAAATTATTTAAATACCTTTCCTTTTTAAAAGCGGAATGTGCTAGACATAGCTATGATGGCCACATCGACGAAGATGAGATCAACCAATTTAATATTGAAATACGTCGTTTTAAAACTTACGTGATAGAATCTGAACTAATCTCGGATTCCTTTAAGCAAGAAATTTATAAAGTTGATTTTAATTTAGATGAAACCAGACATAACCGAACTCAACCTAAGTTTTTAATGTGGTTAATTGGCGGTGATATTGGTAAACAACATACAGAACAAGAGAACAGAAAATATCGTTTTCAAAAACTATCTAATGATATCGAAAGTCTTGAGTTTAGATTAAAAGCGATGTGAGTAGTATTTTATATTTAAAGATAAAATTTAACTTCAAAATTATTTTTAATGCAGTCTTCAAACAAAGAGACAAAACTTCCTAAATCTTCTTTATAATCTTTGAATGTGTAATCTTCATTTCTAAAGTTTTCAATAATTCTATTGGTGTCAAAATCCTGAACAAAAGCTTCGAAATTCAAGACTTTTAAGTACAATTCTAATTCATCTTTTAATTGTATTAACTCATTATCTTTAAAATTCTGATTTTCATCAATCCAGTCAGTAGAATGTAAATTTAAATTGGTCAAAATGGGAAATATAATTTTCACATCCTTTGGCCAATATTGTGAAAGATGAATCAATAAGTTAGGAGCTAATTCCTTGACAGTATTAAATTCTTTATCAACAACTTCAAGCCATCTACCCATAGGAATAAATTTATTTAAAACTCACAGAAGATAATCGATCAGTAACAGATAATTTTATAGTTCGTCCCATAATTAAAGCTCTATTATCAGGTTCATGTCCAGCAGGGAAACCAAATAATACTGGAACATCATTCGGAACAATATCTAAAATTAACTGCTCAATAGAACTTCCCCATGGAGTTGTATTCTTTCTAATTTTAGTCATGTCGCCAACAATAACTCCTTTTACTTTATTGAAATAACCTGCTCTTTTTAAACTTTGCAACATACGATCAATAGCATATTTATATTCTCCTATTTCCTCAATAAATAGAATTTTCCCATCTGTATTCAATTGGCTATCTGAACCTAACATTGATGCTAAAATTGCAATATTTCCTCCTACTAAAACACCTTCAGCATTTCCTTTTCTATTTTCTTTAGATGATTTTATCGTGTACTTTAATTGCTCTCCAAATAACGCTTTCCTGAACGTTTCTATGGTTTCCGCAATATCTACTGGGTCATCTTGCATACTCGTTCCCATCATTGCATGTAACGTTTCCACACCTAAATTATGGACGTGATTATGAAAAGCTGTGATATCAGAATATCCAATAATCCACTTTGGGTTTTCCTTGAATTTTGAGAAATCTAATTGATCTAAAATTCTAACAGAACCATATCCTCCACGAGCACTCCAAATAGCTTTTATTTGAGGATTATCAAGAGCTTCTTGAAAATCTTGACAACGTTGCTCATCGGTTCCTGCAAAATGATTCGCTTGTGTAAAAACATGCTTTCCTATTACAACTTTTAATCCCCAACTTTCGGCTAATTCTTTAGCCTTATCAATTACATGTTTTCTATTCTTTAAAATTCCAGCAGGAGCTACAATAGCAATCATATCTCCTTTTTGTAAATAAGCAGGTGTTGTTAATTTCATGTTTGTTTGAGCATTCATCGATACTAGAACCATCGATAACAAAAGTATTCCAAATCTCTTCATTCGTAAAAATACGTTTTGAATGAAAATTACTAAAATTAGTAGCAATCTACCAAGATTTGCTTTCTTTTTTCATAAAAACTTAACGCTTGATTTCTTTTTGATAGTGCTTCTTCTAAAATTGAAAAAACCTCATTTTGCATGGCAATCGCTCCACAAATCATAATTATGGCTCCATTTTCTAAGTAAGAAATAATAGTATCTATTTGCGTTTGTATCACATCTTGTACATACCTTTTCTCCTTTGCCTCTCTGGAATATACCATGTACAAATTATCAAGCAAATCTTCTCTTAGAATATCTTTATACAATTCTAAAGATTTCTTTGTTCTTAACCCAAAATACAAGTCAATTGATGTAGTTCTCTGTTCGAAAATCATTCCTAAGAATGGAGCAATTCCTGTTCCGGTAGCAATCATAATTACTTTAGAAGCTTTTTTAGGAAAATGAAAAGATGGATTTCTTTTAATAAAAGCTTTTATAGATTCTCCTCGCTGAAGATTATATAGATAGTTAGAGCATAATCCCAATTCGTGCTTTCGTATACTCAATAAAAGTGTATTATTTATTTTGGCTATTGAATATAATCGCTCGTGTGTTTGATTATTTGCATAAACACCTAACAAATCTCCTGAAGTAAATTTTTTATGACAATCATCAAAAGTTAGTAAGAACGTATCATCGTTATTGATTTTTACATTAGAAGATAACTCAAGAGCAAATGATTTTTGTTGCTTACTCACAATCCTTTTATCTAACTGTAAGTTAACTGACAACTTATGATTTAATTCCTGTGTCCACTTTGAAAAAGCTTCGAAAGATTTATTATTAATCTTATGTAATGGAAGTAATTCTGTCGCATTTTCTTTTTGTTCCAATGCAGATTGAACATCAATACCAAACTGACAAAACTTTGGATAAGACAATGATCCAAATGCAACTACCGAAAATTGAAATGGATGATTATTTTTCTTCTTGATTAATTCTAAAAAATTAGAACCATTTGCTGGTGATTCTCCTTCTCCATATGTAGCAGTTAAGACGATTACATATTTCATTTTCTCATAAGAAGCATACTTGTTTAAATCAGTAATAAAAACTCTTTTACCTTCATTTAAAAGAGCTTTATACAACATTTTACCATAACTTCGAGTACTTCCATTTTCTGATCCCACTAGCAATACAATCTCGCTTTCATCCTTGTTGTATCTATTCTTTGTTTTCCCTCTTTTCCTCTCAAAAGTCATTGCAAATCCAGAATAGATGAAATACAGTGTAACTATACTTGCCAATAATAAAATTATAGACCAAAAAATAGAACCTTGACCTGTATGAAGTAATAAACTATAATATGAGATTAGTTTTGAAAAAGGATAATATACTTCACTCAATACTTCTCCAGTGATTTGATTCACTGTTATCTCTTTGTTTTTTAATTCTAACAGAAAATAATCCTCAACATCTGAAGAAAATGGGAATTCAATTTTTCTAAATTGTGACAGTTTCGTGTTATTAAATATTTCAAATTCAGCAATTGTTTTTTTGGGAGCTGAGTTTAATCCATCGAAATCTATAACATGTTTGGTTTTATGTTTAGGTAATAGATTGAACTTTTCTAAGGATAGATATACTCCTGTAAACGTTATGATAAGTAGTGGAATTAAGAAAAGTCGTCCTAGAGCTACGTGAGAGAATTGATAAAAATTCTCTTTCGAAATGTTGGAAAAGAACTTTTTAAATCCGCCTTGTCTTTTAAGAATTAAGATCAATCCTGAAATTGTAATTAGAAACAGTAAAAAAGAAACGAAACCAACAATAAAACGTCCTGTACTTTTTAAGAATAATGATCTATGTAAACTTGTAGCAAACTTGAAAATAGCTGCCTTTTCATCAACTTCTCCAATTTTCTTTCCCGTTTTCGGATGAATATAAATAGTTTGACTTGCTCCTGCTTTCGTAATTACAGAAGCAATAACAAAATTCTCATGATTACGTTCAACAGAAATCACCTCTTCATATTCGTGCTGTAATACCACAACCATTTCGCCAACAGAAATATCAGATACATCTGAAATAGCAAAAGGTTGCATTTGATTGGAAATTGGTTCAAAGGCCAATATTATTCCAGTAATTGAAGCAATTATGATAAATAAAAAAGAAGATACAGCCAACGTGAAATGACTGTACCTCCAAATGGACATAGACATATTTACAACTAAACAGTTATTTTGATTAATTCTGCGGCATCATTCTTACATAACGAATAAAGCCTTTTCCTTCGAACTTATTCTTCACGTTTGCTGATGTGAGTTCAAACTCAACATCGTCTGCATAATATTCTTGATCTTCCACTGCTGTCTCAAAACGAATTTTATAACCAGCATCAATTTTATCAACGTCAATTTCTAAAACTTTTATAGCACGTTGACCGCCACTAATTGTTGCTCCTGTAACAGCATCGATATCGTTGCGTTTCTTTCCGTAAAAATCCCACCATTGATAAATTTCATGATACCATTCATCATCATCACCTAAAACCTGAAGTGTTTCTAGATATTTACCCTCTTTATCTAAAAGTGAAACTACGACATATGCTCCTTCACCATCATAATTCTTTAACTGAATCATGCATTTGTACTTACTGCGTTCAATAGTTGTGAAAGCAAAAGTAATTGCGCATAATAATAGTATTCCTGTAATTTTTTTTAGTACTCCCATGTATTCAAATTATTTTAAAAAACTTAAATCAAACTTTGATAACTGTTCATTTTCCTTTGCCAAATCTAAAACCGTTTCATCAAAACTTGTTGTTACCGATTTATCTGCTCCTTGCCTTAATAAATACTCAATTATTTTTGGGTTTTTAGCCACCATAACTGCTTTTTGCAATGCAGTTACACCATCATTATTCTTTGCATTTACATTGATATTAAATGCTTTCAAAAATTTTAATAATGATACGTCACCTTTATCAGCAGCAAGATGTAATAATGTATTTCCATCTTTTTGAGGTGTCGTAATATCAAAACCTTTTTCCTGAAGCAATTGAATTTTTGAAGTAAATTCTTTCTCCTTTTTTGAAGAATACGTTTGTGCCAAATAGTATCCTAAATTGTTTCCTTTTTTGTCTTTTACATAAACATTTGCGTTCTGCTCTAATAAGTATTTAACAACTTCGGGTGTATTCCTCATCGCTCTTGTAAGCGCAGATTGTCCTTTTGTATTTATCTCATTAATATCTTTAGTATGTTTTCTAAGTAATTTAATTACCGCTAAGGAGTTTCTAGAACTTGCGTTCATTAAAGCTGTATTACCTTCTTCATTTTTGGAATTTACATCTGTTCCTTTTTGAATAAAGTATTGAATAGTCTCAATATCTTTATTTGAATACCCAAAATTGTGTAACGGGGTTAAACCTTGCTTATTCCTTATATTCGCTTGAACTCCTAATCCTTCCAAATATTTAAAAAACTCAAGAGAATTATATCCTCTTCTTCCTCCTTGCGAAGCCATTATCATGGCATTGCCACCATTTTTATTTAATTCTTTAAATGGCAATCCTCTTTTAATTAATAAATCAATGATGGTTCTATTTCCTTTTTTCGCTGCATAGTTTACGGCTCCATTACCTTTATAATCAGTATCTGTAAGTTTCAATCCTTTAGACACAAAATAATCTACCAGATCCAAATTCTTTAGCGAAGGAATCACTAGAAGTAAAGCATTTGCTCCACTTTTACTTTTCTCTATTTTAGGATTTGCTCCTTGCGAAATCAGATAATCATATAACTTCCTATTCGTTTGTCCTGCTGTTGCGGCAAAATTTAAAACTGAATAACCATGACTGTCAATGATATCTGTTTTAGCTCCTTTTGAAACCAAATACTTCATTAATTCAACACGATTGGTATAAGCTGCCCAGAAAATATAAGTTCTTCCGTCATGGGTAATTTTATTAACGCCATTTCCTTTAATTGTAAGTAAATATTTAATAATATCATCACTAACAACATCAGATTTTTCCAATAAACCATAAGCAATAGCATCAAAACTATGTCTGTTTAACTGTGTCGGATCGTTTCCTTCTGCGATTTTCTGCTTTACTAACGCTAAGGTTGGTTTTGATTTCCAAAAAGACCTTTCAAGGAATATATTTTTACTTTTTTGCGCCTGAAGAAGCATTGAAGCAAATACAAAAATTAGTAACGATTTTACTTTCATAATACTGAATTTAGAAGTGCAAATATAGTATTATTTATAATTAATCTAAATTAATTTAGATTGTTTAGCATGATTTAACATTATGACCGTAAAAACAAGACGCTCAAACAAATTATTAACTACATTTGTAACCCAAAATATTTAAGATTTTACACTAACAATGAGTTCTTCAAAAAGATATACAATTACAGCTGCATTACCGTATACAAATGGACCTATCCATATTGGTCATTTAGCTGGAGTTTATGTGCCTGGTGATATTTATGCACGTTTTTTACGTTTAAAAGGAAATGATGTGGCTTACATCTGTGGATCAGATGAGCACGGTGTTGCTATTCCTATGCGTGCGAAGAAAGAAGGTGTTACACCTCAGCAAATTATCGATAAATATCACGGAATTATTAAGCAATCTTTTGAAGATTTTGGAATTTCATTTGATAACTACTCACGTACTTCTGCTGAAATTCATCACGAAACTGCTTCTGAGTTTTTTAAGAAAATGTATGAAGATGGTGAGTTTGTAGAGGAAGTTTCTGAACAATTATATGATGCTGAAGCGGATCAGTTTTTAGCAGACCGTTTTGTTATTGGTACATGTCCGAAATGTGGATTTGAAGAAAGTTATGGTGACCAATGTGAAAACTGTGGTACAAGTCATAATGCTACAGATTTAATTAATCCTAAATCGGCAATTACAGGAAATGTTCCTGTTTTAAAACAAACAAAACACTGGTTTTTACCTTTAGATAAGCACGAAGCATTCTTACGAGAATGGATTTTAGAAGGTCATAAAAGTGATTGGAAATCTAATGTATTAGGACAAGTAAAATCTTGGATTGATGATGGTTTACGTCCTCGTGCGGTAACTCGTGATTTAGATTGGGGGATTCCTGTACCTGTTGAAGGAGCTGATGGAAAAGTATTATACGTTTGGTTTGATGCTCCAATCGGTTATATTTCTTCTACAAAGGAATGGGCTACTCGAGAAGGTAAGAATTGGGAAGACTATTGGAAAGATGAAAATACCAAATTAGTTCACTTTATTGGAAAAGATAATATTGTATTTCACTGTATTATTTTCCCTTCAATGT
Source organism: Tenacibaculum sp. 190524A05c (assembly GCF_964036595.1). Classification (NCBI taxonomy): domain Bacteria; kingdom Pseudomonadati; phylum Bacteroidota; class Flavobacteriia; order Flavobacteriales; family Flavobacteriaceae; genus Tenacibaculum; species Tenacibaculum platacis. The sequence goes on along the minus strand of NZ_OZ038523.1, from coordinate 3,187,223 downwards.
TAAAAGCTCATGGTGGATATATTTTACCAGAAAACGTTCCAGCAAATGAGTTTTTGAATTTAGAAGGAAATAAGTTATCAACTTCTAAAAACTGGGCGGTTTGGTTACATGAATATTTAGAGGAGTTTCCGGGACAGCAAGATGTATTGCGTTATACATTAACGGCAAACGCTCCTGAAAATAAAGACAACGATTTTACTTGGAAAGATTTCCAGGCTAAAAATAATAACGAATTAGTTGCCATTTTTGGAAACTTTATCAACCGTGTTGTTGTACTTACGAACAAGTATTATAACGGAATAATTCCTGTGCCAGGAGATTATTCAGAAGTAGATGAAGATGTTTTAGAGCAATTAAAACAATTTCCTGATGTTATTGCAAAATCTATTGAACGTTATAGATTCAGAGAAGCTTCTCAAGAATTAATGAACTTAGCACGTTTAGGAAACAAATATTTAGCAGATGAAGAGCCTTGGAAAGTAATTAAGGAGGATGAAGAACGTGTAAAAACTATTATGTATGTTGCTTTACAAATTGCTGCTGCGCTTTCTATAGTTTCTGAACCATTTTTACCATTCACTTCATCAAAATTAAAATCAATTTTAAAAGTTGATGAAAACTTAAGCTGGAATGACGTAACTGAAAAGGAAGCTTTATTACCTGAAGAACATCAAATTGGTAAAGCGGAATTGTTATTCTCAAAAATAGAAGACAAAACTATTGAAGCTCAAATTCAGAAGTTAGCCGATACTAAAAAGGTAAATGAAGCTGCCAACAAAGAAGTAGAGCCTCAAAAAGACACTATTGAATTCGATGATTTCACTAAAATGGATATTCGAATTGGAACTATTTTAGAAGCAGAAAAAGTAGCGAAAACTAAAAAATTATTGAAGCTTAAAGTTGATGTTGGAATTGATGTTAGAACCATTGTTTCTGGTATCGCAGAGAGTTTTAAACCAGAAGATATCGTTGGACAACAGGTTACTGTATTATGTAATTTAGCTCCGAGAAAAATACGTGGTGTGGAAAGTCAAGGTATGATTTTAATGACAGATGCTGAAGATGGAACTTTAGCTTTTGTAGAGCCACAACAAAAAGTACAAAACGGCGGACAGGTCTGCTAACAAAAAAGAGCCTTTTTCAAGGCTCTTTTTTTATTCTCTTTGAATCACTACACTTTCAATATCATTAAATTTTGTAGCGTATATTATATTCTCAGGTTTATATTCGAACCGTAGAACTCTATTTGGTTTACCTTTTAATTCATAGATTTCACCGTTTTTTACAAACTTAAATTCAATTCCAGAAACTGCAGTTTTTTGGGACAATGATGTTTCATAAATACCGTCTTTGTCTTCATCAGTCAATGGCACTTCTACTTTCCATCGAGGATTGGTAAAATTTCCTTTTACACCAATAGATTTTACATCTTCTACCCCCCTCATGTCAATCTTTACTTGAACAGTTTTTAGATGTTGTTCTTGCACACAACTTGTTGTAATTATTGCTATTATAAGTATTGCTAATTTTTTCATTTTATAATTTTTTAGATATTAAATAATCGATTCCGAATCTTCCTGATCCTAAGTATAAGTTATAGGTTGCCATCCATAGGAATCCCATGGCTGGTAACATTCCCCAAGTTCCTTGACTCCATTTTTGCATAAAAATGGCTACTAACATGGTACAGATAATTAAAAAAGATGTAATTCTTGTTTTGAATCCGAATGCTAATAATAATCCTCCAACAGCTTCACTAAAAGCACCCATCCAAGCGAAGAAAACCGGAAATAACGCGAATATTCCTCCATAAGCTGCCACGTCTTCTGGAAACCAAGCTGAAACTTCAAATAAACTTAGGTTGCGGTCTGCCGGCGTCCATGGCATTCCAAACTTACTGGCACCGAAATCTATTGTTAGTAACATTCCACATATAAATCGGATAATTGCAAAGTGTAAATCTACTACCCAATGTTTTTGTAATACAGGTGTAATTAATTTTTTAAGAACAGTTTTCATAAGTAAAATTTTTATCTCATTTTTGATGACACAAAGATTTCAAATTACTTATGCGTGGACGACTTATAACGTATTTAGAAGGCTCATTTACGATTTGAGACGTCTTATTTTGGTAAATTTTGTAAGAATTCGGTTGGTGAAGTATTGGTTATTTTCTTGAAAACTCTATTGAACGTAGCTTTACTATTAAACCCACAATCCATAGCAATTCCTAAAAGAGAAAGTTGTTTATGAGCTCCATTTTCTAGCTCTTTTTTAAACGCATTTACTCTGAACTCATTAATAAAATCATTAAAGTTCTTCTGAAAGCCTTTATTTATAATTTGAGAAAGTTCATTACGATGCATTTCTAATTCCGAAGCTAAATCCGACAAGTTTAACTCTGAATTCAAATATGGTTTTTCGGTTTTCATAAATTCAGAGATCAACTGAACTTCATCTTCTGATATGTTTTGATTTGTTTCTTTTTGAACAGTTTTAATTTCATTTGGAGTAAAACTAAATGACAAATTATTCAGTTTTCCTGTATCTGTAAAATAACCTCTCACTCCAATATAAATGGTAATAATCGCCATAAACAAATTCAACCACCATTGTTGTGTATAACTCAATTCAATAAATGCAACGTTTATTACTGTTTGAATACTACTGTATAAAAAAAGTGAAGTGAAAACTATTAGAAAACTTAACACCCAATTCAGTTCTAGTTTGTAGGTATTAGAAAAGTACTCTTTAATCTTAGTTCGGTAGTTGTAAAATAGCTGAAAAGTAAATGCCAAATACAATAGCATAACCGAGAAATCTAAAAATACCAAAACTGGTTGTACTATATTTTCATCTAAGGCAATTTTTAAAACTCCGTTTTGCTTATCATTAAAACCTGGTTGTAACGAATCGTAGATATAAATAAACACTCTAAACAGTATTAGACAAATAGCCAATGCAAAATGTAAAACATCTCTTCTTTTAAATTTAAAATTAGACTGCGTTATAGATTTTACATAAAAATAAATCAACGGTCCTAAAGCCAAAGCTATTGGCATTAACCAATAATTTATTTTAGTGGTTTTATAAACATTGTACCATCCCATAAAACCAACCGTATAACAGATTTGTTGATAACAAACTAAGAGTAAAATTGATGCTAATATAAAATGAGATATGTTTTTCCCTTTACTAAATTTCGCAAATAATAAACCTGATAGTAGCACTCCTTGAACCACTAAAACTAATAATGGAGTACTATAAAAATTGAAATCTGGAAAAGTAGAAAGTGGTAATATCATACTCAAATATAAAAAATATAGTCTGCCAACTTCAAGCAATGCTATAAGGTTTCTTTAATATTATGTAAATTAGCGTATTAAATGTTGGTATATGATTAAAAAATTACCCCTAGTTTTAATCTTATTTTGTAGTTGTTTCGGATTTTCACAAGAAATGATTGGTGAAATCGAACATTCATTAAAAGAAACAAGCAAAAAAGTACGCGGATCCCTAACAATTGTAAATCATAAAAACAATGATATTGCTACATTCATTAGCGATCAATACAATATTTATGGTTATTTAACCAATGCTGAGTTTGAACCTAAAAATGAATTAACATTACCAAGAAATAGTAAATTTAGCGGTATTGTTGGTAAGACATTCACAGAAGACACCTACACTTTTATTGTATCAAACAAACATCTTAAAAGTTTTGATCTAATAGAATTTGACTTTAAAAAGGATACAGCTTATTATAAAAATGATCGTTTTTATTCAAAAGGAATGACGCTTTTACAAACTTTAAATATGGGAGATAAATCTCATTTGCTTTTTTTAAAACAAAAAACATCGGAATTAGTTGTAAAAACCTATTTCAACGACGGAAATTCAACTTTAAAAAAGTTCAACATTAAAAATGTAAAGTTGTTTTTAAATGATACTATAGAAACTACCCTTTCTAAGTTATTATACAACGTATTGTATAATGATTATACAATAACAAAACTACATTCATTAGAATATCAAACTTCCGAATTAGAAAAAGATAAACTGCAACATATTCCTATTGAAAGCGCAACGGATTTCACGAAATTATATGCCAGTGAAAATAACATCAAAATAGTGTTGGATAAAAACAAATTCTACACTCAAATTCTATCTCTCGACTTAAAGAAAGAATCCTTTTCACTTCAAAAAATTAAAAAACCATTCTTTGAAATTCCGAGCACTAAAAAAACCACGAATTCATTTCTTATAAATAATTTATTATTCGCTGCAGCTTGTACCAAAGATGAACTAAAAATTGATGTACATAATTTAGAGAATGATCAACTCATCAAAAGTTATACGATCTCATCAAATACGTCTTTTCCATTCAATAATTATAAATTGTTACTAGATGGTGAGAAAAAGAGTTCTCAAAAATCAAAGAAGAAATTCTTTAGAACCTTGTTATTTAGTGATATCGGAATTTTTGTTAATGAACTTTCTGATGGATTTACGATTACTGTTGGAGGTAAAAAGCCAGCAACGCTAGATAATCCGACAATGGGTGTGAATATGACAGATAACGCAGCTTTATATTCCGTGAATAATTACAGAGGATTTTTGGATCCACATTCTTATATTTTGAATGTATACCGAAATGTTGAATCGACCTTCCTTACTTATGCAGTCGACAAGGAGCTAAATATTACAAATTCGAAAGTTCAAGAAAACATTTATCATAAAATAAATAGACATATTAAAAAGGCTAAACTTAATACGAATCAGAGTCATTTATTCAGGCTAAATCAAAAAACAATTTATAGTTATTACGACCGACAAAATAATAGTTATAAATTTTTAGCATTCTAATAAATTAAATAGTTTTGAATATCTCTTTAGAATAAGAATGCTTAAAATCGCGTACCATCCTATTTACAATCATCCATTGCCGGATAATCATCGATTTCCAATGGATAAATACGATTTAATTCCACAACAATTAGTGCATGAAGGAACATGTACAGAAGATAATTTCTTTGAACCAGAAATACCAAATAACAAACATTTCTTTTCGGTTCATACTCCTGAATATTTTTTCGATCTATTAAACATAACACTTTCAAAGAAAGAAGAGCGTAAAATTGGTTTTCCGTTAAATGAACAACTAATTGCACGTGAAATGATTATTACAGATGGAAGTATGAAAGCTTCTGAATTTGCCTTAGAACATGGAATTGCCATGAATATTGCCGGTGGAACACATCATGCATTTACTGATAGTGGTGAAGGATTTTGTTTACTAAATGATCAGGCAGTTTCCGCTCGTTATCTCCAAAGTAAAGGACTCATAGAAAAAGCATTAATTGTTGATTTAGATGTACATCAAGGAAATGGTACAGCAGAAATTTTCAGAGATGATCCTTCTGTTTTTACTTTTTCTATGCATGGAAAAACCAATTATCCATTTCATAAAGAACAATCTGACTTAGATATTCCACTAGAGAATGAAACCAGAGACGAAGAATATCTTTCTCTATTAAAAAACACATTACCAAAATTAATCTACGAACACCAACCAGATTTTATTTTTTATCAATGTGGTGTGGATATTTTAGAAAGTGACAAACTAGGTAAACTAAGCGTTTCATCAAAAGGTTGTAAAGAACGAGATCGATTCGTTTTACAGACTTGTTTCGATGAAAAAATCCCAGTTATGTGTAGCATGGGTGGCGGATATTCTCGTGATATTAATATCATTGTTCAAGCTCACGCGAATACTTTTCGTTTAGCTCAAGAAATATTTTTTTAGTTTATTTTTGCGAAAAAAAAATGCGTAAAAAAGTATTTACATTTCTATTAGTATCAATTCATTTTTTCAGTTCGTCCCAAGAAGAAATTGGTTCATTTATAAATACTTTAAAAAATAATGACGCAAATATTCTTGAGTCTTTTTCTGTTTTTAACAAGAAAACAAAAAACATAGGAACCTTTCTAATTGAAAAGAAAAGAATTTATGGGTTTCTATTAGATCAAAACTTTAATCTTAAAACTAAACTTTTATTAGATGAGAAGAATAAAAAATATAGTTTAGTTCTAGGTAAAATGTATGATTCTAATAATAATTTCAAGATTATCCTTTCAGATAAGAATAAAAGTAAATTCGCGATAATTACTTTTAATTTTTCTAATGGACAAACCTCTTTATTAGAAGATACTTTTAGCGCCAAAAAATTAATTTTCTTACAAAGTATAAGTAGGGACAATAAAGTTCACTTACTTTTTTTAGATAGGAATTCATATAATATTGTTTCAAGAAATTATAAGTCAAATGGATCAAGTGATTCATTCAATTTTGACTTTAGTAATGAAAAATTCCTCATAACAAAAGACAAAGAAATTTCTCTTAAAAAATTAATTCCTGATTATTCAAACCCAGAACATAGAGAAATTAAAAATATTGCTTTCGAATTAACTAAAGTAAGTGAAGAATCTTACGATACAAATCTAGAATATGGTTTCTTATCAACAACCCATAAAAGAAAACAAACGTCTCCTATTTCAATAGAAACTGCATCGAAATTAAGTAAGTTATATATTAGAAAAAATGATGTTGTTATAACTTTCGATAAGAATAAGTTCTATACTCAAATTTTATATCTAGATCTGAATACTGGAAAGTATAAATATGAAAAAATTGAAAAACCCTTATTTGAATCTAAAAAATCAGATAAGACATCTAATTCATTTATAATTGATCATTTTTTACTTTTAATAACCTCAACCAAAAAAAGACTAGTTTTTAATATTTATAATTTGAAAAATAAGGCTTTAATTAAACAATTTAATATTAAAAATAAAGAACCTATACAGTTCAGTAATACGCCAATAATTCAAAAAGGTGGTGACTTTAAGCAATACAGAGAATTAGAGAAAACAAAGCAATTTCTGCGAAAAATATCCTCTTCTAAAATCGGAATTTCGGCTTTTAGAAATACTACTGGATATGAAATAACAATTGGAGGTAGAAAACTTGTTACTTCTGGAACCTTTGTGGCTGGGGTAATTGGAGGAGGACTAATGGGTGCTGCATGGGGTATTTCTGCAAGTCCAATTTACTCAAGTACAAACACCTCTTCTTTTGGAGCCTATTTAAAAAACAAATCTGTTCACATAAAGTGTCTTTTTGATAATAACTTTAATCATTTAAGAGGAAATATTGAAAAAAACATTTACGATAAAATTCAAGATTACAACTTCTCTAAAAGATCACCAAGAGATGAAGATATTTACGAGAATAATCAAGCCATTAGAAAACAAGAAGCGATAAATGTATTTAATATTGGTAACGAAACTATACTAGGCTTTTATTCAAGCAACTTTAAAGCCTACTACTTTTACAAGTTTTAAACATGAAAGAAAAAGGAATATTAAAATCCTTCTTTTTTGTTTCTTTGTAACTCTAAATTCATTTTTAAAATACGTACCGTCAATGCAGCTAATTTCATATATATCCTCAAAAACTTCTTACGCTCAAAAAAGTATTCAAAATACGGTTGAATTGTTGAATGAAGATTGTACAATTCCGTTTATTGCTCGTTATCGTAAGGAACGAACTGGAAATTTAGATGAAGTTGAAATTGGAGAAATTGTAGCATTAAAAGAAGCTTTTGAAACATTAGAGAAAAGAAAGAAAGCTATTCTTAAAGCGTTAGAAGAACAAGAAGTACTTAATTCAGAATTACAATCAAAAGTTGAAAATGCACAAGATTTAACGACTTTAGAAGATATTTATTTACCGTATAAGAAAAAGCGTAAAACAAAGGCTGAAACTGCGAGAAATAATGGATTAGAACCATTAGCAAAAATCATTATGAGTCAGAAATCTGATGATTTAGATTATATAGCTTCTAAGTATGTAAATGACAAGGTTGAAAATGAAGATAAAGCTCTAGAAGGTGCTAGACATATTATTGCTGAATGGATTAATGAACGAACGGATATCCGTAATTTAATTCGTAGAGAATTAGAACGCTTTTCTACAATTGTTACCAAAGTTGTAAAAACGAAAAAAGATGATGAAAATGCTCAAAAATTCAAAGATTATTTCGATTGGTCTGAAAATTTAAGTAGAATTCCTTCGCATCGTTTATTGGCAATTTTAAGGGGAGAAAAAGAAGGAATTATTCGAGTTAAGGTTGAAATTGACGACGATCGTGTATTAGAAAAAGTAGATCGTAAATTAATTCGAAGTAATAATGAATGTGGCGCTGAAATTCAATTGGCAATTGACGATAGTTACAAACGTTTATTATTACCTTCATTAACTACTGAAGCAATGAATGTTGCTAAAGAAAAGGCCGATGAATCTGCGATTACAGTGTTTAAAAACAATCTTGAACAACTCTTATTAGGAGCTCCATTAGGAGAAAAAAGAATTTTAGCTATTGATCCAGGGTATAGAACAGGTTGTAAAGTGGTTTGTTTGAGTGAACAAGGTGAATTACTGCATAACACCGCAATTTACCCAAACGCTCCTCAAAATAAAACTACAGAGTCAGCTTACACCATTGAACACCTAATTAAAAAATATAATATCGAAGCTATTTCCATTGGAAACGGAACTGCTTCAAGAGAAACAGAGCGATTTGTAAAGAATATTGCTCTCACAAAAAATCTTGAAATCTTTGTAGTAAATGAAGCTGGAGCTTCTATATATTCGGCTTCTAAAATTGCAAGAGACGAATTTCCTAATGAAGATGTAACTGTTCGTGGTGCAGTTTCAATCGGAAGACGTTTAGCAGATCCTTTAGCGGAACTAGTAAAAATAGATCCTAAATCAATTGGTGTTGGTCAATATCAACATGACGTGGATCAAAATCAGCTAAAAAAGTCTTTAGATACCGTAGTTCAACATTGTGTAAATAAAGTTGGTGTAAATATTAATACCGCAAGTGCTTCTTTATTAAGTTATGTTTCTGGAATTGGACCAAAATTAGCGGAAAACATCGTAAATCATAGAAATCAAAATGGTGTCTTTAAAACACGTAACGATATTAAAAAAGTAGCTCGTTTAGGAGGAAAGGCTTTTGAGCAATCTGCGGGATTTTTAAGAATTAAACAAGGTGCAAATCCTTTAGATGATTCAAGCGTGCATCCAGAGAGTTATTCTTTGGTAAAAAACATAGCTAAAGATCTAAGGTTAAAAACAGAAGATTTAATTGGAAACACAAAGCAATTAAAAGAGATTCAACTCAATAAATATGTTACTTCAGATTTTGGTTTGCCTACGCTAAAAGACATTGTAAAAGAATTGGAAAAACCAGGTTTAGATCCACGTGAAAAAGCGAAAGCTTTTTCGTTTAGTGAGGAAGTAAAAACCATCGACGATTTAAAAATGGGAATGGTGCTTCCTGGTATCGTAAATAACATTACAAATTTTGGATGTTTTGTTGATATTGGGATTAAAGAAAGCGGTTTAGTTCACATCTCAAATTTGTCGGATACTTTTGTTGAAGACATCAATAAAATAGTTCGTTTGCAACAACAAGTTCAAGTAAAAGTTTTAGAAATAGATTTAGCTAGAAAACGTATACAATTGAGCATGAAAAATTAAAACAATATATTTACTCAAAAAAGTAAAAAAATGCTAGTAGTTTTTGGGATACGATCTTCAAAGTTAAAAAGAAAAGAAATACATACTAATTGTTCTAATTGTAATCAAAGTAGAAGACATCGAGTAACGGGAAAAGCCAGTTATTTTCATGTTTTTTGGATACCTGTTATTCCTCTTGGGAAAAATATTATGGTTATCTGTACATCATGTGGTTTTCCTAAAAAGGATTTAAAATTTAGCGATGAACAAGTAAATCTAAAAAGACCTATTTGGCATTTTTCTTCTCTTATATTATTAGGTATAATTATGCTCTATTCTTCAGTTAATTCTGTTATTAGTTCATATAAGCAATATGAACGTCATGATCTATATAGCAAAGAACAAGCTAAATTGAATAGAAAAACTGATTCCTTAAAAAAAGTTTATGATATTGACAAATCAAAATTAAGTCAGTCTCCAAACAGGAACATAGACTCCATTAGTTATACTATAAAAAAAGAGTTTCCATTTCCTAAATTCAATATAAAACTTAGTGATGTTTCGTTATATTCTAAAATTCGCAAACAAAAACTATTAGTTTTACTGAATATTTCGGAAAATTTTGAAACTGACATTAGGTCTCGGATTAATAATATGATTGTTATAAAAGAACTTGAATCTTTTTTAATAGATAAATTTCATAACAATACAACTGATATTTACATCGGCCTTTTTGTGAATGGCGACTTACATATTAGTCATAATAAATCTTTAAAATATTTCGATCAAAGAGAGAGAGAAAAATTATTACTTCAATTTTATTATGATTCCAAAAATGATCATGGATTTCCAATTTTTGAATTCCCATACAATCAAACATCAGAAGAGGAAATTGAAGATTACAATCTTAAAATAAAAACTTTAAACAGTTTCAAAAAAATAAGACCTAAAAAACTAGAGATTGATTCTATAAAAATAGAAAAATTATGGTCTGAAATTTTAAAAGAATATGACTTTACTTACCAAGACGAACCTTATCCCATAGAATATAAACATAATTACGAATTTTTAAAAAACACTAATAAATTAATTCCTAAATCTCTTAGAGTATTTCTTCTTTATAACAATACTTATGGTCCTTTCCTAAGTTATAAACAAATAATGAATGGGAGTTCTAATATAAACGGCATTTTTGAAAACTCAAATTATGACAGCATTTTTGGTAAAAATAAATTGAATACAAAAGGAAAAATAATTCCACTAAAAAATAGTACTTCTTGGATTTTATTCTATGAAGATAATACATACAAATATTTTATTGACTTATTACCTGGTGAAAAAGGATATAGTGAGCAAATTATTAGAATAGACGAAAATGAAAAAGTCTCTTTTGTAACTAAAAATCTAGAATCATTTTTGAAACTATATAAAGACAAAAAAATCCCAACTGATCTCGATGGTTGGATTGATGAAAGATAGTAAATATTGGTATATCATGTTACTGTTTGTTATAAATAGCAGTCTTTAAGAAGAATAAATTTAGCTAGAAAACGTATACAATTGAGCATGAAAAAAGGTGTTTAAAAGCTGATAATTTCGTAAATTTACGGAACTATCTTTTTAAACATTTTGTTATGGAAAATTTAGATGCTGCAAGACTTCAAATGGCATTCACGCTAATTTTTCATATTGTATTTGCTTGTATTGGAATGGTGATGCCTTTTTTTATGGTTGTGTCTCATAAAAAGTGGCTCAATACAGGTAATCCAGTATATCTAAAACTTACCAAAGCTTGGCAAAAAGGTGTTGCCATTTTCTTTGTTACCGGAGCAGTTTCAGGAACTGCGTTATCTTTTGAATTGGGCTTATTATGGCCCGAATTTATGGAACATGCCGGACCTATAATTGGAATGCCGTTTTCGCTCGAAGGAGCTGCATTTTTTGTGGAGGCAATTGCACTTGGATTTTACTTATATGGCTGGAATAAAATTCCTCCTAAATTTCATTGGTTTACTGGAATTATAGTTGGAATTGCAGGTGTCGCTTCTGGTATACTTGTAGTTTCCGCAAATGGATGGATGAATGCTCCTTCTGGGTTTGATTATGTAGATGGAAAATTCCTAAACATTGATCCGGTAAAAGCTTTATTAAATCCTGCTTGGTTTACTCAAGCTTTACATATGGTTTTAGCTGCCTTTACCGCAACAGGATTTGCCGTTGCAGGAATTCATGCTTTTCAAATACTTAGAAATAAACAAAAAGAATTGCATCAAAAGGCATTTAAAATTGCGATAACCTTTGGAGCAATTGCTGCAATTTTACAACCTATTAGTGGTGATATTTCTGCGAAAGATGTTGCTCAACGCCAACCCGTAAAATTAGCCGCTATGGAAGCTCATTATGAAACTTCTAAAGGTGTTCCTTTATATATTGGAGGAATTGTAGATCAAGAAAAGAAAGAAGTTAAATACAAAATAGAAATTCCAAATGCACTTTCATTTTTAGCTTTTGGTGATTTTAATGCAGAAGTAAAAGGGTTAAATGATTTTCCAGAAGATGAAATTCCGAATGTAGCTATTGTTCACTATGCCTTTCAAATTATGGTAGGAATTGGTGGATTATTAATGCTTGCTGGTATTTTCTTTTTCTTCTCAAACTGGAAAAAGAAACATTGGTTTGATAAGAAATTCTTTTGGAAAGTATTTGCGTTTTTAGCACCTGCTGGTTTTATAGCTTTAGAAGCAGGCTGGATTGTTACAGAAGTTGGACGACAACCCTGGATTATTCACAAAATAATGAGAACCAAAGATGCTGTTACACCTATGCCAGGAATAGTATACAGTTTTTATCTATATGTTGTATTATATACTATTCTAACAATTACTGTTACTTGGTTACTACGTCGACAAATTAAATCGTTAAACTCAACTCCAATTTCTAGCTTATGATTTCAGTAGTTTTATTTTTTCTGTTTTTCTCTTTACTGTTATATGTGTTGTTGGGTGGAGCTGATTTCGGTGCTGGTATTCTAGAATTATTTTCTTCAGAAGACAATCAAAAAATTACTAAAAAGACGATTTATCGCGTTATGGGTCCTGTTTGGGAAGCAAATCATATTTGGGTTATTATTTTAATAGTAATTCTTTGGATTGCCTTTCCGCTATATTATAAAGTAATGGTAACTTCATTACATATTCCAATTACCTTAATGTTATTAGGAATTACTTTACGCGGTGTTGCTTTTGTGTTTCGACATTATGATGCCTACGTTGATGAATCTCAACGTGTATACAATTGGTTATTTCATGTTTCTAGTTTAATTACACCTATATTCTTAGGAATGATTTTCGGAGGAATGGTAAGTGGTAAAATTGTTTTAATTACTAAAGACGTACCTCTTGATTTTGTAGAAGCTTATATTCATCCATGGTTAAATATATTCTCTTTTTTAGTGGGCTTATTCTTTGCAAGCCTATGTACTTTTCTTTCTGCTGTTTTACTTATTGGTGAAGCAGATGAAGAAGGATATCCTGTTTATGTAAGGAAAGCTAAAATTGCGACTATTGTTGTTGTCGTTTTAGGATTCATTACGATTGCCTATGGTTATGTTAATAACGTAGAGTTTGTTCATGGAATAACTAGCCATAGTGTTAGTATTGGATTAATTTTAGTTTCTGCAGCATTTTTATATCCTTTATGGTATACTGTCAAAAAAGGAATTCGAATTGCCAGTAGAATTTTTGCAGGGATTCAAGTGCTATTAATTATGACAGTAGCTTTATATCCGCATTATCCTAGTTTATTAATCACTAAAAGTGGTACTTTAAATTTATTAGAAAAAGTTGCACCAGAATCAGTTATTAATGTTTTAGGAATCTCTTTATTGGTAGGTGGTTTATTAATTGTTCCAGGACTATTTCACTTATTAAAATCTTTTAAAATGATAAAGATTTTAGAGAAACAAACCCATTAATTCTATCATTAAAAGTTAAAAAAATCCTAATCATTTTTTTATTTCTAACCGATTGTTTAGCTTTGTGTCGTAGAAATTATTTATGTCTAGAAAAAAACAATACATAGAAGCTGAAGTTTTGGATAAAGCCATGAGATTATTCTGGAGAAATGGTTACGAAAATACTTCAATGCAAATGCTGGAGAAAGAGATGGGTATTAATAAGTTTTCTATCTATTCAAGTTTTGGAAGTAAGCATGGTGTTTTTTTAAAAAGTTTAGAAAGCTATAATCAAAAAACTAGAAGTATGTTTAATAAGCTAAAACAAGGTGAAGGTGGTATTGAAGATATTAAAACATTTTTCTACGACTCTGTAGATGTTTGCTATGTTGATGGGAATCATAAAGGATGTTTAATAACCAATACATATAATGAGTTTTCCAATAAAAATGACGAGAGCATCAATGATTTGATTCATAATTTCATGAAAAATCTAAAACAAATTTTTATTGATAAACTTCAAGATTCATCCAAGGATGACGAAACCGTTCGTAAGCAAGCTAACTTCTTACTTTTAGCAAAACATGGATTGGCCGCAGCGACAAGAGTAAATAACAGAAATGAAATTAAAGATTATATTGAAATGACTTTTAGAAATCTATAGTCATTTTTTTTAACCTATAACTAACCGATCGTTTAGAAATAAAATAAATATAAATTAATAATTATGAGTACTTTAAAAATTCACACAATTGAAACAGCTCCAGAAAAGAGCAAACCATTATTAGAAGGATCACTAAAAGCATATGGAATGGTTCCTGGCTTACATGGTGTATTAGCTTCATCTCCAGAAACATTTGAAGCATATCAAAAATTACATGAGCTATTCTCTAATTCTTCTTTTACTGCTGAAGAACTAACTGTTGTTTGGCAAGCTATTAATGTTGAGCACGAATGTCATTATTGTGTTCCTGCACATACGGCTATTGCCAATATGATGAAGGTAGATACTACAATTAGTGATGCTTTACGAAATGAAACAAAGTTACCTACAGAAAAGTTAGAAGTTCTAAGAGATACAGCATTAAGTATTGTTAGAACTAGAGGTAATATTTCAGATGAAGAATTACAACGTTTTTATAACGTCGGTTATGGACAACAACAAGTTCTAGAAATTATATTAGGATTAGCACAAAAAACTATTAGTAACTACACTAATCACATTGCACAAACACCTATTGATGCACCATTTAAACCTTTTGCTTGGAGCAAAGCAACTGTATAAACAAACAAAAAGCCTTATCATAATCAACTTATGACAAGGCTTTTCTTTTTCACATCCCTTTCCCCAATAAACTAATAGTAAGCATAGCAAGAATCGAACTCGCATCTTCAGGGTCGTAACCTAACGTTTTATCCGTTAAACTATATGCTTAAATATTATACTACTTTATCAGCACATGATGAACTCGCAAAAGCATGAGGCTTAGCTTTAAATTCAAATCCCATCCCTAAAATATATCCCATAGCATCTTTTAAAGCAACATTTGATTGAAACTTGGCATCTGTATTAATGTCTGCGTGCACTTCCAAACTCACATTATGTTTATCTAGAATATTGCAAATTGCATATGCAACTTCTACCGACATTGTTACTTCCTTTAGCATACGTTCTTTAATACCAATTTGCTTAGTCCCTTTTAAATTTTTCATAAACATAAAACCTCCTTTTCCTTCTCTCAATACAACAACTGCCGTTGCATATTCAATGTGAGATTTATAAGCTTGTGAATCTGATCCCACACATACTTTAAGTTTATATCCTTCACTTAATTCTCTTACAATTGCTTTTTCTACAATTTCTGTAATTGGTTCTTGAAAAATTTTACCACTAAAATTTCTCCAATTCTGATTAACAATTTTCATTTTTTTCTTCTCTTAAAATTCTCTTTTTCTTGTGGAACAAATAGTCCCGAAATGTCGGGAGAACCTATATCTTCGGTGCTTCAAACCGACGCATTGACCAACTTTGCTATTGTTCCGTTTTTGGGTGATTTCGGGGCTCGAACCCTATTCTTCTCATCCACAATGAGACGTTTTACCAGTTAAACTAAAACCACCATTTGTAAACCCGATAGGATTCGAACCTATACAACAAGAATCAAAATCTTGTATGCTAACCTTTACATCACAGGTTTATTAGTACAGGAAGAGAGATTCGAACTCTCAATATTCTGATTCTAAATCAGACGCGTATGCCATTTCCGCCATTCCTGCTTTTGTTGAGGCATTGGGATTCGAACCCAAGACTCCTGTGTTAAAAGCACAGTACTCTGCCAACTGAGTTATACCTCATTTTAAATGACTTGGGAATTTTCTTTTTCTTTATTAGCCATGATAATTTATAAATCATCCCAAGTCATTAAACACACTCTCCTTTCTAAAATTTGTCTGGGAAGCAGGACTCGAACCTACAACCTCCTGCATCCAAAGCAGGTAAACAACCAATCGTTATCTTCCCAGTATTGCGGTTCATACGAGAATCGAACTCGTATCTCCCGAGAGACAGTCGGGAAGGTTAACCATTAACCACAATGAACCATTTGTACTCCACCTTGGATTCGAACCAAGACTTAACACGGCTTAAACGTGATGCCTCTGCCAGTTGGGCTAGTGGAGCTTTTCGTACATCTACTAAGATTCGAACTTAGACTAAGAGATTAGAAAGCTCTAGTGCTATCCATTACTCTATAGATGTATTTTGCGGAGAATAAAGGAATCGAACCTTCACCATTATTACATGGACTTAATTAGCAGTTAAGCGTAACAAACCAATATTTACCTATTCTCCAATTTTGTGGAAGTGATAGGATTCGAACCTACACGCTTATTCAAGACCGGATTTACAATCTGGCGAGCCAACCAATTGCTCAACACTTCCTATTGTCAATGAACTTTGAAACAAGGATGAGATTCGAACTCATAAAAAACGGAGTTGCAGTCCGCTGCCTTAACCTTTCAGCCACCTTGTTATGTTGCGCAAGAAGTGGTCCCGAAATTTCGGGAGAACCCACACGAATCGTTAACTCCGAACGGTTTTAACTCGAATAATTCTAGTTTCTTATGGACTCCTTGAATTCGTAAACTCATTTCAAAACCGTGGCCACCGCCAATTGGCTTGCTCTTCCTTAATTCTATTTCATAAAAAAAGCATCTCTTTTTAAGGAGACGCTTTTAATTTTATTTGTATAAACTTATTATTAGTTTATATCATCGTAATATATCTCCTTTAATAAAATGAATAGTCTATCTCCACATAACTGAAGACCAAATCCCGGATCACTATATCGGAACTGATTTGTTATACTATGTTTTGAATATTGTTTCATTTTATATTGTTTTTATAAGTGTCTTTTTTTATTTCGTTTTGACGTTGCAAATATGGAATGTATTTTTCAATTACACAAGAAAAAATTTATTTTATTTACCTGATTATCAATTATTTATATTAAATAAAGACAATAGATTTCCTGTCCGTTTTTCAACGGATTCTAAACATTTTTACAAAGGCCTGTCTCTCAATTGTTTTCAGTTTTTATCGCTTTATGTTATTTCTACTAGTTGAGCATTTTCTTTCTTAAATTTTTTTCATAAAAAAAGCGTCCAATTCAATTGGACGCTTTCATTTGTATATATTTCTTTTCTAAATTTTATAAATCATACTTAAATATTGAATACACAGCATCCTTTTCGCCAAATTCTCGGGCGAAAATCATAAGAACAAAGTCCTAATTGTTTGCTATGTATTGCTGTTATATTCATTTTCAGTTACAAAACTAAGTTTTTTTTTCGATTTGAATAGTCATTTCACCTTTTGATAGTATCTATAAAGTATTCAAATCCTTTTCTGTAACAAAAATCAAACTTAAATACGCATTCTTTTTGCATATATGAATTAAAATGTGAACTAAGATCAATTATGTACTTTTAATAGTTAAACATTTTTTAGTATCTTACTGATATCCAAAACAAAAAGAAATCAGAGTATTTTTAGCGCTTCAGATTGCATTTCTTTTACATTAACCCACATTGAAATATGACAAAAAGAATACGTTTTATATTACTCTTCTTCGGAATATTCATTTTAGTAAATCAAAATTCTTTTGCTCAGCAAGAACTAACCTCTTCTGAGAAATTTCATAAAACCTCTGGAGATGTTTTGGTTGGATTACTTCCTGCCTTGTCATTAACCTCAACTTTTATATGGAAAGATGGTCAAAAAGGAACTTGGCAGTTTTCAAAGTCGTTAGTAAGTACAATTGCTATAACTTGGGGATTGAAACTATTGATAGATAAAGAACGTCCTAACGGAGAAAGTTTAAATAGCTTTCCATCAGGACATACATCAGTTTCTTTTGCTAGTGCTGCTTTTATTCAAAAAAGATATGGCTGGAAATATGGTGTTCCTGCATATGTACTTGCAGGATATGTTGGATTCTCTAGAATTGAAGCCAACAAACATGATGAGTGGGATGTCTTAGCCGGAGCAATTATTGGAACAGGAATGAGTTACTTGTTCACAAAACCTTTTGACAAAGAAAATAATATTAATATTTCTTCTGGTTTTATGGATGACACACCTACATTGAAAGTTACTTATACTTTTTAAATATTAGCAAGTCTATCATTTTTCAAAGTCCAATTAAGAATTTTGGCAATATTTTTCGCATCGTCTACACCTCGATGGTGCGTTCCTTCAAGATTTATATTAAGAACTTGTAATGCTCCTTTCATTCCTACTTTTCTAGGTAAACCTTTTACTTCTGAAAAATATTCTTTTACATTGATATGCTCGTGCGAAAGCGGATATTCAACATTTCTAATTTTACATTGATTTTTAATCATTTTTAAATCATAGAAACCGTAACTCGCCCAAACATATTCTTTAGGATTGTATTCTTTTCTAATTATATCACAAGCTTCTTTAAATGAAACTCCGTTTTTATCTAATTGTTCTTGTGTTATGGTAGTAAGCTGTGTACAAAACGAACTTACTTCCGATCGTTCAGGTTGTACTAAAATTCCCTTATTCTTGGAAATTTCTCCTGTTTTGGTATCTAAAATACAGATGCCAAATTCTATAATTTCGCTTACCTGTCCGGATGGAATTTTTCCATCCCAACAAGTAGCTTCTATATCTATTACTATAATTTTATTCTTATTCATTTCTATTTATTTACCGTGAATATGTCCTTCAACTGTTTCACCATATTACCGTTTCCAGAAACTGTAATTTCTCCAATTTTATCAGCAATTTTCTCAACATACTCCATTTCTTTTAACTTGAACAACATTTCATTGTCTTCCATTAATTTAGCTGTATTTAACAAGCTTCTTGTTGAAGCAGTTTCTTCTCTTCTGGTAATAATATTAGCTTGTGCTCTTTTTTGTGCAACTAATACTTGATTCATGATTTCTTTCATGTCTCCAGTTAAAATCACATCTCTAATTCCGCAGTTAATTATTTTAACACCTAATTGACCAGCTTCTTTAGAAACTTGATCAAAAACAGCAGTTGCAATGTTTTCCTTTTTCTCTAATAACTCGTCTAAACTATAAGTACCAACATAAGTTCTTAATGCTAATTGCATCAATATGTACAATTGCTTTTCGAAGTCTTTATTTTCTAAAAGTGCTTTTTCAATATTTGTAACTTTATACTGAGTAAAAAAGTTAATTCTAATATTTGCTTTGTCTTTTGTCAATAACTCTTGACCTGCAATTTCCATTTGTAACTGTCTTGTATCAGCCTTTGCAATTTTAATAGTAGTATCGTTTCTCCAGAATCTGTAAGTTCCACCTGTTAAGGTTTTTGTATACACATCATTTACTAACAATACTGCTTTTTCATAAGCTGCTACTTCAAATACTCTGATATATTTTGACAATTCGTAATTTCTAAATAATGATTTCTCAATATTTTCTGTGATGTTAATTTTACTTAAATCAACTCTTTTGAAATTTCTATCAACCAAACCTTTCCAATACACATATCGTCCAGCTTGTAATGTAGTTTTGAAGTTATTGTTTTCATAAACCAATACTAACTCATTATCATCAACTTCAACAAGTTCTAACATATTAGCTAAAACCTCATCTTTTAATAAAATTTCTAACGCTACTGACGTTCTAAATTCTTGAGTTAAATCGTACATAACTACATTTTGGTTTAAAAACAACCAATGCTTTCCTTGTGTAATTACTTTTTGATAGTCTCCGCCTTTGAAAACCAATCCTACTTTTCCTGCATTAATTCTTACTCTTTTCATTTTTCTAGTTTTATTTTTTGTTTGGTTTTAGTGAATACTAAAACATTCTTATTTCAATTTTTATAAAAAGCGATATGCCTAAATGCTTTTCAAAGCACGGAAATAAACAATCTAAAAAAAGGTGATAATTTGTTTTTAAAAATGGATTGAAATCTAAATTGACATCAACTGATTTATAAAAAGTTATTACTTTCTAATTTTAGTATTGAAAATCTCAAGGTTATTATCAAAGTGTTCATTTAAGAACTCATTCAGAACATACCAACTTTCTTTCCTTACATCAGTTTTACAAGGTGATGAGCTTTGGATCGGAGTCGAACCGATTCGCCGTTAAGCTTACCTCAATTACCAGATTATCAGTCTAGCGCGTCTACCATTTCGCCATCCCGAATTTTCGAGAGTGGGATTCGAACCCACACAATTAAAAAATCTATCGTTCTAACCAACTGAACTACATAAACAATGTTTATGACGGGATTCGAACCCGTGACCTATAGAGTGATGATTATTTTTTGGTTAATAATCGAAACCTTCAAATCAAGTTGCATATACAAAAGCGAATACAAATTTTGCACGATTGTATACAATGGTGCTATACAGAAACACGCAACAAGACTCGTTTGATATTTTAAATATTTTAATGAACTTTTTTGTTCCTCTTATCAGATTCGAACTGATACTCCTTAAAAATAAGGCTGACTGGCTCTAAATGCGCTTCCCTACTCTTAAACTTTTAATTTCGGTGCTTCTGCAAATTCTATTCATTAGTATGCAAGTTACTAACAACATCATCCAATCACTCCGTGGCTACGAAACAAAGGTCTTTTACCACAGCTCTTCCTTTTGAGCTAAAGAGGATTTTAATTTGCCTCATCATAATCCATTTGTTATGATGAGGCTTTTTCTTTTTCTACTTTCGCTTTTTCAAGCCTTTTTCTTCTTCTTTTTCATAATTACACTGCAAATATGTAATGCTATTGCGCATTCTTTTTGCGTAGTGAAGATTATTTTTTCTTTTTCTTTTCTTTTTTACCTTTTTCTTTCTTTTTCTCTTTAGGCATTTTCCCTTTTATACGTTCCTTTTCCTGATCAATTGTATATAAATAGTCATTATTATAAGTAACTCGCTTCGCTTCTTTTAAAGCTTTCAATGCTTTTTTATATGCTCTGCATTTTTCTAAATACTGCGATTTCTTTACGTATAAAACTCCTTTGTCTGCGCCTTTAATTGTTAATGCAAAATCTATTAATCTCTCCGCTTCTTGATTGTCGTCATTCCAAAGCAATACATTAATGTAATGTGGATATACGTGAAAAGCATTTATATTTTCTGTGATTGCTTCTGCATAATACTCCTTAGCTTTTTCAAAATCATGTAAACGTTCTGCATAAATTCTTCCCATTAAACATAAAGCCATAACATTTTTTTCATCGTATGCCAAGGCATAGGTTAACGCTTCTATTGCTTCTTCTAGCTCATATGGATATGCATCCAATGCCTTAAAAATGTAATTATTCGTTAGTGTTTTCATTTTAGTTTAATTCTTTTCGCAAATCACTTTTTAATTGACCGCGTTTTGATTTATAATTTTTCTTTTTCTTCTGAATTTTAAAATCTGTACCAGTAAATATTTGAACTGGATTACCTCTTTCTAAATTCAAATGATTTTCCCATTCGTCTTGAATATTCTTTTGTAATTGCTGAATATTATAGTTTGCCAACTGTTCTTTTAATCGATTAATCGCTAACTTTTTATTTTGATGTTGCGATCTACTTTCTGAAACTAGCACTTGTACTCCTGTTGGAATGTGTTTTGCTCGAACTGCAGAACTCACTTTATTTACATGTTGACCACCAGGTCCAGAACTACGAATTGCCTGAAACTCTATATCTCTCTCAAAAACTTCTAAAGTCTTCAACTCTTTTAATTCAAAACAACCGATAAACCAATTTTTACGTTTATGGTATTTTCTAAAAGTTGATTTTCCAATCCACTGAATTGTTCCTAACCAATCTTTTAAAAAGAGTGTTAGGTTTTGACCTTTAAGTTGTAATGAAACAGACTGAACTGTTCCATTCTCAACTCCTTTTTCTTGATGCAGAATAGTGTATGATATTCCCGCATTGGAACTATTTTTAATGAACGTTTTTAAAACTTTTGCAACTACCCAAGTACATTCTGCCGGACCACGCCCTGCTGTAAACTGAATTGTTTTTGTTTCCATGTTTTAAACTATCCTTCTAAAGGATTTTTAGACAACAATGGATTACCAACTGGATTTTTATGTTCCGATAATAATTGTAATGCTCCTTTTACCGCCCAACATTTATCACTTGAATGAATGTTTGAATAGAAACTCAATAAGGTTTGTGGATCAACCACATTCCATCCATTCACTTCTATAGTCTTAAGCGATTTTGATTCAAAAAAATCGATAGTGATTCTTACTTCTCTTCCAATATCTAACCATTCTACTTTTTCGTATCGTCTAAAGTTTTCATCACTTTGTAGTTTATCGTATCTCGTCCAAACTTTTTGAAATCCTTCTTCCAATAAAATCTGCATTACAATTCCTACATTCTTCGGATTCACAAAAATGTCTATGTCTTTATGATCATGAGCATGTTTATATTCTTTATGATTCATTTCTGACATAAAATGCCATGCCCATCCTCCAGAAACGATAATCCATTGCTTTAATTTTTCTAATATTTTTAAGCCTAATTCTATACGGTAATCAGGCCATAATTCTCCGTATCTTTTTGTGTTATGATTTGCTCCCATAGTTTTTTGTTTTTGTCATTATATCCTGAAACTTCGGGAGAAATGAAGCAATCTGTTAATCTATATGCGTAAGATTACTTCTTCTCTTCACTCCGTTACATTCATCGTAATGACGATTTATATTTTATAAATAGTTCTCGACTGCGCTCGAACTGACATTGTTCACAGTTTACTGATAACTGTTCACTGAGACTACTTATCCATTCTCACGATTTTCGGTGTAAATGTTCCAACGACATCAACTAATTCTTGCTGGTTTCCCATCACTTTTTTAATGTTTTTATACGCCATTGGTGCTTCATCAATTCCTCCACCGATTAAACTAACATCATTCATTTTTAATTGATGTTTAATATCACTTTTTGTAAATTTCTCTTTACACTTTCTTCGAGAATGTTTCCTTCCTGCTCCGTGAGATGCTGATTGTAAACTATCTGAATTACCTTTACCACGAACAATGTAGCCTGGTGCTGTCATAGATCCAGGAATAATTCCTAAAACTCCTTTTCCTGCTGGTGTTGCTCCTTTTCTATGAACAATTCTTTCTATTCCATCTACTTGTTCTTTCCAAGCAAAATTGTGATGGTTTTCGATCATAGTCAATGGTTTTACACCTAATAACTTGGTAATTCGTTTATGAATATTATCATGACATGCTTTTGCATAATCTCCCGCTAAATTCATAGCCAACCAATACTCTTGTCCGTCGTGCGTATTTAAATCTAACCACGCTAAATGCTGCACATTTTTTGGTAACGGACATTGTTTAGTTGCTAAATAGGTATAATGTTTTGCTATGTTAGCTCCTAATCCTCTTGATCCGCTATGTGTTAGCAATCCTACATATTCACCAACTGGAACATTGAATTCATTATTCTCATCTACAATGTTTACAATTCCAAACTCTACAAAGTGATTTCCACCTCCAGAAGTTCCTAATTGGTTATAGGCTTTTGTTTTTAATCTCTTAACCAAAGGAATGTCTTGAAACTCTTTTCGTTCAAAAATTTCATGATCTTGTTTTTTATCATGCGTTTCATACATTCCAAACTTGGTGTGATCTTTTAAAATATTTTCCATTTGATGCTGCTTCCCTTTTAAATATGAAGCTTTCATTGGAAAAATACTTAATGCCATTCTACAACCAATGTCTAATCCTACGCCGTAAGGAATTACAGCATTCTCTGTAGCTAAAACACCTCCTATGGGCAAACCGTAACCCGAATGTGCATCTGGCATTAATGCGCCTTGCACTGCTATTGGTAATTTTAATGCATCGTACAATTGATATTTCGCTTGATCGTCAATTTCGTTTTCCCCATAAATTGAAAATGGTGCTCTTGTATTACGTAATTGATGCATTCTCACTTCTACTGGTTTTGTTAAACCTTCTGCAACTTTCCCCCAAATCGCATTTCCTTGATATTTTTCTGGATGAAGCAAAACGTCTTTTGCTTCTTCTAAAATGCGATCTTTCTTTTCCTTTTTTCTATATCGGTTAATTTGCCCTAAGGCGATGTTTATGCTATTATTCTTTGGAAATCCTAAATTGATTAGGTCTTTTCCTTTTAATTTTTTTCCCATTATTTCTAATCTTTTCTGTTGAAGAGAAGATGAATATTAATTTCATCATCTTCTCCTTTATCTGCTGAACAGTATTACCTTAAAAATGAAATACAAAATCCAAAAGATTACTCTAGCTAGTTCGCTCATATCATAGTTATCAGAACTTGGAACATGTACTATTCTATTATTACCTTCTCCTGCAACGTTTGCCTGTACTTGATAGGTTTCATATGAAACAGCTTTTGGCTTTTTAATCTTTGCATTTGTCATCCATAAGTCAATTAGTTCTACAGATTTCTTATCTGGCTCTTCATTGTACTTTGCTTGAGCTTGCAAGATTTCTCTTTCAGGTAATCCTACTTCAATGGTTACCATACGTTTCATTGGTTCTCCTTCAACTTGACGTTGTAATGAAAAGATTGTACATGCTTTATCTTTACAATCGTCGTCATATTCAGCAACACAGTGATGCATTTCATTTCCTTCTTCGTAGAGATCAACTGAGTTCAATAATTCAACTGTTTTATAAACTACTTTTTTACCTTCCTCAACTTCTTCTACATACAAAGGTTTTATTCCTGATGGTTTCCAAGTTAATACCTCACCTATTTCAGCTTTGTATACATTTCTATGCCAATCTCTGCTTTGATTTACTAGTGCATTTAGCGTTCTACTTTTCATTGAAAATGACTGATCTTCTCGATATTTATATGTCAAATAATCGATTATTTGATCTACTTCATTTTTAACTAATCCTTTTTGTTTTGCAAAAAACTGAACCACTGTTACCCAAAATTCCTCTTCACTTTCTCTGATTATTGAAAGTCTTGAAAAACCTATTGTTTTGGCTGTTTCTACTGAAGCTCCAAATCCGAGTGCTTGCGCATATCGTAACGCTTGGTTTGCTTCAAAAAAAGCTGGAGCATTTCTAAACTCGTGTGCCATTTTACTTGTTAATTGTACTGGCATTTGTGATAACTCTTTAATGCTTTTTCCTCTACCAATTTGTATATACCAAAGCATATATTTTTTATCACTTCTAAAGAATGAACTCTCCAAAAAAGCAGGTGTTTCATAAATTGCAAAACAGTGTTGTATTAATGACTTTAACTGTTCCTCCTTTTCAACACCTTCTCGCTTCCAGTCTTCTATGTTTCTCACTATTTTATTTCCGAAAGAACTCATTTTATGCACTACCTCCACACTGTAATAATCTCTTAGTATTGCATAACATTTTTGATTATATAAATGAATTAATAGTCTTTTAAAAGTCTCTCTTTTCCAGGTATAGCGCTTCTTACTAGTTTTTCCAAAAAACTCAAGAAGCATGGTCTCAATAGTTCTTTTGTAACGTGTTGGTTTATTCTTTTCTCGATCAATTTTTTCAACAAGTTGAATAAACCTACTTTGACGGTTCTCTACATTTTGTGTTTTCCAATTCGTTTTCATTTTTAAAGTTCTTTACTAGATTATTGTCTACGTAAAGCCACTTAATTTCTAAGCCAATACATGTTGATTTTTTGCATTAGCGATTAATTTTGGCAAATACTTCTTCATTCAGAAAACTCACGATAATTAATTATTTGAGAGTTTTCCACAGATCAATTCTTCCTAAAAAGGGTGCTGTCGAATCTTTTGAGTTTCGAAAATTTGCTTAAACTACTTTTGGAAAAGGCATAAAAAAATCCGAAACTTTAATTTGGCTTCGGACTATTCATATAATTAGATTGGTATTCTATTTATTACTGAAGTCACGAAGCGAGTATACTAAAGAACCTAGTTCTGTTGTAATACTTTGTTTTACTGTTTTAATAAACATATGTACTTCGTTTTAAAATTGTTTTGTTGCATAATTGCGATGCAAAGATGTGAGGCTTTTTTGAATTATACAAATCTTTTCTGAATTTATTTTATTGAATATCAATTAGTTACACTAATATTGAGACATAAGATTCCTGTCCGAATTTCTTCAGATAACTAATCTACTGATGCAGAACTATGTAGTACTTCACAGGATGTTTTCAATAGCTTGAAAATTTTTCATAAAAAAAGCGTCCAAATTTTACAACTTGGACGCTTTTAAGTGATTTTATACTACAATAACCTATTTGTAACACCATAGAAATCGCTTTTGGGCGTCCATTATGTAATCAAATTGCATTGTCATAGGTTATATATTTTATTGTTTTATTACTTATTTGGAGGCAAATATGCCATTTTTATTTGATTAAAGTCCTTAGATTGATTTTAAATTATGTTCTGACTCTCCATCAGTTACTACTTATTTTACTCTACACTAAAACATTCTTGAAGCATTTGATATAGTTTTGGATGCTTTCTTTTTAATAACATTGGTCGCTCGAAAAAATACTCACAAGCCACTGCAAAAAATTCTTCTTTAGAAGTTCCTCCATAATTTCGAATATCAGAATCATCATTGTTAATCGCCTCCATTTTATCGTGAACAACGTCTAACCATTGTAATAAATTCTCATTATCTATCAATGCTTTCGGAATTCCATCTATGTTACCGTCAAGCTTATCTAACAAATGAACAAACTCGTGAATTCCTGTATTTCCTTTATCTGTTTTATTTAGAAAACCATGATGTAAGGCTCGTCGAGATAAAATCATTTTGTTCTCGAACATTCCGTTTCCTACTAAACCACCAATAATTTTGTTTTCAGACTTAGCAGCAAACTCCAGGTTCTCGTTAAAATAATCTGGATAAATAATAACGGTTTTCAAATTTGGGTACATCCAATTATTAAAACCAAAAACTGGAATAATTGCACTTGCAGCAACTAAAAGAACATCTAAATCTTCCAATTCAAAATCTACCGCCACAATTTCAACACTGTTTAAAAAAGATTGAATTCTCTTTTTGAAATGCAATCGATCTTCTTCGTTTAGCTTTTGATAAAACAGCACGTTTTCCTCTAGAATTGTGTACCAATGTTCTTGGATTTCTATTCTATTCTCGGCTACTATTTTTTTATTCTCCTTCTTCTGAGAACTATAAATTATGAGTAATACTATAACGGTAATGATAATGTAGATCATTATACTCTTTCTTTATTGGTAAAATTAAGGAAATTAAACATTTTCTGAGTTTAGAAAAGGCTCAACAAAACCAATGAAATCTAGATTACTCATTTTCCAACGAACACCATGGCCAGAAGCTACTCTAATTTCATAAACAAGTTCATGCTGAAAATGATAATAAATATTCCACCACGTTTTATCTTCAAAGACAAATTTCAATATTTCTCGAACTTTTTCCTCTTTCTGTTTTGGATTCCCTTTTACTTTTCCCCAAAAGTTGTTCTCAAGCCTTTCTGAATGCTTTTCAAAAGCTCTAACTACTTTACTAATTTGACTATTATACAATTGAAAACTAGCGACAAATAAATCATTATCTAATGGAGGAATTGCTTCCTCATTTCTCACACTAGCTGAAGTGAGGCGTTGACCTAATACAATCAAAAAATCTTCCATCTTTGTTTCTTGAATTCTCAGAGCAATCTCTAATTTTTCTTCATTTAATAAGAACAAAAACTCTTTAAATGATTCACTTCGATCAACCTTAATTTCTTCATCAAAAAAAGGCAGATTGAATTTATTCAAAAACAACTCGTTCTCTTCATACGAGCTTAGATTATTTGCAAACTCTACAAGATGTTCATTTTTGAAACGAACTAAATAATGATTTGAATTTCTTTGAAGAATTTCCTCTTTAACAAACAATAACTTTTGATATAGTTTTTCCTTTTTCATTTTAATTAAGAATAAAGCACATACTCATAATTAGCAGGAATTAATTCCTTAATTAAATTAAACCAACTCTCTACTCTATCTAAAATCCAAGCATCAGAAGTTACAGCGACTAATTTACTTTCGGCAATTATTTTATCAGGATTATTTTCAAGGATAACTTCCCAATTATATCCATATTTTTCAGCCATTGAAATTAATTTAGATTTCATTCTTCCACTATTAGAAACAGGTTGATCGAACACCCAAATTACCTTTTTCACCTTATTTACTTTAAAAAAATCACCGATTAATCGAAGAGCTTCTTCTGTTTGATTGACACTTTTATAAGTTCCATGTAAAGAAGATAAATCTCTAAATGCGCCATCTTTGCCTTTAAATACATACGCGTAAGAAAGCATACTTTCCATCAATATAATTTGATTAAAACCATCAATAATTACCTCCTTTTCTGATAAAGTATGCTTTTCTAATTCTTTTGAACTTCTACTTTTTACTGCAGATTCAGCCGCAGACATTCCTTTTATAGCTTGTTGTTGACGCTTGTTCAACTTATATCGATTGCCTACCAACTCACATGATGAAGATTCACCATAACCGCGTTCTAACAAAAAAGACATGTCTGAAACTGCCTCTTTAATTTTGCGTTTCATGAAATCTTTTCCAAACAAATAATCGTCTCTTCCTTCTTTTCCTCTGTTTTTAGCCATTTTGATTGTAGAATTTTAATTATATCTCGTTTTCACTAAACCTCGTAATTTTCTAAGATTGTATAAACAATTGATAATTTCGACGCCAAATATGTGTCTTCTGTAGCAAAAAACAAATTCTGAATTTTACTTTTTATTGATGACGTAGAAAACCAATAATAAAGTTTATCCGTTTTTTCATCATTTATAAATTGATTACTATTCCAAATGAAATCAACAATAAACAAGATACTTTGATTAGAGGCATACTTTTCCCAGATTGTTAATGCTTTATTCAGACCTACATATTTTGAAATGATCTCTAACATAGAACTTAACTGTGTAAATGAAGTTTTTTCGTCACTTAGAAAATGAGTCCAAAGACTTAAAAAATAAAATTCGATTGTTTCAATCTCTATCAGATCCCAAGTTTCCCATTCACTATAATTAAGTTTCTCAAATATGATAAAATCGTTGATAAATTCACTTTCTTCATTCTGCATTAATTCAAATATTCTCGGCAGAAAATGCTTATAATCCTTAACATCACCAAATGTTGAAATCGCAGAGAACATAAAATGTTGTAAATCCTTTTCTTCCAATTTTCTTAAAGGTTTTGACAACAATTCTTTAATCTCTTCATTTGAAACACAACAATCGCAACTTCTTTCTCTTATATTTCCTTCAACATAATATTTACCAAAAACATTATACAATTTTTCAGTTGCTTCTCTCAGTTTCATAATTTCTCTTTTTCATTAATTCAATAAACTTTTCTATGTAAGCTTGTAATACTTTAGAGTCTTGTTTCTCTCTGCCTAAATAATTTTTCAAATCTGGATAATAATCAAGAATACTTTCTTTCGTGTACAGCTCAACTGACTCTAATAATGCTAATGTAATCCCCAATTGAAAAGCTATTGATTTATAGACTTCAGTTACAGATCCGTTTTTACCAAAATCTTCTACTCTATTAAGTTGAATACTATCTAAAAACATAATTTTATCACCTGTATTCCCTCTCAAAGCAGTTTTAGCTTCAACTCTATATAAAGTTCTTGTAAAGTAAGAAACTAATGATCTTAAGCATCTTTCAATTCTTGCATCCAAATTTCTTTCTACCTTTCTACAAATTCTTCTTTCGAACTTTTGTGCATGTAAATGATATGTTTCAAATAAAGCATTATTCAATTCATCTTCGGCACCTTTAAAAGAACTTTCAATTATTCCGTTTTGCACCACTGCTAAATTTGCATTTACTTTCTTACCTGAGTTAAATTCTGATTTTTCGATATATACTTTTATCGTCTCATGATTTTCTTGAATAGTACCTAAGTCATCAACAAAAAAGCATACATCTAAATCAATAGAGCTTTCTGATCCAAAAATTTGATACGGAATTTCCATAATAGTCTTCTTTTAAAAATCTCCATAGAAAACCTGTAAACAAGGTAGTTGTAGCTTCTTTCTCCATAAATCAACAACTTGATTTCTATCATCTAGAATAAACTCTACGAAATATTTGTTTTCAATTTCATTTCGAAACAGTTCTTCTTTAATTATTGAATCCTTTCTTTTGTCCTTAGGATTACGCATCCAAAGAGCGTCGTACTTAACGTCATATTTCGTTAACCAATTCTCCGTTTCGGGTTTGTATTGACCATCTCTACCCGAAAGTAATAGAATTTTGTATCCTAACTTCTGATAATTCTTAACCAAATTCACAATAGGTTCGTTCGGTAAATCTTGTTCACATTTACTCCCGTCAAATGGACTTCTATTGGTAATTAAAGATAATGTTCCATCTAAGTCACAAATAATAGCTTTTGGTAAACTTTCATCTTGCTTTATATAAACGTTCTTCAATTTTTCTTTGGTTTTCAGTTGTTTATCCATTTTTAAAATTACCTCTATTCCTACAGATTTCTCTCTAGCCGCATCTCTTTTGATTGCCTCTTCAACATCAATTTCCATTAGCTTAACCTCAACCTTTACATGATGACCTGTTTCACTAGTATATTCTTTAGCAATGTCATTGATTCTATTAAAGTTTTTATCAGAGATATTTGTATCATCAACAATAACATGTTTTCCATCTAAAAGCGCTTCTTTAATCAAGAAATCTCTTGTTCTTAGAATAAACTTTTCATTTCCCTTACTGAAATGATTTGCATCCAACATAGTTCGTAAACTATCTCTATTAATTCGTTTGTACATTCCTGGATTTTCAGAAACTAATTTCTTTGCAAATGTTGATTTTCCAGAAGCCGGAATTCCTTTTAATATGATTATTCTTTTCATTTTCTAATTTTTAATTGTTTTCGTTTGAATATGCTTTTTCAAACTCTGGACGAATCATTTTCCAAATAATTGGATCGTAATTCTTATTGTTTTTCATTGAGAACATTACGGCTGGATATGTACAGGTTTTAAAATATTCAGCTGTTTCTCTATCTGTTTCTAATAGTTTATATTCTTTTTTGGCGATACTTTCAATTGATGTAAACTTAGACTTCAATTCGAATTCGGTTTTACGTACCCATTTAAAAAACTCATCTGGAACATCTTCAATCCATTTCAATAAACTTCCTTCTTCTTTTAAAGTTTCCCAAATAGTAATCGACGAAATTTGGGTAATAATTTTATGCAATTCTACATATTGTTCGAATTTTACTTTTACTCGAAATCCATTTTCGAACTTAATTACAAAACCTTCTTTATTATCCCAATTCAATCCTTTTAATTCAGCAATACTTTTTGAAGGAAATACTTTTGGAAGTGGAAATCCAATATCTCGTAAATTTTCCTCAATTCCTGTTTGAGTATCGATAATTGCTAAAAGAACCAATTGTTCTGTTTCTCCGTAATCAACAAGAATTCTATTTTCAGGATAAATAATTTCAAAAACATACGTTTTACTTTTATCTAATTTATCAATAGAACCTTTATATTTTGACTTTAAAAGTTCATTCGCTTTAATTGCCTGTTTGCTATTAAATGATCCTCGAGTAGCAATGAATGGCTCATTACGTAACCAGTATAAAATTCCTAAAGAACCATCCATTTTTTCAAAAATTTCAAAAGGAAGATTCGGTAATTTATCATATCCAACTTCTTCTACATTGAAAAACTTTGCAATTGGATTCGCTATAATAGTATACTCTGAATCTAAAATCAAACCTCGACATTGTAATGTTTCAGTAGTCCAATAAGCTTCATATTGAGCAGACTGCGTATAATTATAAATCCATAGGTTTTCCTTCGGATGTTTATTCTTATGAATATATCCTTTTGCAATTGCTTTCTCTAATTTTTCAATGTTTAAAATTTTTGTTCCCATCTCATTTCCTTTTAATCTTTTCTTTTCACGTTTTAATTTTTAGTTGTTTTCTCATAGCATTTTCCCACTTACGGCGTTTTCTTTTCTTAATCACACTGCAAATATTTTATATTATTGCGCAATGTTTTTGCGTAATAAAAATTAATTAGAAAAATTTTATTTGAGAGTAGAAAGGTCTATAAACAAAAAAAGTGCTGACTAGCACTACTTAAATGGTAAGATTTCAGTTACTATACCATAAACATTTTTCGTCCATCCGTTAAGATGTCCACGATTATTACCTATTAGTAATCCTCGTTTGTCGTTTTTACCTTTTACTAAATGTGTAAAACAATTTCCCCGTACTTTACAAAAAACGATATCGCCTTCTTTACAATCTTGCCAATCCACTGGTTTTAAAACCACAGGTTGTCTAGATTTCAAAATTGGTAACATTGAGTTTCCTGGTTCTTTAGAGATAATTGTTTCTCCATTCAATAGCTTTTGAATTTTCCAATTCATAATTATTTGTATTTAAATTAAACATTAATTCAAAGACTATTGTTGAACAAAAAGTAAAAGAACGAATAACTTTATTCCTTTTAAAGTCGGTATAAAATTAGTTTTTATTTTTGTAAAGCAAACTATTTAATTGAAAAAGTTGACTTTACAAGAACGTTTTATCCACTTATTAAGTCGTTTTACAAATGATACTACGTTGATTTCTTCTTTATGGAAATCAATAGAATCAAAGTATACTGAAAAACACAGAACCTACCATAATCTAAAACATTTAGAAGAACTATTCTCTTATTTTGATGATTATAAAACTCATCTTGAACAACCTGATGCAGTAGCTTTTTCTATTTTTTATCATGATATTATTTATAACATCTGGAAAAAAGATAACGAAGAGAAAAGTGCTGATTTTGCCTTAGAAGTCTTAAGTACTTTATTACCAAAATTAAGTTTAGAGATTATTAAAGAACAGATTATCGCAACAAAAACCCATGAAAGTGAATATTTAGACACTCAATATTTAATTGATTTTGACTTAGCGATTTTAGGTCAGTCTTCTGAAGTGTATCAACAATACTCTAAGTTTATTCGAACCGAATACAAACTTGTTCCTAGTCTCTTATATAAACAAGGTAGAAAAAAAGTATTGCAACATTTTATTGACAAACCTCTTATTTATAAGACCGATACCTTTATTGCAAAATTTGAAGAACAGGCAAAAACAAATCTTCAAAACGAATTAAACCAGATTTAAAAATGGCTTCTAATAAAAACGCACTTATTCGCTACAAAACCATTGATCAATGTTTACGAAATACGATGCGTAAATGGACTTTGGATGATTTGATTGATGCATGTTCTGATGCTTTATATGAATATGAGGGAAAAGATGTTTATGTAAGTAAACGAACCGTTCAGTTAGATATTCAAATGATGCGAAGTGATAAATTGGGTTATAATGCTCCTATTGAAGTTTATCAACGTAAGTATTACAAATATGCTGAAGAAGGATATTCAATAATGAATATTCCTGTTACGGAAAATGATGTTAAAGTAATGAATGATGCTATTCAGGTACTTCGTCAGTTTAAAGATTTTTCCTTGTTTAAAGAGATGGATGGTGTTTTACAACGACTGGAAGATTCGGTATACTCTTCTCAAAAAAACAATAGAGCAATTATTCATTTGGATAAGAATGAACAGTTAAAAGGATTACATTTCATTGATCATTTGTATAATGCAATTCAGAAAAAAATAGTTCTTGAAATTACTTATAAATCTTTCAAAGCTAGAAAAGAAAGTCAACTCATTGTTCATCCACAACTTTTAAAAGAATTCAATAACCGTTGGTTTTTAATCGTGTATCATAAATCCGATTATATGAATTTGGCTTTGGATAGAATTGTAGCTATTAAAGAAGTATCGGATCTTGATTATATTGATAAAAATATAGATGGTGACGAATATTTTAAAAATGTAATTGGTGTTACCGTTTCAAATTCAAGACCTCAACGGATAGAGTTTTGGATTGAAAGAAGATTGGCTCCTTATGTAATTACAAAGCCTTTTCATCATACTCAACGTGTAATTAAAGAAACAGAGGATGGTGTAATTTTTAATATTCTAGTACAACCTAACTTTGAATTAGAGCGAGTGATTCTAGGTTATGGAGAGTCTATCGAAATTCTAAAACCAGAAAAGTTAAGAACTCAAATTCAAAGACAATTGCATAGAGCCAGAAATAGATACATTTCACCAAATGAGGAAAGCCCAACAGAATAATCTGTTGAGCTTTTGGCTATAATTATAACCTATTAAAAAAGCGTATTCTGTACTAATTCAATTACAGTTCCATCTGGATCTTCAAAAGCAACATAGCGTATAAAAGAAAACGGACCTGTTGGTTTTATGGCTTCAGGACTGTATGTTTGAATTCCTTTAGCATGTAATGCAGCAATATCACTATCCAAATCGTCACTATTAATCGCAATACGAGCAATTCCTAAATGATTTAGTTTTTCATAAGGCATTAATTCACTGTCAGATTCGGTAAGTGTAATTTTTCTACCATCTCGTAACCCAATATCAGCTACTCCATTTTCCATACTCAAAATTTCAAATCCGATCTCACTGTAAAATTCAATCGCAGTTCCTAAATCACTAACATTAATATTCGTCGAATACAATCCGTTTACTGAACCTTTACCGAAAATATTAGGAACGTTACCATCATAAACTTGATGAATATAAATTATATTTCCATCTGGATCTTGAACACGAATTTTCTTAGGATTTAAAGAGTTTCCAGCAAGCAATTCATAAGTGTATCCATTTCTTTTTAGCAGTTTCATATCACACCATACACAACTACTTTTAAGACTTAATGTCGAAATTCCTAATGCAGTCTCATCAGTATGTGGTGGAGCATCATCATAAGGATCATTGAATTTTATCAAGTCAATTACGAATCGATCAAACAATACCAATGGCGTAGTTTTTAAGGAATAAGGAGGCAAGTTTAATCCTTGTGCTTCTTCAGGATCAGTCACATTAATATTCAAATCAATTGTAGCAACAAAACCAAGTAATTCATAAAATTTTCGAGATTTACTAAAGTCTCGCACATTAATATTATAATGTAAAATAGAAGCCAAATTCATATCTGATGAATTTGAATTCTTTTGAGAAGTAACCGTATTCTTGCTAGAGGTAACTTCTAATTCGTCATTTAATATTAATTCGTCGTTCTTAGCACAACTTACCAAAAAAACAAATGAAACAAGTCCAATTCTAATGAATTGATTAATGAAAGGGTAATTCATAATAAATGTTAATTTTTAGATTTAATTTCAGCAATATTATTAATTAATTGAATATTTTTTAATGAAAAAAGACTCAAACCCAAAAAGAATACATATTCGTTAAAATAAAGCAACTCACATAAGTACAAGTTTTTACCCTAATAAAAGAGATAAACATACTCGAAGCTGAGCATCTTTCAAATCATGGCTTAAGTACTCACGCAGAAAAACAATATTTATAAAATAAGCACCCTCTAATTACATATTTCTTAATCGATTAAGAGTCAGTTTGTCAATTTGGTATTTATCTCTAAATACTTACTCAATATTCTTAAAATTAAGTATAAATACTTAGATTTGTGAAGACAGCAAATAATTATGGAATTCAAAACTACATGTTCTTACTGCGGAGTAGGTTGCGGTATCATTGTTAAAAAAGACGCAAACAACAAAATATCAGTTAAAGGAGATAAAGATCACCCTGTAAATAAAGGTATGCTTTGTTCTAAAGGAATGAATTTGCACTATGTTGTTAATGATACTTCTGATAGAATTTTGTATCCAGAAATGCGTTGGAGTCGTTCTCACCCTCGAGCACGTGTAAGTTGGGATGATGCCTTAGATAGAGCTGCGAGTGTTTTTAAATCGATTATCAAAAATCACGGACCAGATAGTGTTGGGTTTTATGTTTCTGGACAAAGTTTAACTGAGGAATATTACATTGCCAACAAGTTAACTAAAGGATTTCTTGGAACTAACAATATTGATACCAATTCTCGCCTTTGTATGAGTTCTGCTGTTGTTGGTTACAAAAAGACTTTTGGAGAAGATAGTGTTCCTATTTCTTATGAAGATATTGAACTAGCGGATTGTTTTCTAATCACAGGAGCAAACCCTGCTTGGTGTCATCCTATTTTATTCAGAAGAATTGAAAAACGAAAAGAAGAAAATCCGAATGTAAAAATTATTGTAGTTGACCCTCGAAAAACCGACTCTGCAAATTTTGCTGATTTACATTTACAAATACTTCCTGGAACCGATGTTGTTCTTTATAATGCAATTGCTCAATATTTAATCAAGAGAGGATTAATTGACAAAGACTTTATTTCAAAACATACAGATGGTTATGAAAAATATAAAGACTTAATCTTTTCAACCTCTATAAAACAAGCCGCTAAAATTTGTGGCATTTCAGAAAAGGAAATCAAAAAAGCTGCAAGTGTTATAGGAATGTCCAAAGGATTCATAAGTATGTGGGCAATGGGATTAAATCAAAGTGTTGTTGGTACAGATAAAAATGTTTCTTTACTAAATCTTTCTTTAATCACAGGGCAAGTAGGCAAACCAGGTTCTGGACCATTCTCATTAACTGGTCAACCGAATGCAATGGGCGGAAGAGAAGTTGGTGGAATGGCGAATTTACTTGCCGTACACAAAAATCTTTTAAATGAAGAACATCGTAGAGAGGTTGCTCAATTTTGGGGAGTTGAAAAAATCTCTCCAAAACCTGGACTCACAGCAACAGAAATGTTCGATGCTCTTGAAAATGGAACATTGAAAGCTGTTTGGATTGTTTGCACAAATCCTTTAGTAAGCTTACCAAATTCCCATAGAATTGAAAAAGCCATGAACAATGCAAAATTTGTTGTGGTTCAAGACATTTCTCACAAATCGGACACCGTTAAATTTGCTGATTTAGTATTACCTGCCGCAGGTTGGTTAGAAAAAGAAGGTACAATGACAAACTCAGAAAGAAGAGTTTCTTATTTGCCTAAAGTTATTGATGCTCCTGGAGAAGCTAAACCAGACGCAGAAATTCTTTGTGATTTTGCTCAACGTATGGGATTCAGAAGTTTTAATTATGCTGAAACCAGTGAAATTTATGATGAATATGCATCAATGACAAAAGGAACAAACATTGATGTTTCTTTCCTGAATTATGATAGATTAAAGAACGAAGGAACTTTCCAATGGCCAGTTCCTGAATACAGACATCCTGGAACACCAAGATTATTCGAAAACAAAAAATTCTATACACCAAATCAAAAAGCACAATTCAACCTTCCCACAGATGATTATAAACAACTTTTAGAAGACAATTTTGATTACCCATTAATTCTTACGACTGGTCGTATTCGCGATCAATGGCATACCATGACAAGAACCGGTAAGGTTTCTAGATTAAAAACTCATTATTCTTCTCCAGTTTTAGAAATTAACTCCGTAGATGCTTATCTCAATAAAATTAAAGATGGTGATATTACTGAAGTTAGAAATGAACATGGAGTTGTACGAGTAAGAGCTAAAGTAACTGATAATGTAAAAAAAGGTGTTGTGTTTTTGCCAATGCACTGGGGAAAACAATTACAAAGTAATTTAAATCGAACCAACAATTTAACCAAAACCGTTGTTGATCCTATTTCTAAGGAACCTGATTTTAAATTCACGCATGTTGCTGTATCCAAATACAAAAAGCCAGCAGAGAAAATTATAGTCATTGGTGCAGGTGCAGCGGCTTTTAGATTTGTACAAAATTATAGAGAACATAATGAGCAAGATGAAATTCATGTATTCTCTAAAGAAGTTAATTTATTCTATAATCGTGTTTTACTTCCCGAATATGTTACCGAAGAACTAAGCTGGGAAGAACTACTTAAAATTAAACGATTAGAATTAGAAGAATTAAACTTACATCTATATCCAGAAACAACTATTTCTAAAATAAACACGAACAACAAAACTATTGTTGATAGTAACAACCAAATTCATTCTTTCGATAAATTAATTATTGCCACAGGAAGTAGAGCATTTGTTCCAAAAGACGCACAATTAAATTTACCTGGAAGATTTACCATGCGAAACAAAACGGATGCTGATCGATTCAAATCGTATTTAGACGCAACTAATCTGCCACCAGAACAACAACATGTAGTTATTGTGGGTGGTGGGTTATTAGGATTGGAATTAGCAGCTGCCATGAAGCATAAGAATGTTAAGATTACAATTATTCAAAGAGCTTCTCGCTTAATGGAACGCCAATTAGATCAAACTTCAAGTAAATTATTGGCTTTAGATGTTCAAGAAAGAGGTATTCAAATTTATTTTGATAATGAAGTGAATACGGTTTTTGATGATCCTGATACTGGGGAATTGAACATTAATTTAAAAAGTGGAAAATCAATTTCTGCTCATGCCGTAGTTTATGCCATAGGAACAAAACCTAATATTGAAATTGCAAAAGAAAACGGTATTGCTTGCAGAAGAGGAGTAATTGTAAATCAGTATTTACAAACTTCAAATCCAGATATTTTCGCCATTGGAGAAATCGCTGAATTTAACAATCAGTTATTCGGAATCACCTCTGCCGCAGAAGAACAAGCTACTATTTTGGCTAATTATTTAGCTGGAGATATTAGTAGCATCTATAACGGATCCGTTTTAATGAACATTTTAAAGTTTAATGATTTAAGCCTTTGCTCTATTGGTGATATAAATATTTCTGAGGAAGATGGATATGAGGAAATTGTATTTACCGACATGACCAAAAGATATTACAAGAAATGTATTGTTAAAGATGACTTACTTGTTGGCGCTGTTTTAATGGGAGACAAAAGCGAATTTGCTGAATTTAAAATGATGATTGAGAGCAAAATTGAAATGGCCGAAAAAAGAGACACATTACTTAGAGGAAGCGGAAATAATGAGCCAACTTTAGGGAAATTGGTTTGTTCTTGTAGTCAAGTAGGTGAAGGAAATATTGAAGAAGCCATTACAAAAGGATGCACCAATTTTACAGAATTATGTAAAACTACAGGTGCAGGATTAGGATGCGGAAGTTGTAAAACTGAAGTACGAGAAATACTTCAAAATTCAGTGACTACAGTATGAAAAAACTAAATAGAATTCTAATTAACGGAGGAGTTTTATCTCCAGGGGAATTAAAACATATTTGCGAAACTGCGGAGTCTTTAGGAATGAA
The DNA here is from genome assembly GCF_964036595.1 of Tenacibaculum sp. 190524A05c. NCBI lineage: Bacteria > Pseudomonadati > Bacteroidota > Flavobacteriia > Flavobacteriales > Flavobacteriaceae > Tenacibaculum > Tenacibaculum platacis. Next base: position 3,147,920 of record NZ_OZ038523.1, on the reverse strand, counting down.
TAGTATTTCTTTTGGTTCCAGACAAGACATCATATTTCCAAAAGACATTGAAAAGAAGGATTTGGAAGAACTGAAAACCCTTCAATTTGTTTTTCCTGATGAAGATGTAATTCACAACATTGCTTCTTCCTACGTTTCTTCTGATATTTTCACGAATACCTCTTGGCTAACTAGTGCTAGATATTTGTATGTAATTGAACAATTTAAATACAAACCGACTTTACGAATTAACATCACTGATCCTAAGCAAAGATTAGTTCCTTTATTTACTGGAAACATCAACTTTATCGCTTCGGAAAATGAAGATTATTGGTATTTATATTTACGATTACCGAATTGGAGAAAAACAAAAATTTATCCAGCCTTAATTTACAGCTGGGATTTACATAAAGTTGCTCAAGCCATAGAAGATGTTTTAATTGAAGAGCCAGAGAATGTAGATACTGTTTTTGAACTGGTAAATGACGCTGTCGAAACAAATAATAGAACTGTAGACAAACCTTTAGAAGTTCCGTTTCATCCATTTCCTTACTATGAAGGGATGAATAGAATAGAAGATAAATATTGGCTTGGATTATATTGGAGAAATAATTTATACGACACAACTTTTCTAAAAGAAATGTGTGATTTATGTTTTGAAAACAAAATTGGAAAAATTTCTATCACACCTTGGAAATCGTTTATTGTGAAAGGAATTCCAGTTGAATCTAAATTAGTTTGGGAAAAGTTATTGGGTAGATTTGGTATTAATGTAAGACACTCTATGTTGGAATTAAACTGGCACTTACCTGTAAACAATATTGAAGCTTTAAATCTTAAAAAATATTTAGTAACCAACTTCGATCAGAATGATATCAGTACCTATGGTTTAACTTTTGGAATAACAGATTTTGATCATAATTCTTACAATTTTACATCCATAGTCATTGAAAAGAACAAACAACCTGAACAGATTGGAGATTTCGTTATAAGAGACACTTACAATTTACTTTATGCTAAAAATTTCGATCCTAACACTCGCGAATATATTGTTCATGTTCAGGATGTAGATAAAGTTGAACTTCCTGGATTACTTATGGAATTGAGTAAGCTTTATTTTGAACAATTAGGAAGCGAACAAGAAGTAAATTCTCCAAAAACTAGCAAAAAAGAAACTACGGAAGAAGAGATTCACCAATGCTCGGAATGCATGACAATTTATCATAAAGATTATGGAGACGTAACACAAAACATTGCTCCAGGAACTTCATTTGAAGAATTACCATCATCCTATGAATGCTCCGTTTGTGGCGCTCCAAAAAGTAGTTATGAAAAGAAGGTTTTAGTAAAGTAACGATTTAAAGAACTGAGTTCCATTTAACTTTTAAAACAGAATCGTTAATCGAAGTAAACATTCCTTTTAACGTTACACAACGAGTTAATTATAAGTTATAATGTATATTAGGGTATTATTAACACAATAGTCCCACGAGAGAAAAATCAATTTAAACGTTAGTTAAGTTGATTTTTTTTTGCTTCATGGTGAAGTGACAGTAAGCTTTAACCTCCAATGGTTATCATACTTCTATTTTGTTGATGTAGATCTGGATTTTCCAGTTTCTCAATAGAATCCATTCCACCTCTCATTTTATGCTTCTGTCGTATTACTTTTTGAATGATAGGTGTTATAGATTTCCCTTCTCGGAATTGAGTTAATAAATCTGTTTCTGTACTTGAGAACAAACAGTTTTTTAATTTTCCATCTGCAGTTAAACGAATTCGATTACACGAATCACAAAAAGGATTGGTAACCGAACTTATAACACCAAAACTTCCTTGAAATCCTTTTATTTGGTAGTTCTTTGCAGTATCATTTTTTGCGTCTTCAATTCGTTCTATTGCATTTTTTTCAAATCCTTGTTCCACGAATCCCATTACTTCTTGGTAAGAAATCATCTTGTCTTTCTCCCATTTATTTCCATCGAATGGCATAAATTCTATAAAACGAATAGAAATTGGTAAATCTTTCGTCAGCTTGATAAAATCAACAATTTCATTCTCATTGAATCCTTTTATAAGCACAACATTAACTTTGACTTTAAATCCTTCTTCTACCAAAAGAATAAGGTTATCGTACACTTTTTTAAACTGATCTCTTTTCGCAATATGAAGAAACTTATCTGTTGCCAACGTATCTAAACTGATATTAATATCGTTTATTCCGTATTGCTTTAAATCGTCAATATAACGATCAATTAAAACAGCATTACTCGTAAGCGCAATCTTTACATTTAGTTTCGAAAGATTCTGAACAATCTCAGGAAAGTCCTTTCTTAACAAAGGCTCTCCTCCTGTAAGTCGAATTTTATTCACACCAGAATCAGCAAATATTTTAGCAATTTCAAAGACCTCTGTTGAAGTCATTAAATTACTCTTTGGTGTTAAAGGAACACCATTTATAGGCATACAATATGTACAACGTAAATTACATTTTTCGGTTAAAGAAATACGCAAATACGTATGGTTTCTACCAAAATCATCTTCAAGTATGTTTTTATGTTCTATCATGAATCGTGATTACCTCCTTTTAAAATTTTAAAAACATGTAATAAATATGGAAAAACCGCATCCATTGATTCCTTAGCACCATTTGTAGAACCTGGTAAAGCCAACACTAAAGCATCTCCAATAGTTCCAGCTACACTTCTTGAAAGCATTGCATACGGCATTCGTTCTTGTCCGTAATCTCGAATTGCTTCTTCTACACCAGGAATTCTTCGTTCTAAAATTGGAATTAAAGCTTCTGGTGTTACATCTCGGTATGACAATCCCGTTCCTCCAGTAAAAATTACCAAATTATTCTCTGAAGCATATTTAACTGCTTTCTCTCTTATTACTTCTATTTCATCTGGTATGATATCATAATTAGCAATACTCACATCACTTTCTTCAAGCTTTTTAATAATAGCCTTTCCTGCTTTATCTTCTTTTTTACCTTCAGAAATTGAATCAGAACAAACAATGACACTTGCCGTTAATTGAGATCTATGTTTTTTCCTATAACTACTCTTTCCTCCACTCTTTTCTAGTAGTTTTATTGTTCCTATTTCAACTTGCTTATCAATAGGTTTTAACATATCATACATTGTTAACGCTATCACACTCGCACCATGCATAGCTTCTACCTCTACACCTGTTTTATAAATTGTTTTAACCGTCATTTCTATTTTAACAGACAAACCATCAATAGTATAACTTACACCAGTGAATTCCACTGGTAATGGATGGCAATCTGGAATAACGTTAAACGTATTTTTTACCGCTAAAAGTCCTGCTGCTTTTGCGATCTCGAATACATTTCCTTTAGGTACTGTATTGTTCTCAAGCGCATCGATAGTTTCTTGTTTACTAACCTTAACAATTGCTTGTGCAGAAGCAACTCTGAGTGTGCTTATTTTATGTGTAATATCTACCATTTTGCTATGAGTTTACTTTCCATTGATGAGTTTGATCTTCAAATATTTCTTGTCCAAAAATTGGAACGTCTGCTTTTATTGCTTCTACTACAAATTCTAAAGCTTCAAAAACCACTCTTCTCCTTGGGCTCGACACAAAAACAAACAAGCAAATTTCACTAGTTTTCACCAATCCTTTACTATGATAAATATGCATACATGTAAGATTAAACTTAGCAAAAGTAGCTTCTCTAATCTCATGAAATTTAGCATTCGCCATCTCTTCGTAAGCAGAATAATCTATCCCTGTTACTGTTTTCCCATCAATCTCATCAGCTCTTACCTGTCCAAGAAAAATATTATGAGCTCCAATACTAGTTTTGCTCTGATGCTTTTGAATTGAATCTGCGATAAACTGAGAAGAAATTGCTCCTTCTACAAATACGTTTTTATGTTTTATATTCTTCATTTTATTTTTCTTTAACCTTATTTTAAGTCATAAAGACGATTTCGATGTCATTCCGAATTTATTTCAGGTTGACGTTACTATCTATATTCACGAGTCTTTGATTTTAACATCTCTAATGAATTTTTACTTCTTTACATGTTAATCTTAACCTCCGGCAAATGGTGGCAACAAGGCTAATTCTTCACCAGTTATTTTTTCCTCAGTTGAAATCAATTGTTGTGCTTGGGCTATTTTAAAATTTACTGATCTCAAACCTGGATATTTCTCATAAACTTCCTCAACAAATTCAGAAATCAAACCTTCCGAATACAAAAAAGTTTCTTCCTTTTTTTGTGTTATCTCAGCTATTTGCCCAAAATATTTAACAGTAACTTCCATTTTCTATCTCTTTTAACTGATGCTTTGTATTTACGTTTGTTGTATACATCGAAACTTCATCTTGAAGTTCAATAATTTTAATCGAACATTCTGACAGCACATTCATCAACTTATGTTCTTTCTGTTCAATTGCTCTTTTAAACTTTTTACGACAATCTTTATTATATAATGCTATGAGCGGCATTAATCTTCCTTGACTTTTCAAAAGAACAACTTCTTCTTCTAGTTTAGCATTCTGCACTAAACTTTCCAAAATCTCTGTTCTTATAAGCGGAATATCACAACTTAAAATTAAATTGTACGTTGTAAGAGAACTTTCTAATCCACTATAAATTCCAGCTACAGGACCAAACTCTTCAACCGTATCTTCTATTCTTGAATAACCAAATTGATCATACTCATTATTATTCGAAACAATAATAATTTTTGAAACTATTGGTTTTAGCGCCTCAATACTATATTCAACAAAAGACTTACCTTCATAATGCATTAATCCTTTGTCGCTTCCCATTCGAGAACTTTTACCTCCCGCTAGAATAATTCCTGTTATGTTTTTTTGAGCTATCATTTAGGTTAAAACTAATTTTAAACAAGCAATAAACAATACAAAAGCCAACACATATCTTAACATTGTATTGTTTAGCTTTCTACTTCCATAATATCCACCTAACGCTCCTCCAATTAATGCTATAAAAACCAACAAGAATGATTCTTTTCCCAATATTACTCCACTACTTAATTGACCTAATAATCCAGACGCAGAATTTACCCAAATAAATAAAGCAGATACTGCAGCAGCTTCTTTCATTCTACCCCAATTCATCAACAAAATAATTGGAGTTAATATAATTCCTCCACCTATTCCTATTAAACCCGAAAAGAAACCTATCACACCACCAATAATTACTCCTTGCCAAATTTTCAACTCCTTAATTTGATCTTTTTCTTTTCCAAAAACATTCAACATTTTAAGAATTGCAAAGACTAATAAAACGGCCAAAATCTTCTTATATAATGAGGCATTTATTTCTAGTGTTCCACCTAAAAAGGCTAAAGGAATTGAAGAAACCGCACAGGATAAAAAGAGTTTTTTATTAAAAAAACCTTCTTTAAAATAATAGTAAAACGAAATTCCTGCTACGAATAAATTCAGCAGTAATGCTGTTGGCTTCATGGTTTCAGGAGGAAATGAAAACAATGCCATCAATGCCAGATAACCACTTGCTCCGCCATGTCCAACACTTGAATACAAGAAAGCTATTACTGGAAGTACTAATAAAAAAACATATATGTAATCAACGGATAACATTAAACTCCTTCTATCTTTTTTAATTGATTGTCTAAAAACTCCCAACAACTCTTATTTATATCTTCAAAAACAACAATTAAAGATTTACCATAATCTGTTAACTGTGTACCTCCTCCATTAGCACCACCAATTGCATTTACAGTTACTGGTTTTTTAGCTGATTTATTTACTGCATCTAAAAGATGCCATGCTTTTTTGTAAGATAAGTTTAAGGATTTAGCAGCTTTAGATAAAGATCCTGTTTTCTGAATTGCTTTTAACAATTCAATTCGTCCTTCACCTAGAAAAACATTTTGGTTGGATTCTATCCAAATTCTACTTTTAATCTTATAACTCATATTACACAGGTAATAAAATTGTTTCTACCTTATCATTTATTGAAATCTCTGAAACTTCTCCTGGAACAAAAACCAAGGCATTACTCACAGCAAAAGTTTGCAACATCGAAGAATTTTGACCTTCTAATAATTCCACTTTTCCATCATTATAAATGGCTTTTAAAAACTGAGGGCGATCTCCTTTTTTAATAAATGAATTCAATGCATTTGATTCGACTCTTGGTAGTTCGAGAGTAGTTTTACCCATCATTTTTTGAAGAACTATATATGCGTATATATAGAAACAACTCAATGATGCAGCCGGATTTCCAGGAAGCGCAAAAATTTGAGTTTCATCTTTTTTACCATAAAACAAAGGCTTACCCGGTTTTTGTTTTACTTTATAAAACAACTCATTAACCTCGAGTTCTTTTAAAGCTCTACCAACAAAATCATATTCTCCAACAGAAATACCTCCTGTAATTAAAACCAAAGCATGGTTTTCTAAAACAGTTCGCAAAGTACTTAAAGTCGCCTCGTAATTGTCTTCGATTTTATACACTTTGGTCTCATAAAACTTCAAACTGTACAAAGCACTAGTTAACATTGCAGAATTACTCTCATAAATCTGCCCATGTTTTAGCTCTTCTCCAGCTTCTATCAACTCATTTCCTGTACTAACAATCGCAACGCTAGGTTTCTTAATAACTGAAACTTCATCTATTCCTAAAGAGTATAAATAACCAACTGTTGCAGGAACAATTTTAGCTCCTTTTTGTAAAGCCACTTCTCCCTTTTGAACTTGCTCTCCTTTCGGACGAATGTTTTGTGCTATCTTAAATTCTTCTTCCGTGTACAATTCATTATCCTTAACCGTAACCTTTTCTTGAATCAAAATAACATCAGCAGTATCGGGAACAGCAGCTCCAGTGAAAATCCTTACAGCTTCACCTGGCTTTAATTCAGGATTAATTGAATCACCAGCCTTTACTTCTCCAATAATTGTATAAGTAGAAAACGTTCCACTGGAAATTGCATATCCATCCATTGCAGATTGTCTGAATGGAGGCATATCAATTGGTGAGACAATATCTTCTGCTAACAGATAACCAAAAGCTTTTTCCACTTTTATTGTTTTAAACTCCTGTAAAGTTTTACTGTTATTTTTCACTATCGAAATAGCTTCATCAATAGAAATCATAGTATTACGTTATATCCTGATAAATATAACGGTTTAATAAAAACCAAACTAATTTAACTTCATGATAATATGTTAAAAATCATAGTTCTAAAATGACATATTAAAAATTCAACTATGATATATTATTGATTCCTGAAAAGTGTAGGGAAAAGTTTATTTAATAAGTATAATTACGTACTTTTTAACTTTCTAAAAAGTCATTCTTTTGCATAAAAACGTAAAAAACCATAATAGTTCTTGCTTAGATTGTAATAATATTAATTGTATTATCAACAGCAATCTGATTAAAGGAAATCATCTAAAATTGATTGAAAACAAAAAGATTTTAAAATGTAAAAAGGGACAACAATTTATTATGGAAGGTGCACTTGTAAATGGCCTTTTCATTATTATGGAAGGGAAAGCTAAAGTTTTTAGAACCGGAATAAACGGAAGAGAACAAATTGTTCGTTTCGCTAAAGAAGGGGAAATTATTGGTCATAGAGGATTTGGAACCGAAGAATATTATCCTATTGGAGCAATTGCCTTAGAGGATACGTTATTATGTTCTTTCTCAAAAGAACATCTACAAGAAGCTTTGTTGAATAACGCTAAACTGTCTTATGACATGATGCTATTTTATGCCAATGAATTGAACAGAAGTGAAAATAAAGTAAAGACTATTTCTCAGATGACAGTTCGTGAACGTGTAATTGATACCTTATTATATATCAATAGAAAATTTGGAACCACAGATGGATTCTTGAACTTAACTCTTTCTCGAAAAGAATATGCAGATTATGCAGGAACAACAGAAGAACAAGTTATTAGAACATTTTCTAGCCTAAAAAAGGAAGGGCTTATAAACACACGAGCTAGACATATAAGTATTTTTGATGTTGATGCTTTGAAAGCTGAAATAAGTCAGCATAATTTCTTTCTAGATAGTTAAAAAAACACATCATATTTTATCATTACTTCAAAAACTGCTTTTTCGCAGTTTTTTTTATGTCGTAAAAAGATGTTCTTCCCTGTTTTATAGCATGCTCATACTTATACACTACTTATATATTTGTCAAAACTAAGTACTAATACGTATAAAAGCTTTAAAATGAAAAAAATAAAATCTTTACTAGACAAATCTATTTTGATATTATGTGCTACTGTTTTTCTTATCTCATGTGGAGGAAAAGAAAAGAAAGAAGCAGAAGCAAAAGTTGAAGAGAAAAAAGAAGTCTCTAAAACAAAGACTTTAGATATTGAAAAACCTCAATTAACATTTGGTTTTATAAAATTAACAGATATGGCTCCTTTGGCTATCGCCAAGGAAAAAGGATTCTTTGAAGATGAAGGTTTATTTGTTTCTGTTGAAGCTCAATCGAACTGGAAGAATGTTTTAGATAGAGTAATTGATGGACAATTAGATGGCTCACATATGCTAGCAGGACAACCTATTGCGGCTGGAGCTGGATTTGGTAGACAAGCTGAATTAGTTACTGCATTTTCTATGGACCTTAATGGAAATGGAATTACAGTATCAAACGACGTTTGGTCTAAAATGAAACCAAATATTCCAGCAGGAGAAGATGGAAAGCCAATTCATCCGATTAAAGCAGATGCTCTAAAGCCTGTTATTGAAGATTACAAAAAATCTGGTAAAGCTTTTAAAATGGGAATGGTATTTCCTGTATCTACTCATAACTACGAGATTCGTTATTGGTTAGCTGCAGCTGGAATTCACCCGGGAATGTATACTGCAGATAATGTACAAGGGCAAATTGATGCTGAAGTATTATTATCAGTAACTCCACCGCCACAAATGCCAGCAACCTTAGAATCAGGTACAATTTACGGATACTGTGTAGGAGAACCTTGGAACCAACAAGCTGTTTTTAAAGGAATTGGAGTTCCTGTAACTACAAACTACGATATCTGGAAAAACAACCCAGAAAAGGTATTTGTAATGACTAAAAAGTTCATTGATGAAAATCCGAATACAGCGGTTGCAGTAACTAAAGCTTTAATTAGAGCAGGTAAATGGTTAGATGAACCAGGAAACAGAAAAGAAGCTGTTCAAATTTTATCTAAACCACAATATGTAGGAGCACCAGAATCGGTATTAGCAAATTCTATGACAGGAACTTTTGAATTCGAAAAAGGAAATAAAAGAGAGATGCCAGATTTCAATGTATTCTATAAATACAATGCTACGTATCCTTTCTATTCTGACGGTATTTGGTTCTTAACTCAAATGCGTCGTTGGGGACAAATTCCAGAGAAAAAATCTACTGAATGGTATTCAGAAACGATCAAGAAAATTTACAGACCAGATATCTGGAAAAAAGCAGCTACTCTTTTAGTTGAAGAAGGGCATATTCCTGCAGCTGATATTCCAGAAACTGACGGATACAAACCATCTACAAACGACTTTATAGATGGAAAAAAATACGATGCTAAAGATCCAATCGCGTATATCAATAGCTTCAAAATAGGTAATAAGGACGAATAAAATTAAAACCTACAATCATGAAACAAAGTGTAACAGTAAATAAATCTGCAGAAGCAAAATGGGCTGAAGGAATTAAGAATGCTATTTCTAAATTCAAAATCAAACTCCCAAGACTTGACCTTGTAACAATTTTTCAAAAAGCAATCATACCTCTTATTTCAATTATAAGTTTCATTGGAGTATGGTACATCGGTGCAGAGGCATTACGTCAAAGAGAAATCAATTTTAGAATAGAAAAAACATTAGCAGATCAAGGGCAATTGGCTGCGGATCAACTTAAGGCTTGTTTTGCTTCAGGTGGTACAGATTGCCAAACCAATACATTACCATCTCCAAGTCAAGTTTGGTCTTCGCTTCAAACTTTAATTCAAGATCATTATGTAATTACAAAAGATAAAGCTGACTTTGCAAGTAAAACAGCTTCTTTAAATGCTACAAGAGTAGCTCTAGGAAAGGATCCTATTGTATATACAGGTAGACCATCTTTCGTAGACATTGTTCTTACAAGTTTAAAAACTGTATTTGCTGGATTTTTATTGGCCTTATTTATCGCTGTACCTATTGGAATTGTGATAGGTTTAAGTGAGAAATTAAGAAGTGCTTTTAATTGGTTCATTCAAATTTTCAAACCAGTTTCTCCAGTAGTTTGGTACTTATTAGTTTTTATGATTGTAAAAACCTTACTCATCGGAACGAGCACAGACAATTCATTCATTATTTCTTTTATAAGCGTTGGATTATGTGCCATGTGGGCAACTTTAGTAAATACTGCGGTAGGTGTTTCTACAGTTGACAAAGACTTTATTAATGTAGCTAAAGTTTTAAAACTTGGACCATTACAAAAAGTATTCAAAGTAATACTTCCATCGTCATTACCATTAATTTTTACGGGTCTACGAATTACATTATCAGTCGCTTGGATGGTACTAATTGCAATTGAATTATTAGCACAAAGTCCAGGATTAGGCTTATTTGTATGGGAAGAATTCCAAAATGGAGCTAACGATTCTAACTCAAAAATTATAGTTGCCATGTTCGTTATTGGAATTATTGGATTCTTATTAGATCGATTCATGCTAACCATACAAAACATGGTTTCTTTCAACAAAAGTGACGGAATTTAATAGTTAAAAAAAGCAGGAGAAAATGGCGTATTTAGAATTAAAAAACATCAATAAAACTTACGGAGAAGGTAAACATAAAACAGAAGTTCTTTCAGATATCAATTTATCAATTGAAGAAGGAGAATTTGTAGCCATCGTAGGATTTACAGGTAGTGGTAAAACAACGCTAGTAAATTTAATCAATGGCCTACTTGAGCCTACAAGCGGTGAAGTTTTGTTCAAAGGAGAACCTGTTAAAGGAACTAGTCATGATAGAGGTGTAATTTTCCAAAATTACTCATTGTTGCCATGGCTAACTGTAGGTCAAAATGTATTAATGGCTGTGAAAGAAGCATTTCCAAAAAGAGAAAAAGCAGTTTGGAAAAGAAAAGCTGCTCACTATATAGAAATGGTTGGATTAACTCCAGCGATAAATAAATTACCAAAAGAATTATCCGGTGGTATGCGCCAACGTGTTGCGGTGGCTCGTGCGCTAGCAATGAAACCAGATATGATTATTATGGATGAACCTTTAGGAGCTTTAGATGCTTTAACGAGAGGAAATCTCCAAGATCAAATTTTAAATATTTGGGGAAAGGATAAAAGAACTGCATTACTTATTACGAATGATGTTGATGAAGGAATTTACATGGCTGATCGTATTATTCCTTTGCGTCCAGGACCCAATGCAACTTTAGGCCCAGAATTCAAAATAGATATTGAAAGACCTCGAGATAAAACAGATTTAAATGATAATGCAAGTTACAAGAAAACTCGTAATGCAATAATTGAATATCTAATGGATATAGGTGAAGAGAGAAAATCTGAACAACAAAACAATTATGTTTTACCAGATTTAACTCCTAAGAGTTTTGTAAGAGTATAATTTCAAAAAAGATTAAAAATGAGTATATTAGAAGCAGACACACATATAATAACTCAAAACACCCCCGAAATAGAGACTAAAGAGTTAATGTTGGATTTAAAAAACCTTAAAAAGGTATATCCAACTCCTAAAGGAGACTACATCGTCCTTGAAGATCTGAACCTTCAAATAATGAAAGAAGAGTTTGTTACCATAATCGGTCATTCTGGTTGTGGAAAAACAACTATGCTTTCTATGATAGCTGGTTTAAACGAAATTACAGGAGGAAGTATATCTGTTCTAGGAAATCCTATTAAAGGACCAGGACCAGATAGAGGTGTAATTTTCCAAGCTCCTAGCTTAATGCCATGGATGACTTCTTTACAAAATGTTTTATTGGGCGTTAATCAAGTATTTCCTCATGCTACAAAAAAGCAGCGAAATGATATTGCAAAGTATTACCTACAAAAAGTAGGACTGGAAGATGCTTTTCATAAAAAAGCTAGCGAATTATCACAAGGAATGCAACAGAGAGTTGGTATTGCAAGAGCATTTGCCATTAAACCGAAAGTTTTATTGTTAGATGAACCTTTTGGAATGCTAGATTCCTTAACCAGAGGTGAGCTTCAAGATATTCTAATTGAAATCTGGAACAAAGAAAAAATTACAGCAGTAATGATTACTCATGATGTTGATGAAGCAATTTTTCTAGCGGATAGAGTGGTAATGATGACTAGTGGGCCAAAAGCTAAAATTGGAGATATTTTAGAAATCGATTTTGAAAGACCAAGAACAAGAAAGACAGTTCTTGAACATGACGATTATTATAAATACAGAAAACACTTAATAGATTTTTTAGAACATTAAAAACCTTAGTATGAAAAACAAACTTCTTTTATTCGGACTATTTGTAATGACTATGAATATTGCCGAAGCGCAATTTTCTTTAAGCGGTGAATTTAGACCTCGAACAGAATTTAGACATGGTTTTGGAAGTATTATCCCAGAAAGTGCAGAACCTGGATTAAGCGTAGCAACTCGTATTCGATTAAACGCTGGTTACAAAACCGAATCATATAAATTCTTTTTAAGCTTACAAGATGTATTTGTTTGGGGAGAAAATCGTCAAATCTTACCAAACGATCAAAACAATTCTTTCGCGGTATTCCAAGCTTGGGCAGAAATTGGTTTAGGAGGAGGATTTTCAACTAAATTAGGTAGACAAGTTTTATCTTATGATGACCAAAGAATTCTAGGTGGATTAGATTGGGCACAGCAAGGTAGAAATCATGATGCAGCTTTATTAAAATATAAGAAAGACTCTTTTTCAGCTGATTTAGCATTAGCATTTAATCAAGATCATGAAAATGCAGGTGGTTTTGTTAATGTGGGTAATAATTTCAATACTTCTGGATTCTTCACTTATAAAGTTATGCAAATGTTACACTTGCATAAAGGTTGGGATAAATTCTCGGGAAGCTTATTATTCATGAATAACGGATTTGAAAACCATAGCCTTAATTTAAATGAAACGGTGTATTTACAAACTTTTGGAACACATTTAAAATATAAAACCGGCGCTTTAGCTCTTGAAGCAAACGGATTTTTACAAACAGGTAGAGCAATTTATGGTGCCAATTATCAAGATGTAGAAAGTGGTTATTTAGCTGGTTTAGAAGCTAAATATAAAGTATCAGATAAAGTAACTGTTGGTTTAGGAGCAGAAATTATTAGTGGTGATAGTGAAGCTGATGCTACAGCTACTTCTGCGTTTTTCCCTTTGTACGGAACAAACCATAAGTTTAATGGATTCATGGATTATTTCTATGTAGGAAATCATGCAAATACTGTTGGATTATTTGATATTCATGCGAGTGCAAACTTTAAATTAGATGAAAAAGCTAGTTTAATGGTTAAAGTATTAAACTTCAGCGGAGAACAAGAATTAGGAAGCGGAGAAAAGCAATTAGGAACTGAAGTAGACTTAGTTTACAAACGTGGATTTAAAGGATTTACAATTGTAGCAGGATACTCTCATATGTTTGCTTCAGACGGAATGTATGAATTAAAAGGTGTAGCTGAGAATTTAGCTGCAGATAACCAAAACTGGGCTTGGGCTATGTTAGTTATCAAACCAAAATTCTTAAACGGAACTAAATAAATTAAAAGTAAAGCAGATTATATACTTTATTTTCACTTGTTTCGAAAAGGTAGTTTTCTAGGAAAACTGCCTTTTTTTCTTAGATTAAGTTGTATTCTTTAGCCTTGTTATTTAACTCCATAACATTTTTCACATTCAACTTTTTCATTAAGTTAAAACGATGTACCTCAACAGTTCGTTTACTTATTTTCAGTTCTTCGGCAATGTCTTTGTTATTCTTCAATTCTAAAATTAATGTAAGAATCTGACTTTCTCTTTTTGTGAGTTTAAATGGATTCTTTGAAGGCTCTTGTTTACTTTCAGAAATTGTTGTTGATCCTCCTTTTACGAAATTGTTCATTATAGCTCCAGAAACATCTCCACTAAAATATTTATCTCCTGAGGCTATTTTACTAAGAGCTTTTATAAATTCTTCTTTGCTCGATCCTTTTAACAAATACCCATCTGCTCCTGCTTGAATTGATTTCACAACGTATTCTTCAGAATCGTGCATAGACAATACTAATGTCTTAATATCTTTATCTTTAAATGTTGTATTTATTTCTTGAACAACCTCAATTCCATTCATTTCAGGCATTCGAATATCTACGATTAAAACAACAGATTCATTAAGTTTTTCAACTATTTTAAGTGCATCAATTCCATTAGATGCTTCATCTATAACTTTAATCTTTTCCTGATCTTCTAATAGGGCTCTAATTCCGTCTCTAACCAGAACATGATCATCAACTAACACAACACTAATATCTACCATAAAATGTATTAATTTCAACAAAAATAAGTAAAACCAAGTAACTTTTATTCATGTTAAGAACCTGAACCTCCCGAAGCTTCGGGACAGTTAATTGGTATGTTTAAAGTAACTCTTGTTCCTTTTCCTTTTTCCGAACTTAAAAATAATCGTCCGTTTATATATTTAATTCGTTCTTTCATAAAGGTTAATCCCATTCCTCCTACTCCTTTTTTCTTTTGACTGGTATTAAATCCTTTTCCATTATCATCTATAACGATACTCAACATCGTTTCACTATGAGAAACAGACAATAAAATATGTGAAGATTCTGCATATTTTATTGCATTATTAATCGCTTCTTGAGTAATTCTATAGATATTAATTTCAGTAAGTGAATCTAGACGTAAATCGAAATTACTCTTATTAACAAAAACAATATTCTTACCTGTTAATCGTGTAAGTTCTTTGGTAAGTTTTGCGAGCGCCGGAACCAAACCATGATCAGATAATTCCGAAGGCATTAAGTTAAAAGTGGCTGTTCTAACTCCTTTTATAATATCACTTGTTTGCTCTTTTAACTGACTTACTTTTAATTTCGTTTTCTCAATATCATCCGGATTTATACTCTCTAGATTAAACTTTAACCCTGTAAGCATTTGTCCGATTCCGTCATGAACATCTTTCGCGATTCTACTTTGTTCCTTTTCCTGATTTTCAATAATTTTTCTTGAAATGATTTGTTGCTGACTCATCTCCTCGTCAAAACTTTTTTGTTTTAACTGATCTATTTCTACCTGAGCAATTTTCTTTTCTGTTATATCTGAGGCAATAATTAAGAGCTCAGATTTTTCATTTGTTGGACTATATGGAATTATAGCCATTTCTAACCATAAATCTTCACCTTCTACCGTTGATGCTTTCACCTCTCCTTGCCAACCTGTTTTCTTATTTTTTAAAATAAGTTCCTGAATTTGTGTTCGCTCATTTTCAATAGTTGACAATACATCCCATAAAAAAGCGTCACTAGAATTTGAATATTTAAAGAATCGAGAAAACTTTGCTCCCATATGAACAATAGCTCCGCTTGGAAGTATTCTAGCAGATAATAAAGTTTGATCCATCGCTCTACTAAACGCTTTTAATTCTTTAACTGATTTTTCTCTTGCAATACTTAATTCATCGGCATCAAAAGCCATTTTCTTTGCTAATTTTTCTGCCGATAACAGCTTTGCCAAGGTCGCTCTTACTGATTTTGCCGTGGGCCAAAAAATAAATAGGAATTCCGCCAGAAGAATCAACAACGTTCCTAGCATTAAAAAAAGTTCAAGTCTTCTCAACCAGTTTACTTTTTTCTTAGCCTCGGTATCGTATTGATTCACAATATCGTCCATTTTTGTCAGGAACTCTTTTTCTCTTTCTTTGATCGTTTGAATAGAGCTTGTCGAGTAATTCAAATTAAACACCGCAGAGTCATCACTATTCAAAATACTTTTTACAGCATTAGTTATAGTATCGAAAATCGGATTGATTTCTTGAAACTTTCCTTTAATTATCTCACTGTTCTTCCCTGGCAAGCCTAAAGAATCATTACCTGTTTGTAAAGATTCATGAGATAATCTCCATAAACTTAAGGTGCTTTTAATCTGATTTTTTAAAGCTGATGATTTAAAGCTATCATTTTCTGAAGTGAGTAGAAAAACTTCTTTTGTTAATTTTTGACTTAACATTCTTTGACGACCAGCCACATTAATAACTCTGGAATCACTTTGCTGATCTTTTAAATGTTTGCGTATTAAAAATTGACTCACAATAACTGATACAGCTATTGTACTTAATGCCAAAATATACAAACGACTTAAATTATTAAACGTTCGTTGATCTAAAGAATATGATTTTTTTACCATCTAAAAAATGGAAATTTCTTATGCTAGTGCTTGTTTTACTAGAGACAAACTTTTCTCTGAATACTTAACTTTTAACGCCTCTTCTTTACCTTTTTCAGACATTTTTTTCAATGTTTTCTTCAAGATGTCGATTACTTTTTCATCAGTATGCTTTGCAGCGAATTCTTCGAAATAATAATCAAGAAACACTAAACATATAACATCCTCTAGCTGCTGAGATTCTTCATTCTTTTTCAATTGCTTTTTAAGAATTAAAGCCGTAACTCTTTTACTGTAATCTTCATCAAATCCAGCTTTTTCTAATATTTCAGATGTAATAGATGCATGCATTTTCTTCAATTGCTCTCTCCATTTTAAATACCCAACTCTATCCATTGGATATTCATCTCTCGCGATTTCCCACCTACATATATGTTGAGCTCTCGCTGCTAGCTGTAAAGCTTTAGAAGCATTCGGATTGAACTGCAATAACCTTCTTGTCATTCTATGAGAATACAATAATTCTTTAGGAAACTCTATTCCTTCTACAGTATATGAATTTGGATCTCCAGCGTTTTTCTGATCTATTAATGCTAACGCAGTTTCAAAACGTGTTGGTTTCATCTATTGTTATTAATCTGAAAAACCAATATACACATTTCCTCCTTCAATTTTTACTGGATATACGGCAATTCTCAAACTTTCATCTGTTAAACCTGATCCATCTTCTAACGAAAAATTCTTTTTGTGTAACGGACAAGCAACTTTTGGAACTCCATTTTTATCTCCAATTAAACCTAGTGATAGTACCATTTCCATTTTATGTGGACATAAATTTTGACAGGCATACCACTTGTTCATCAATTTAAAATTAAAAACCGCTATTTGCTTGTCTTTATACTTTACACAAGCTCCACTATTCTCTGGAAAATCGCTTACGCTTCCTGCTTTAAACCAGCTGTTAACTTCTGTATTTACAACTGAAGCATATTTCTCAATCGCATCTATCATGTTCTACTTTTTTAATTTTATTACTACCAAGGTTTTGGCATTTTTTGCTCTCTCATTGGAACAAAAACTAATTCTTCGTTTGTTTCATCCGTATTCACAAAATGTTTAAAACGCTTCATCATTTCTGGACTTTCAACTGCTTGTTTCCATTCACATTCATACTTATTGATTAAGGCTTGCATTTCTTCTTCTAAGGTTTCTGCAATCCCTAAAACATCATCAATAATTACTTGTTTTAAATACTCAATACCTCCTTCTAATTTATCTAACCAAGGGGCCGTTCTTACTAATGGACCCGCAGTTCTTATGTAATACATTAAAAATCTATCCAAGTATTTTATCGCGGTTTCATCACTCAATTGTTCTGCTAATAAAATGGCATGTTTTGGATTCGCTCCACCATTTCCGCAAACGTATAAGTTCCATCCTCCTTCTACCGCAATTAGACCAAAGTCTTTACCGCGAGCTTCGGCACATTCTCTAATACAGCCAGAAACTCCTCCTTTTAATTTATGCGGAGCACGTAAACCTCTATAACGATTTTCAATTTCAATGGCGAAAGTTACACTTTCGTGCATTCCATATCTACACCAAGTAGATCCAACACAACTTTTAACCGCTCTTAACGATTTTCCATATGCATGACCGCTTTCAAATCCAGCGGCAATTAATTCCTTCCAAATTAATGGTAACTCATGAATTTGAGCACCAAAAAGATCTATACGTTGTGCACCAGTAATTTTAGTATATAAATCGTATTTAGCTCCTATCTCACCAATAGTTATTAATTGTTGTGGAGTGATTTCTCCTCCAGGAACTCTAGGAACAACAGAATAAGTTCCGTTACGTTGAATGTTAGCTAAGAATCTGTCGTTAGTATCTTGAATGGTTACTTGCTTATTTGCCGTCTCCATTGTTAACGTAGCAAAAATAGAAGCTAAAGCAGGTTTACACACCTCACATCCATGACCATGACCATATTTTTCGAGTGCTTCTTCATATGTTTCAATTTTATTCACTTTCACTAAATCATATAATTCTTGTCTGCTATAATGAAAATGCTCACAAAGCACTTCTTTTACTTCTTCTCCTAGTGATTTTAAGGTTTCATTTACCAAATCAACAACCATAGGCTTACAGCCTCCACAACCTGTAGTAACTTTTGTTTTGGCAACCACGTCTCCTAAACTTTTACAACCTCCATCTATAATAGAAGAACAGATTGCCCCTTTAGATATGCTTTCACAAGAACATACTTGAGCCTCATCTGGCAAATCTAAAACACTTCCAAACGCAGCATTCTTTCCACCACTAGCGACGATAAGTTCTTCTGCATTTTCAGGAATTGGTAATCCGTTTAAATAAATTTGATGTAACATATTATAGTCAGATACGTCACCAACTAAAATACCTCCAAGTAGTTTTTTTCGATCTAAACTAACATTTACTCTTTTGTAAACTCCTTTGGTCTTATTTTCAAAAATGATAGAATATCCTTTATCGATCGGCATAAATGGTTCTCCGTAACTTGCTACGTCAACCCCAATTAGCTTAAGTTTAGTAGACATGTCAATTTCATCTACCATAACCTCTTCCGTATTTCCTATGATTTGATTCACAGCTATTTCTGCCATGTCATAACCCGGAGCAACTAAACCATAAATCATGTTATTGAATAACGCACATTCTCCAATTGCGAAAATAGATTCATCAGAAGTTTGCATTTTGTTATTCACCCATATTCCACCGCGGGTTCCCACTTTTAAATCACAAGTTTTAGCCAGTTCATCTCGAGGTCTAATTCCTGCAGAAACTACTAACATTTCAACATCAAGTTGATCATTCTCTCCGAACTCCATTCCTGTAATTGCTGATTCTCCTAGTATTTTACTAGTAACTTTAGATAAGTGTACTTGAATACCTAATGATTCTATTTTTTCCTGAAGTACATTACTACTCCTCTTATCTAATTGTCTCGGCATTAATTTTGGCGCAAACTCAACTACGTGAGGTTCGAATCCCATATCCATAACAGCTTTCGCTGCCTCTAATCCTAGAAGTCCACCACCTAATATTGCTGCTCTTACTTTTTCAGTTCTACCTGATTTGATAATATTAGCATATTCAATAGTTTCTTCTAAATCTTCAATTGTTCTGTATACAAAAACACCTTCCTTTTCTATTCCTTCGATATTTGGAACAAATGGAGAAGATCCTGTTGCTAATACTAAATAATCATAGGCATATTCATTACCATGAATAGTTTCGATAGTTTTTGCTTGTTTATCAATACTATTAACCCGAGTATTCGTGATTAACTCAATACCATTGTTTGCATACCATTCTAATGGAGCCATTTCTAATGCAGTTGCATCTTGATTTTCAAAATATTCACTTAGATGAACTCTGTCATAGGCTGGCCGTGGTTCTTCACCAAAAACAGTAATTTTAAAATTCTTTGCTTCCGACTTATCTATAAATTTTTCACAAAATTTATACCCCACCATACCGTTTCCAACTACAATAATATGCTTCATAGTACTTAATTAATAGAAGTCTAAAATTAAGTATTTATACGTAATTTTGTCTTTTTGGAATTAAAAAATTACGTAATTGAGATGTTTTTTAGCTAATCAATAATTATGCACTTGGTAAATTCGTTTTTTGCTATTTTTTTAAAGTTAAAATGAGAAGTATGCATTTTACAAAAAACTAAAAAACCCAGTAAAACAGAATTTTACCAGGTATATATTGTCTTTTTTTGAATTCTTACTAGAATATGAGCAGTAACCTAAAAAGCTAATCCAAGTAAAATTCCTACTCCAACTCCTGCAGTACCAATAAGAATTTTCTCGAAAACTGTTTTTCTTCTTTGACGCTTACTTTCTTTTTCAATAATATCAAGGCTTTTAGTAGCCTTATCTAAACTTGAAATGGTGTAATCTAAAGCCTTTTGAGTTCGATCTAATGTGATTTGATTACGCTCGTAAAGCTTTTGATCCAAACTATCTGATTCACGAAAATTGATTTTTAACATTCGTTCTAGATCAACATTTCTTCTTAGTGTTGTTGTATATTTCTCCACTAACTCTTTCGTCATTTTATCTTGATCTATTGTAGTTTGATAAACACTCTTCATTGCTAAAAATGATTTCTTATTTACCAAATAAATATCTGGTGTCTTAAATGTATATAAGCTATCTTTCTTAACAGTTAA
Organism: Tenacibaculum sp. 190524A05c; assembly: GCF_964036595.1. Lineage (NCBI taxonomy): Bacteria > Pseudomonadati > Bacteroidota > Flavobacteriia > Flavobacteriales > Flavobacteriaceae > Tenacibaculum > Tenacibaculum platacis. Next base: position 3,127,351 of record NZ_OZ038523.1, on the reverse strand, counting down.
AGGCTCTCCCACAAAATTTGCATAGGAAGCCGGTATTTCTATAACTTTTACAGAATCTCTTGCAACTTGGCCAAAAGAAGAAATCAAGGTAAACAAGAAACATGTAAGGAATACTTTTTTCATATTTTTATTTTATTATTTGGTTTTATCTTTTAATTCACTCCAAAAAGACCATCTAGAATTACTCTATCCTTAGCCAATTTATCGTTAACAGCTTTAATAGAATCTTTTATTCTTTGTAACTCATTCCAATCACGAGCATTCTTTCTTTTAAAATCAAGGATTAAAGAATCTCTTTTATGAATAATGAAATCCTTTTGGGCTTTCATTTGTTCGAACTCTTTTCTAAATTTTTCTAGTTCGGTTTTTGCATTAACTACGTTAGCTTTTGATGTTTGTAGTTCTTGTCTGGCATTATTTAACTCGATTTCAATTACTTTCCAATTTGAACTCGATTTAAAAACTAAGTAACCAATAATTAACAAAATAATTATCGCTACTATTTGTAGTAAGGTATTAACATTATTGCTTTTCATCTGGTTGATTTTTTTAGTCGCAATGATTTAATTGAATAAAGATAATGTAGAAATACTTAATCTATTAATGAATCTAAATTCTTTTACTGCAACAACTGTATAAAGTTACTATTTGTTTCTATTCCTTTGGAATAAAAGAAAAAGGATTTTAACCAAAATTAATAGAGTGGTTTTACTGTACTTAAGTCAGGAATAATATCCTAAAAAGAAGAAACACCCGATAAAATTATCAGGTGTTTCTTCTTTTTCTTTTCTTTTTCTGGAGTCTAGCAATTTCCCCCTCTACTTATTTCCTAACATTAGTATTTCGTTACATACTACTTCTGTGATATATCTTTTTTCTCCGTTTTCATTTTCGTAGCTTCTCGAAGTTAATTTTCCTTCTATCATAACTTCACTTCCTTTATCTAAATAGCTTTCTATAATTTCTGCTGTTTTATTCCAAGCAATAATATTATGCCATTGTGTTTCGGTTACCTTTTCACCTTTCGCGTTTTTGTACGTTTCATTCGTAGCTACTGAAAATTTTGTCAGTTTTTTTCCTGACTCTAAAATAATTAGTTCTGGTTTATTACCTAAGTTCCCAATTAACTGTACTCTGTTTTTTAATGCGTTCATGTTATTTTATGTTATCGTTTAACAGTTAAGACTTTGCCATTAAATAATGACACTGCAAAGATGCGACAGAATCAAAGCTGGAGTCGGTTGTAAAGCAATTACTTTCGATTGTAAATGTTTGTAGTCGATTACATTCGGATAATTTTATATCTTTACTCCCTATGGAAAAAAGATATTGTTTAGAATGTTCTACTGAATTGAAAGGAAGATCAGATCAAAAGTTTTGTTCTGATTATTGCAGAAACACATATAATAATAAAGTTGATAAAGAAACCAAAAATCTTATCAGGAACATCAATAATAGATTAAAGAAAAATTATAAAATTCTTTCTGAACTAAACACAACTGGGAAAGTTAAAGTCTCAAGGACTAAATTGTATGATAAAGGTTTCGACTTTCAACTATTTACTTCTATTTACAATACCAAAACCGGAAATACATATTTCTATATTTATAATCAAGGTTATTTAGCTTTAGAAAATGATTTGTTTTTGTTAATTAAAAAAGAATTGTAACTATTTCCTTAATTTATTGACTAATAGAATAAAACTAACGCAATGGAAATCTTCTTTATCGTAATACCAGTTGTACTTCTTATTTTTTATGGATTGTATCATTTTAATGAAAAACAGGTAATTATCCGAACTTTAAGGAAACTACCTAGTTCAGGCATTAGTGGAATTCGTACAAATCAATTGACTAAGATTACAGGTAAAGCATTGCACGTTACTGAGCCATTAATTGCACCTTTTAGTAAAAGAGAATGTATTTTTTATAGAATAAAAATAGAGGAAAAAAGAAGTAACGGTAACAGTCATCATTGGGCTACTTTAGTCAAAGAAGAACGGTTTCAACCTTTCTTTGTTAAAAAAAACGGCGAGTATGTGATTGTAAACCCATCAAGAGAACCTGTTAATTATAAAGCTCATTTAGTTATTGATGAAAAAGTTTCATCTGGAACCTTTAAAGAAAGTACACCAGAATTTGAGCAGTTATTAAGAGCATATAATGTAAAAAGTAAAGGATTCTTCGGTTTCAAGAAAAACATCCGTTATCGAGAAGCAATAATAGAAATTGGTGAAGAAGTAACCGTTGCAGGAATTGCAAAGTGGAAAAATCTTCAAGAACCTATAGAAGGTTATTCCTATTCTAAAATTGCATCTTTAGAAAGCGATAACAAACATAAAATTATAATAACGGATTTACCAAAAGAAAGAGTGAATCCAAAAGTGTAATTCCTATTTCCAGGAATTACCTTTCATTTTTAGCGCAGCTTTTAGTATATCTTTCTGACTAATTTGACCGACCAGTTTTCCATTCTCAACAATCGGAAACCTGCGTCGTTTAGATTCTAAGAACTTATTGGCCGCATCAAAAATATTCATGTTACCATCAATAGTTTCAACCTCTTTAACCATCGCTTTTTGAACTGTATTGTTTTGGTCTATTGGTAGATTATAATATCTACTTTCTGAGATTTGTTTCATACAATCTCCTTCGGAAATTATACCAATTAATTCATTGTTACTGTTCACAACTGGTCCTCCAGATATTCTATTTTTAATCAAAGTTTCAATTACATCTTCAATAGGTTGATTTTCCTTAAACGTAATTAAATTTTTGGTCATATAATCTGAAACCAAAATAGGTTCTGAGGGTTTAACACTGGTCATTGTTCTCCTGCCTTGAAAGCTTTTGATTCCCATAGTACGTAAGTTTAGCTTATTTAAATATACTGATTTATAGTTATTTACAAAATAAAATGAAGTTCTTATTTAATTTTTATATTTTTAGAACTATATATAAGAGTACACCGAATCATAATTATTTTAAACTTAAGATATAGCGTTTTTTCTACCAAAAATTGCAGCTTAGTCTTACTACAATAAAAAATAAAACTTAATGAAGACCACTAACAAAACGCTTACATTAGTTATTATTTTACTTGCTATGTATTGGGGATTTCATGATATGAAACCCAGTTATACAAGTAACTCAAACACTACCAAAAAAGAATTTTCTATTACCAATGCACTCAACCATGTTAAAAACATGTCGGTTAATCCGCACCATGTTGGAACAAGTGCACATAACGATGTAAAAAACTACTTGTTTGAAGAATTACAAAAACTTGGTTTACATCCAGAAATACAAACTAAAACAGTTTTTAATAAAAAATGGCGAGCTGGATCTACAATAGAAAATATTGTTGCGAAGATTAAAGGTAGCGGAAATGGAAAATCTTTATTAGTAGCTAGTCATTATGATAGTAGTCCACATTCATCTTTAGGAGCAGCTGATGCTGGATCTGGAATTGTAACTATTCTAGAAGGAATTCGTTCATTCTTAGCAAATAACAAAACTCCTAAAAATGATATAATTATTCTTTTTTCAGATGCCGAAGAGTTAGGGTTACTAGGTGCGGAAGCTTTTGTTCATTTCCATCCTTATGCTAAAAATGTAGGATTAGTATTAAATTTTGAAGCTCGTGGTAGTGGTGGACCAAGTTATATGCTCATGGAAACTAATGGTAAAAATAGTTTACTGTTAAAGGAATTTTTAAATGCCAACCCGAATTATCCTGCGGCAAATTCTTTGATGTATAGTATTTATAAAATGCTTCCAAACGACACGGATTTAACTGTATTTAGAGAAGGAGCAAACATTAATGGTTTCAACTTTGCTTTTATAGGAGATCATTTTGATTACCATACAGTTCAAGATTCATACAGAAGATTAGATCGATCATCTCTTGCACATCAAAAAGATTATTTCGTAAGTAATTTAAATCACTTTTCTGAAATTGACTTATCTAAATTAGATAGTGATTCGGATGATGTTTTCGTTAATTTTCCGTTTGTAGGATTACTAACTTTTCCGTTCTCATGGATACTACCGTTACTCATACTTTCAATTATTTTACTATTTGGAATTGTAGCTGCTGGAATTCAAAAAAAGAAGTTAACCTTTACGGGAGTATTTAAAGGAGGAATTCCATTTATACTTTCTTTAGTAATTTGTTCTGTTATTAGTTTATTTTTATGGAAATTGATTGTGGTAATTCATCCAGCTTACCAAGATATGTTGCATGGATTTACTTACAATGGGTATTATTATATCACCGCTTTCTGTTTGCTAAATATTTGGATAGTTTTCAAATTATACAATCAATTTATTAAAATCAAATCAACCGATTTATTAGTTTTTCCTTTGTTCATTTGGATCGTGATTAACAGCTTAATTTTTGTCTATTTAAAAGGAGCGGCATTTTTCTTATTACCGCTATTTATTGGGTTAATTTCATTAGGACTTTTAATTTTAAGAAATAAAAATCCAAAAAATGTAATTATAACGCTACTTGCTATTCCAACACTATACATATTTGCACCATTAATAAAAATGTTTCCTGTAGGATTAGGGTTAAAAAATTTATTAATCTCTGGGTTATTCATCGCATTGGTAATGGGATTACTTATTCCTGTTTTTCATCAATACAAAAAGAAAAATCAATGGATAAAGTTAGCTGGTTTTGGAACAATAGTTTTCTTTTTACTAGCTACTATTCAAAGTGGTTTTAATATGGACAAGAAAAAACCAAATAGTTTGGTTTATACTCAAAATGTTGATACAAAAACAGCGTCTTGGGGAACATATAATAAAACATTAGACAATTACACAAAACAAATATTTGATGACAACTTCGCTGAGGGAAGTATAGAAAATGCGGAAACTGCTAGTAAATACAATACTCGATTCAATTTCATGAAGAAAACTGAATTTAGAGATATTAAATCATCTCTAATTCAAACTGATTTGGATACAATTATTGGAAATAGTCGTGAATTGTGGTTAACTATTATTCCACAAAGAAAAATTAGCAAGTATGAAGTTTTTAATAATGAAAATATCGATGTATCCTTTTTAAGTGTAAATACAGCTGTCGTTTATGATTCTTTAAAGTCCGTTAAAGAGCAACGATTATTTACCTACACCATGGCATATCAAGATAAAATGCTTCAATTAAAATTACGTTTTAATAAGGATCAAAAGTTAAACTTAACCTTGAACGAAATATCAAATGATTTACTAACACATGCTAAGTTTAACTTACAACCAAGAAGTGATGAAATGATGCCAATGCCATTTGTAACTAATGATGCTATTATTAGTACGAAGACAATTACCTTTAACTAAATTTAATTGTTTTTTATTGTGAGATAGAAAAACCAAGGTGCCCTAAATTATGTATCTTTGTAACCATGGAATTAGTTTTTTTATTCATAGGAGGTCCGGAAATTTTCATCATTTTCATTATTGTTTTGGTAGTATTCGGACCAAGTAAAATCCCTGAAATTGCTCGAGGATTAGGAAAAGGTATGCGTCAAGTTAAAGATGCAACCAATGAAATAAAAAGAGAAATTAATGATAGCGCCAAAAATCAGGGAATAGATACAGATATTGTTGCTGATATTAACAAAGAGGTTGAGCAGGTTAAAGACAATATTGATGATTTAACAGGTCCAATAAAAAGAAATATGTAATAAACTTAAATATTAGGTTTATTTCACCCTACTAATTGTAAGTCCATCTCGAATTGGCAACAGAACTGTTTCTAACCTTTCATCTTCATTAAGTAATTGATTATATTCTAGTAATACTTTAGTATCGATATCTTTTTCATCTAGTTTTTCCACTACTTTACCGCTCCATAACACATTATCAGATAAAATTACTCCTCCAGTATTCATCTTATCAATAATAAGGTTAAAGTAATTCAAGTAATTAGATTTATCTGCATCTATAAAAACCAAATCGAACTTATCTTCTATCGTTGGAATAATATCTATTGCGTTACCGATATATTGTTGAATTTGATTAGAAAAAGTAGATTTTTCGAAATACTTACTTTGTAATTCTTCTAATTCTTCATTTTTATCAATGGTATATAATTTTCCATTTTGTTGAAGACCTTCTGCTAAACACAAAGCTGAATAGCCCGTATAGGTTCCTATTTCTAAAATGGTTTTAGGAGCAATTAGTTTAGATATCATACTCAAAACTCTACCCTGAAAAGCTCCACTTAACATTCTAGGATTAAGTACTTTTTGCCAAGTTTCTCTACTTAATTCTTTTAATAAAGTAGGTTCTTGCTGTGAATGTTTTACTACGTAATTATCAAGTTCTTCTGGTAAAAAGTGCATGTATTAAAATTTAAAAAACGGAATTTACCTAAATTTAAGTAAACTCCGTTTCAATCTAACAAAAAATCAAAAAACGATCTTTTAATTCGTCAAAAGAAATTCTATGATGACATTTCTTTTAATTTTTCTTTTAATAATTCTTTGTCTTCATCGTCCATACAGTGAACGTGACTCTTACAATCAATAGCTCTTGCTTTAAAAATATTTGTAAGCTTTCTATTCTGTTTAGAATACTCTTTACAAAACTTACAAGAAGCTATGTGTAAACTTAGCTTTACCTTCTCTAACAGAGTCGCTTCATTGTATTGAGATTTGTTACAAATCTCATTTGCTTCTTGACAGGTAATTTTTAAAAATTTAAACATTTGTTATTTATTGAACCAATTTTTTTCCATGCAACTTCTTAGCTGCGTTCTTGCTCTGTGGATTATCACCCAAAGGTTTGACGGAGTTATATCTAACTCCTTACAAATTTCTTCAGTTTCAAATTCCTGTATTGTTTTCATGCGAAAAACCATAGCGTATTTTTCGGGAAGTTTATCTATACAATCTTCGATTTGTACTTTCAATTCTTCGTTCTCTATTCCTTTTTCAGTCTCACTACTCCAAGACTGAGGAACACGTTCTTCGATCCAATTACCTTCATTTTCTCCATCTTCATAAAAACTCATACGAACCTCTGCTTGTCCTTTTTTAGAGTTAATCTTTCGATAGTAATCGATAATTTTTCGTTTCAATATTGATATTAGCCAAGTTCTTTCTGTAGATTTTCCTTCGAAATTCTTCGCAGATCTTAACCCTGCAAAAAATGTTTCTTGAACCAAATCCTTCGCTATATCAGAACTATTTACCCTGACTATTGCGTAATTAAACAGATAGTCAGAATAGCTATCAACCCATGTATTAGGGTTTAATAGTTGTTTTTTACTAGTTTCACTCACGCTTTAAAGATACATTATTTTTTTACTTCACCTACTTTACAAGAATCTCTCTTTCTCATATCAACCAAAAAAATAATTTTCCATTTTCCATTATCATTAAACAACTGAAAAGAATTCGCTCCACAGTGGCTAAATCGCTCATTATAGTAAAACTCATAAGGCGTCCATACAGAGGCTAAATTTCCATCAATTTTAATATCATAAGACAACAATTTTTCAAAATATACATCCTCTTTTTTCTTGCCAGCAATTCCTTTTAACAAATCGGCTCTTGATTGATCTCTAAGAATTTTCACTCCTTCTTTATTGGTAAATGTAGTTTGAATTTTAATGTCTGACTTTAATGTTGAACTTACAATTGTTGAATCTCCTTTGTGTAATCCTTCGAAAAAAGTATCGATAACAGTTTTAACTGCATTCTCTTCAGACGTACTTTGTGAATGCATATTTAAGTAGGAAAGTGCAAACATAAAAAGTATCAAAAATGTTCTCATAATTCTAGATTTTGAGTAAATCTATAAAAAAGTGTCTCATTAGCTTCAAATTAACAGAATATTAACTCGTTTACTGTATTTTGTCTATTTTTACCCAAATTAAAATACACCAAATGTCTGTAGCAAAAAAAGAATATAAAAAAGTTACCGTAAAATCGTTAGTAGAGATGAAAAGTAACAATGAAAAAATTTCAATGTTAACTGCTTACGATTACACCATGGCTAAAATTGTTGATGATGCTGGTATTGATGTAATTTTAGTAGGTGATTCTGCTTCAAATGTAATGGCAGGACACGAAACTACTTTACCAATTACTTTAGATCAAATGATTTATCATGCAAGCTCAGTGGTAAGAGCTATTGATCGTTGTTTAGTTGTGGTTGATTTACCTTTTGGTACGTATCAAGGAAATTCGAAACAAGCATTAGATTCTGCCATTAGAATTATGAAGGAATCTGGTGGACATGCTGTAAAACTTGAAGGTGGAGCAGAAATTGAGCAATCGATTTCAAGAATTTTAACTGCCGGAATTCCTGTTATGGGACATTTAGGATTAACTCCACAATCTATATATAAATTCGGAACGTATACTGTAAGAGCAAAAGAAGAGGAAGAAGCTAGAAAATTAATAGAAGATGCTAAGTTGTTAGAACAACTTGGGTGTTTTGCTTTAGTACTAGAAAAAGTTCCTGCGAAGTTGGCTCAAGAAGTTGCTGAGAGTATTTCCATTCCTGTTATTGGAATTGGAGCTGGAAGTGGTGTTGACGGGCAAGTATTAGTTATGCATGATATGTTAGGTATGACTCATGAATTTAATCCACGTTTCTTACGTAGATATTTAGACTTACACACTGAAATGACAAATGCTTTTAAACAATATATTACTGATGTAAAAAACGTTGACTTTCCTAATGAGAAAGAACAATATTAAAACTTAAAATTGTATTAAATATCCTATGTTCTCTGTAGGATATTTAATGCTTTTTTATAACTTATGGTCCCCTAAAATTATTTGCTAAATAAAGAGAATGAGAACATTTAAAGATATCATTGATGATTATAAAGACAACAATGAAATTGAAGGAGAGTTACTACCGTTTTGCCACACTACCAAATATCACATATTATTTAAATACATAATTACAGACGACAATAATCTTATTGCTCAATCTGGATGTGATTATCATAATGATGAGAAATTAATCTTTCTATTTTATGGTAAATCATCATACTTTCCACCAAGTGACCAAGTAGATAAATATGACAAAGATCCTCCTGTTACATTACTGTATGAGGATTTACATGAAAAAGAAAATCTTAAAAGATTATGTTGTTTCGATTCTGGTGCGTATCTTAATGGTAGATTTAACTTTGAGAACCCCAATGCTCCGGAACCAGTTAAAATGTTGCAAAATTTCATTGTAGAAAATCCGGAAAAAGAAGATATAATTGCTGGCGTTAAAGCATTATATAGAAACAATGAAAACTATCTACGAAGTGAATTTACCCCCTATTATGATGTTGAGAAAAAACAGTTTTGTTTGTGCTTAACAACGATAAACGATATTCATCAAAATAAAAACGAAAGTTACACAGAATACGGACCTCAAGCATTTACTTTTGAAGTTCAAGTAGAAGATCAAATTACATCTAAACCAAATGTAATCTTCTTACCAGAAAGTAAGGCAAGGGATGAAGAGACGATATTAGGATGGAGTGAGTATTTTCCAGGAACTGAAATTGTTACTTATAAACACGACCAGTTTACTCATATTCATACTGCTTATCATTTTATGCGAGATAAAGTAATTAATTACAAGAATAGAAGATGAAAGTTTACGGAATAAGAAGGGAATTCAAAAAAGTAAACCGCTTTGCTCCTGTAATATTTGAATCAGGCGGGAAATTTTATGTTCAAAAAACTAAAAATGAATTTCAATTCTATTTTGAGTTAGAAGAAATTTCTGAAGAAGAGATTTTAATAATTGAAGATGGGAATGAATATGACCAAGAGTTTACAAGTTGTATTTATGGCTTTTTTGATACAAATGAGAATGTTATTTGTGGTACGCAACAAGAAATATTTGACTATTTACTCTTAAAAATGGATGAGGTTGATGATCGATTGGTAAAGCTAAAAATATCTCGTATTCTCAATTTAAATGGTAAAACAAAAAAATTAGAAATAGATAGAGATCGTTATTTCAAACAGAAAAACATCAATATAAATTTTGATGATGAAAAAAAGTATGTTTCTATACAAGACCTCTCTCAAGAAACTAAAAAGTTATTAAATACTACTATCAGTCGATATTCAAAAAAGATTGATGATAACGAAAGTTTAGATTGGAATCAAATTATTCTTTCTGAGCCAAATGAGCATAACAATTTATACTTAGATCGATTTAGATTTCCGCTTTCTGAAGTATTCGATATTCTTATAAAAACTGATTACAATAAAGACTTAACAAAAAATTTAATCGAAAGACACAACACTATCGTAAGTTATAATATTGAAAATAATCTTGCCGATATTGAAGATGAAGATAGTCTTGAGGATCCTGAAAACCTAGATGATGTGGATATTAAAAGCATTGTAGATTTTGTTAAAAATAAAAATAAATGGAAAGAGAAACACTCTTAGATTTTTACACCATCGACGAATTACAAGTTGTAAAGTCTGATCTCATTGAACATTTCAAAGGGATCAATAGTGTTTATGTTATAGATACTTTTGATGTCATAAACTATACGCTTCCGTTTATCAACAAAAATTCCTTCGATAAAGATTCTAAACTAGCATTAACCACAATCTTTTATGAAAATGTATTTTCTATTTATAAAGATTATGATATAATTCTAGCCAATGAATATAGAGAAGAACTTTCTAACATTGTTGAGAGTTTTCAGATGAAAATCACCAACTTCTCTTCTATTAGAAACAAACTTTTATCATTTATTGAAGAATCAATTTCTTCAAATGATAAAAAGATTAATAAGGAGATTTTTTACAATGAATTTGAATTAATCATTGTACTATATATTTTCATTGAAAAAGGGAAAAACTTATTCGATAGATTTAATGATTTTATCGAATCATTGAATATTCATGACTTTACTTCTGACAAAGTTAAAAACGGAGAACTAATTATAGATGCTTTTAGAAATAACCAACCAACCGAATTAACTAATAATTTATTAGAATCTTTTGCTGATTCTCAAAAGTATAAACTAGCTTCATTAGATAGTGATTATGAACGTTATTGTTACCTAGATAATACCTATAGAGATATATCTGTAATTGACAGGATTTATAATATAAATAACGAAATCCACGAAGAGAAAACTCGTGTAAAGTATCTTTCTTCTACGCCACAAAAAACTGGTGAAATCATAAAACTTCTTAGAAAGGAAACTAAGAATACCAACTGTGCGTTCAACAGGAATATCAATCAAGTGTTTTTATTAAAGTATTTGATTGAAAAGTCGGAGAATGAGAAAGAATCTGTAGATAACATCAACACACTGATTGACATTAAATTGGTGGAAAAGAGTATTTCAGAAGAGCAAAAAAATGCGAGCTTTTTAAAGTCTATTAACAACTCTTTGGAGTCATTTAAAAAAGACCTTACGAACTCTTATGTTTTCGATTCGTATTCTCATTATGATGTTTTGTTTAAAAGCTTCTTAAACAAAGAAGATGTTTCAAAAGCAGATTTATTAAACATCAAGAAAATTATTGAGAAGATTGATGACAACATTCCAACTAAATTATTGACAGACAAGTTAAGTTCAAAGCTTAAGTTTAGTCAAGTATTAAAGTTATCGCATAAGTTAAATGATGCGATAAATCCATCTTCGATTTTCATCAATACCGGAGACGATATTATTAGAAATATTTTTCATCATTTGCCATATCTAATTTTCTGTGGCATTGAAAATGAACCTTATATCGATGAGTTTTATCATTTCTTAAACTCAATAACAAATAGTTCAGAACCTGTTGGTGCATCTTCTAAAAACTTTAAAAAAGAGATTGATCGCATTTTGAGTCATTTATCGTATAAGAAAATGACCTTATCACAACAAAACATTGACTTTCTAATTCTTACATTTCTGAATTTAGTTATGGAAACTAAATCTGAACACACTGATGAAAATCAATTAATTGGATTAATCGAAAGTCAAGTAGTTATTTTAAACAATGCAAAAATCAGCTTTGAAAAAAATGAAGATAAAATAACCGTTGTAAAAAATAACGATAAGCATATTGATGATTTCAACTATATGCTACTATGGTTATACAGAAGAACAAAGCAGTACAAGAAAAGTGTTCAAGTAATTAATAGAAATCCAGCTTATAAAAACTCTTACAGATTTATTCATGGGTTAGCACTTACTGAACATGCTAAAGCTTATGATTACATTGATAAAGAAGAGTTTTCTTTAGCCGTAAAATATTTACAGAAATCTAAACATTTACTTACTGTTGCTTTTGAACGTTATCAGGAAGTTGTATTTACCAATAAGAACTTAAGGAAGTTAATTCTTAAACAAAAAGTAGGAATTTTAAACACTTACATAGATGCTAACTTAAGAATTATTGAAGTTACTAACACTCCTAATCATCAGAGTTTAAAAGAATCTAGGGATCAATTGAATATTATAAAAAAGAGTATTGAGTTAGAGCTTCCACAAATTGATTATGAAACGTTGGAAACTATAAACCATACAGAATCTGAATTGGAATATTATGAAGCTTTATTGCATTTTGAAAATGAAAATTATTTAGATTCTATTACCAAATTGAACTATACTGTTGATCGTTTAAAAATTGTTACTAAAAGTAAAACCTTATTAGAAGATAGGTTTAAAGGCATAGAGAAAAAAGTAAATAGTTTACGATATAAAAACCTTGTTGCACTGAAAATAATATAATTGAATTATGAAAGAAACAAATGAAGAGCTTAGAGAGAAAATTGCATTTCTACAAGAAGAAATTGACAAACAAATTAAAAGCTTTACAGAAAAAAGGAACAATAACAGACACAAAGCCAGAAACTTTCATGTAATCGTAACTATTGCTAGTGCTGTGAGTACAATTATATTAGGTTTTGATTTTGCTGGCTTTAACGCTTTGTCTTTTATGAATGATCATACCAAAAATATTGCGTTAATTATTTCTTCTTTCATCACTGTTATAAGTACTTATAACACTTTTTTCGATCATAAGAGTTTGTGGGTGAATTATACAAACACGCGTAATAGACTGTATGATTTGAAGTTCGAAATCAACTATTACTTGAAAGGAAAAGAAGATATTGATCCTGAAAAGATTGAAAAATTTAAGGAAAGATACCGCGAAATTCTTCATATGTTAAATGAAAAATGGTCTAAACTAAGAGGTTAAAATAAGTACCTTAGCAACCAAAATATTAAGAATCATTTTTCTAAAACATATTCGTTGATGAAAGTTTTACATCTCGACACCAATCATCCTTTACTAATTAATCAATTCGAAGATTTAGGTTTTACAAATCATGAAGACTATACTTCTTCTAAAGATGAAATAGAAGAAAAAATTCATGAATACGATGGAATTGTAATTAGAAGTAGATTTACAATTGATCAACAGTTTTTGGATAAAGCAACAAACTTGAAGTTTATTGGTCGTGTTGGTGCTGGACTTGAAAATATTGATTGTTATTATGCACAACAAAAAAGTATTGAATTAGTTTCGGCTCCTGAAGGAAATAGAAATGCAGTTGGTGAACATGCTTTAGGAATGTTACTTTCATTATTCAATAAACTAAATAAGGCTGATAAAGAAGTCCGACAAGGAAAATGGTTACGAGAAGATAATCGTGGAATTGAACTAGACGGTAAAACGGTTGGTTTAATCGGTTATGGAAATATGGGGAAAGCCTTTGCTAAAAAACTTAGAGGTTTTGATGTTGAGGTTCTGTGTTACGATATAAAACCAAATGTTGGCGATCAAAATTGTAAACAAGTTTCGTTGGAAGAACTTCAAGAAAAAGCTGAGGTATTGAGTCTTCATACTCCACAAACAAAATTAACTATGAATATGGTTAACGAATCATTTATTAATGGCTTTAAAAAACCATTTTGGTTAATCAATACTGCAAGAGGAAAATCTGTTGTCACAAAAGATTTGGTTGCTGCTATTGAAGCTGAAAAAGTTTTAGGCGCAGGTTTAGATGTTTTGGAGTACGAGAAAAAGTCGTTTGAAAATCTTTTTACAGATTCAGAAATGCCTGATGCTTTTCAATATTTAATCAATTCAGAAAATGTTTTACTATCTCCTCATGTGGCAGGATGGACTATAGAAAGTAAAGAAAAACTAGCGCAAACAATTGTTGACAAAGTCAAGAAGAAATTCTGTTAGTTTATCTCTAATTTATAAATTAGAAGCATGAAGAAAACAATTCTTGTTTTTAGTGCTTTAATCATTGCTGTAATACTACTATTTCAAATCAGCAAATACTCCATACTTTTTGGCGGTATAAAAACTGAACTTGTAATTACCTGCATTGCATTAATTGGTTTTTTCGTTGGAGCCTATTTTAATCGAAAAATTAACAGGCCACAGGAAACAACTTCAGAAATAAATCATCAAAAAATAAAAGAACTAGAAATTACTTCAAGAGAATATGAAGTTTTAGAACTTATTGCAAAAGGATTTTCGAATAAAGAAATTGCATCAACACTATTTTTATCGGAAAGTACTATTAAAACTCATGTATCAAATCTACTTACTAAATTAGATGCTAAACGAAGAACCCAAGCAGTTCAAATAGCCCAGGAACTCGATATTTTATAGTCTTAACACTAAAGTATGAGCAATTTGGTACTTTAGTATGAACGCTAATTCTTCCTATGAACTTAGTTTTGTCCCTATAATTTAAATGCTTTTAAAAATGAAAAATACAATAGTAAAATACGGTACTTACGGAATCATAACAGGTTTTCTAGTTTTTACGTTGCACCTTATTATTGGAATTGATAATTTCGATTATAGCACAAATGAAATTCTCGGATATCTATCAATTTTCTTATCCTTATCCTTTATCTATTTTGCCATTAAACATTACAGAGATAACGTAAATAATGGTGTTGTATCAATAGGGAAAGGAATTGTTATTGGTGTTCTAATATCGTTACTTGTAGGAACAGGAATTGGAATTGCTGACTTTATTTATACCAAGTTTATAAATCCAGATTTCTTTTCAAATTATGAGGAAATGCTAAGAAATCAAGGAAGAGAAGATGAAATCATTGAAATGTCAAGCTCTTTTGCTGCACTATTTATGCTTGTTCTTGTAACCATAATCGGATTTATTATATCTTTAGTATCATCATTATTCTTACAACGCAAATAATTTATAGCATGAAATACGAAGCATCTACACCAGAAGAATATATTAGTCAGATACCAGAAGACAGACAGCCTGTAGTTGAAAAAATTAGAGCGATTATAAAGGAAAATCTTCCCGAAGGTTTTGAAGAAGGAATAACTTATAACATGTTGGGGTATTATGTTCCGCATTCGATTTATCCAGATGGTTATCATTGCGATCCAAAGCAACCATTACCGTTTATGAATGTCGCTTCACAAAAGAACTCTGTGAATTTATATCATAGTGGAATTTATGCAAACCCAGAAATTCATGATTGGTTTGTAAATGAATACCCAAAGCACAGCAAACGAAAATTAGACATGGGTAAAAGCTGTGTTCGTTTTAAAAAAATGGATGATATTCCTTATGAGTTAATTGCCGAGTTGTGTACAAAAATTACGGTTGAGGATTGGATAAACACTTATGAAACTAACGTTAAAAAGAAGTAATGAAAAAAGGTAAGGTAACAGGTATTGGAGGAGTATTTTTTAAAACTGAAGATGTAAACGCAACTAAAGATTGGTATCAAAAACATTTAGGTTTTAATACTGACGATTGGGGATGCACATTTTGGTGGAAAGATAATGATGATAAAAAAGCTTCTACACAATGGAGTCCGTTTAAGAAAGATACAAATCACTTTCTTCCTTCAAAAAAGGACTTTATGGTAAATTATAGAGTTGAAAACTTAAAAGAATTATTAGAACAACTCAAAACTGAAGGTGTAACTATTCTTGGCGATGTTGAAGAATATAGCTACGGTAAATTTGCATGGATTGTAGATTTAGATGGAAATAAAATAGAGTTATGGGAACCTATTGATGAAGCTTTTCTATAATTCCTGGGCTTGAGCTATTAAATCTAAAGTAACCTCATAAACTGGTTTTTTAATCATTTTACTTTTTAACCAAGCATAGAAACTCATCACGAAAATATCTTCTTGTTTGGCTCCAATCCAATCAAAAGAATTTTCAACGGTATTTAGAAAGTTTACAGATGTTATGGCTTTCGGGTTATCATAATACTGTTCTACATATTTCAAGAAAATCAAAACTCGTTCCTGACCGACTTCCTTTATATAAGATCCGTATTGACGTTTAAACCTACTTATTCTATTTTCAAACAGATCAAATTTATCAAGTTCTACAAGCAATAAAATTTCAATCAAACTTTTTTTAATCACCCACTCTTTTCCTACTTTTTCCAGATACCAATTGTCCGTGTGATAAAGTTTCGATAATAAACTGTATGAAGCTTTTATTGCTCCTTTTTGAAAGTAAAACACCACTAAACTTAAATGTAAATCTAAAGCTCCAACCACATCCGAATGTTTCTTTTTCATTATCGATTCAAGCCTTTCAATTGCTTTATTTTGACTGTTAGTATAATTTAGGTTTAAAGTATAGAGTAACTCATATCTCAATCTAAAAATACGTTCGTACTTTTTTTTGTTCTTACAAATTTCATTATCCATTAATTCTAAAAACTGCATCGATTTCCCGAATTGTTTGGTTCTAAAAAGTGTATTAGCAATCATGTATAATACATGAATATGGAAAAAACGTTCTCTATCTTTATTTGGATGTTCTTTTAATACCTCATACATTTCTAGCATGAATGATTCGATTTGTAAATAATCTTTCGATACAAATGCTGAAATACTTGCAATCGTTAATAATTGGTATAAAGATTTAAAGGATAAGGATTCATTAATGTCTATATCTTGTTCATGAAGAATGCGTAAAACAATTTTTTGAAAATCTATTACCTCACCTTTAGCTGTAATTTGATGTAATATAGCTCGTACTTTAGCATATACAATATTCAACTCTTCTTCTAACCGAGCCTGTTTTCTGTAAAAGTTATAAGACTCAATTAATTGATTTAAATCTTCTTTGTCATTAGCATGTGCAAATTGAATTCGTAAGTGATAAATTTCATTGAGGTATGGATAGAGTTGATATTCCTTCGCAATTTTTGATGCTTTCGCCAGCAATTTATATCCTAAAACAAACTGTTGCTGTTGCAAAAAAGAACGTGCTACCAAGATATATTTGATCACGGCTACCTTTTCAGAGTTTTCCTCTTCTAGATTCACTGCAGCTAAAAACTCGATAATAGATTCATACAACCTTTTTCTTAGTGCATGATAGGCATCTTTCTTTCCACTTGAATATAATCGCTTACAAATCTCCTCTGAGGAAAACTCATCGGTATACAAATACTTGAACAACTCAATATTTTTAACATCGGATCTTTTATTCTTTTTATTCAAAAAACCAATAAATCGAGTAGCTTCTTCTGAAGAAAAAGAGGAAATTAATGAATTTAAACTCATTTTATATCATCAGTTTATAATATTAAACACCATTATTTTATGTGGATAAACATAATTAAAATAATTATATATCGTCAGTTTTAAACAAAAATTGTTTTCCGCAAGAACTGAGATCACTGCATCTTTGAAGTGTAATTATTTAAAATAAATTATTATGGATTATCAAACAACAGTTTCAAACAAAGAAGCTACAACCAAAAAAGAAAAAAGAAAAAAGAACACTATTTATGATCAAAAACCAACACCTGCATTTGTTGGAGCATCATGGGCTAGTTTATTCGTGGGAACAATTGCTTTTTGTATCGGTTTATGGAATGCTGATATGTTATTAAATGAAAAAGGATACTATTTCACCATTTTATTATTCGGGTTATTCTCGGTTATTTCTGTTCAAAAAGCAGTAAGAGATAAACTTGAAGGAATTGAGGTAACTCAAATGTATTATAGCATTAGTTGGGCTACAACTGTTATTTCTATTGTTCTGCTAATTATAGGATTATGGAATGCTGATTTAGAATTGAGTGAAAAAGGATTTTACGGAATATCATTTATGTTAAGTATATATGCTGCTATTGCTGTTCAAAAGAACACTAGAGATATTGCTTATATCGAAAGAAATCAAAAGGAGAAGGATTTGTTTTGATAATTCGATTAGCTTAGTAGTTAGTCAAAACCCAACAATATGAGATTGTTGGGTTTCTTTTTATTTTATAAATTTGAGAAGTAACTAACTTTAAATCAAAAAAAATGTCTGAAGAAAACAAGAATTTAGAAGATCATGCAAAGGACGCTAGTGAAAATGTAGAAAACACAGTTAATGAAGCTGCAGAAAACGCAGAAGAAACGGCAAATGAAACTACTGGAACTGCTGAAGAAACTGCAAAATCTGCGAAAGACGCATTTAATGAAGCTGCTGATAAAGCAACTGAAATGGCCGGAGAAGCAAAAGAAGCTTTTAAAGAAGCAGCGGATAAAGCAGGTAAATATGCTAAAGTTGCGGAAGAAAAGATCTCTGAATTTGCAGGAGAAGCCGGAGAAAAGCTTGCCGATTTAGCAGATGATGCTAAAGAAGCATACAACGATACTAAAGAGAAAGTAAAAGAAATGTTAGCGAGTGAAGAAGCTCAAAACATTAAGGCTAAAGCAAACGAATTTGCTGAAGAAACTAAGGAAGCTTTAAGTGAAGCTGCAGAGAAAGCGGTTGACTTAGCAGAAGATGCTGCAGAAGAGCTGAAAGAGGCGAAAGGAAAAGCTAAAAACTTCTTTCAACGTTTATTCGGAAAAAAATAATATTAAAAAAACCCTATCTAATTTCAGATAGGGTTTCCTTATTTATGAGGGATTATAATAACCTTATTAAGGGTTAAGTGTTTGTTCTTCTGCCATCAAACCAAAGAATTTATCTAGGTTTGGAAGAATTACAATTCTTGTTCTACGATTTCTTGCTCTATTTTTCGCAGTACTATTTTCAACTAAAGGTACAGAACTACCTCTACCAGCAGCAATCAATCTATTTGATTCTACTTTATATTTTTTCTCTAATAATCTAACGATAGACGTTGCTCTCTTTACGCTTAAATCCCAGTTGTCTTGAACTACAGCATTGTTAATAGTTCTAGAATCTGTATGACCTTCAATCATTACATCCATACTTGGCTCAGAGTTAATTACGTTCGCTAATTGCTCTATTAGTTTATAGGCTTTTTTCTTAACTTTATAACTCGCAGTATTAAATAATAATTTATCTGATACTGAAATCATCACAACGGTTTGATCAATATCAATATTTACATCATCAGAGTTCTCTAAATCCGAAGTATTAATAGACTTCTTTAAGTTGTAAGCTATTGCAACATCCATTGAATCTTTTAATGTTTTAGCATTTGCCAATTCAGCTGGATCTACATTTTTTAATGTTGCTCTCATTTTCTCTTTCATAGAATTAGAAATAACTGCTGTATTTCCAATCATATCTAATTTCACACTATTCTCTTCTTCTAATGAAGCATTATAATCTTTTAATGAATTGATCTTCTCATTATAATTCTCTACGCGTTTTTCAATTTTAGCAAACTTTGCTTCTAATTGTTGTTTCTCTAATGTCGTTTTTTGAAGATTTCCCTTGGTGTCTTGATATTGTTGCTCTAATTCAGCGTACTTTTTTTTAGACACACATGAACTCATAACAAGAGCCAATGAACTTAGGAGGATTACGGTTTTTCTCATTTTTTTGTTTTTGATTTAATTGGTTGATACCTTAACGAGATAACCGTAATAATTATTGTAAATAAAAAACGCTACTTAAAAAAGCAGCGTTTATTTTTGGTTTTTAATATAACCTAGACTATAAACAAGGCCCGAAATCTACAGTAACTCCACCTGCGCAAAACCCAACTAAAGTTCCGTTTATACATCCCACTAGAGCTCTACCTCCGTTAGGACACTGATAATTTAATCCGAAACCACCATTGATTCCTCTTTGGCTATCTTTACTTAAAGCCTTCCCTAAATTTAAAATTGATTTTTTCATGCTATTTAGATTTTCAAATTAACTATTGAATTATGCCCAAACTTCAATTCCTCCACCAGTAGGACGAATTCCTCCTCCACCAGATCCAGAGCTTCCTCCATTTCCACCACAACTTGGGTGATTTGTAATTAAAGCTGGATAATTTAAATAACAATCACTTCCTTGTCCTGGAGCTAACTCATAGTTCGTTCCATTACACTCATAAACACATTC